>JAYVSC010000144.1:0-25602 GCA_043775705.1 Spirochaetales bacterium | reverse complement strand
TTTTCATAAATAGGTTTTTGAAAACCATTAAATACTCTAAATTCTTGGAAATCTGTAAGTATAACAATGGGTGTTTTACCATGAGAAGAAAAGGCATATCTTTTTGCCTGATATACTGGATCATAGTCTGTCAATTTTACCCACGGAGCCTTGGCTTCTACAAAAAACTTAACCTTAAAATTATGCCCATCTTTTACTCTGAAAGCGTAATCCGGCTTTTTAGTACTTGAATTGTCACGTTGTGAAAATTCTCTGTGAACATCCCATTCTGCTTTTGTAATATCAGTTTGAAGAAAATCCCAACCTAAAGCAGTAAAAAAAGGATCAATAAATCTATTACGTACTTCTGTTTCCTGGAAATCTTTTGTCAAATAATGACTTTCATTTTGTTCAAAATCATTTACAAGTCTTTCAACTGCTTTTCTACCTTCGTCTTTGGTCATATGGCTTCTCCGCTATTAAGTTGAATAATATTATATAAATACGACCAACGCCCTGAATGGTGTTGAAAGTCGCATAAAAACACCTCTGATCCTATACGCGTTAGCGCATTGGCCACTTATAAATCCGTACGTACATCTATCAATCCATACAGCTTTTCATATTCTCCTTAATTACTTGAATCGCTGTCCTTGGATTCAGATACTATTGCACTTACAATACCAATTAATTCATTGATATTAACATCTTTAATATTTTGATCAAGTTTATCAGCATAACGCAGAATCTCATCTTTATTTTTTATCCAATATTTTTTTAGTATTTCTATTTTAACTTCATATAATATTTTCATGAGATATGTTTCCTTATGAATTATCTTATAATCTGTTTGAAATCCATCATTACTTATAAACTTTGTCAAATAGGTAAACAAATAATCGTATGCATTATGTGATTTTTCACGATTGAAGCAATACTCAAATAAATATGTATTCATTAATATCTTTATTTGTCCTTTATGTACGTCGCTTTCTATTCCTTTCGAGTTATAGTATCCACAACCTATGCCACTAGAATTAATATCATTACTTAGTTGGTAAAGAACAAATGACAAAATATCATTTTTTGCTTTTAATATTTTACTAACTATTTCACCTTCAGAAAATTTTTTTCTTAAATACACTGAGAATTCCCCCAAAAATACATCTGTTTGTATATCTTGAAATAGATCAAAAATATTAATTTGCTTTTCAATAATTTCATTCTGAAATATTTCAAATATTTTTTGAGATAACAAGCGTACTTCTTGTATTACTAATTCTGTAACAACACCATCTGTTTTTAAACCAGGGTTTGAATAACAAATCAAAGCACGCGAGAGGTTATGGTTTCTTCCACCTCTACTCGAGCAACAAAAGAGTCTAAAAATTAATAAATCATATAGTGCTATCAAAATAGAAGAATTCTTCTCAATAAATGAATTAATAATACTAGCATTTGAATCTGTAGTTTCAAAAATTACATGTGCTATTTTTATGACATTCTCATTTGAGTTATCGAAAAATTTATCTGCTTTGTCATACCATCCAAATTTATCTAAAAAATTGATTAGGTTGAGTATCATTGAAGATCTACTACCAAATGATCTATCATCATTTATAAGTGGGTGAAAATGTATATTATCTATTATAAACCTAATTATTTCCTTTGAATTAATTACATTAAATTCGTTAGAAGGTGTGTTATATAAAATTTTATACAAATTTTCATGGGTTCTTGAACCGTTATCTTCATTAAACTCTTTATGCCAAATTATTTCACTAATTGATTTTTTACATGCAATAATTTCATCTCGTACATTTTTATAAAAATTATATTCCTCTATTTTCAATGGTTTGCGTTGATTAATAATTAAGTTAATATATTTTTCTAAATTTCTATTTTCAGTTGTATACTCAGATCCATTCACACAAGCCAAAGAGGATGGATCATCGCAACTTTTATTTATCCTTTCTGCTCCAAATATTTTATTAACTAAGAATTTCTCATGTTCAGTTAAATTTGCAATATAGGAAATATATTTTTCGTTATTTTCGTACTTTGTTGCTTGGCTATTATAGCCTTCCACACTTTGAATCGAGAAAAACCCTTTTTTTCCTGCTGTTTCAGAATCATATATTATTCTAAATATATTGGGATAATTTACATAAATAAGTAATAAATCAACTAAATCCTGAATATTAATATCCCAGTTCACAAAATCTACTGAATTTAAATCAAGCATAAAAACGGTATTAATCAGTCTTTTTATTTTTCTAACATTACTTAAGAAAGGTCTATATTTATAAAATTCTGAAGAATTATAGATTTGTTCAATTCCATTAATTATTCTGGAAATAATTGTTGTATTAGTTAAAAGATCAGAAGATAATAAATTTTTATACATTTCAACAAAATAATGTGACAGGGTTTTAAAATCTATATATATACTTGTTTTAATGTTTATATACTTTTCCAAAAATTGAGAAATATTTTCAGCTTCATGATTTTTTTCATCTAATACACTAATATTTCCTGTATCATAACATAGAACAAATGTCATATTTGGTAATGAAAATCCTTTTTGTATCACCAAAATTATTTCTTTTATAGTATTGAAATCAAGTCTATCCAGGTCATCAATAATAATTATTACTTTTTTGTTTATAGAATTCATTAAGTTCTCTAATTTTTGAAATAAATTTTCTAGATTTTCCTTTTTTTGATATAATGAAAAATTTACACCAAATTGAGAAAAACTACTTAATGAATTAGATAAAACTTTAGAATACGCCAAAACTATTGAAAACAATTCGGGTATATATACTTTTTTTCTAATTTCAATAACTAGGTTTTTTGCAAAAACATTGATTATATTATCTTTATTCTGGTATTGTGTTGGGTTAAATTTATAAACAATTACTTTTTGTGCATATGTTTTGTTAAAATATTGAATAACGATATTCAAAAAACTGGATTTTCCGGAACCCCATGGAGCATCTAGTCCAAAAACAATTGAATCTTTAGCACCATTATTCCAAATTTTTTCAGCATAATTGCACGCTTCTGAACTAATTTTTAGTTTATCATATTCTTCGCTTAATATTTCATTATCATCAACAATCCTTGAATGATTAACAGTTCGCTCATCTATTAATTTTATTATATAGTAGCGGATTACAGCGAAAAAAACCGCTACAGGCGGTATAAATAAAATCAAACTAAAATTAGCTAATTGAAACTCTTTTATCCAATTAATAATTATGATTAATAAATCTCTATATGAAACAATCATTCTATCAGAAAAAAAAGACATTTTATTTAGATAAAAAAAAATATCAACTTTGTGAGATATTATTGCACCAATAATTGCTGTAAATAACAAATCCAGTCTACAACTTAAAATTACCAACTTAGCTTTATCAAAACACTTAAAATATAAAACAGAAAAAACAAACAAGAAAAAATAAAAAAGGATAAGTAATTTTGATGTACCACGTATACATTTATATAAAAACTGAAAATCTAAAATTTTTATCATTTCTATAAATTCAAAAATAAGAAAACTACATATGAATATTCTTAATATAACAAACAAACTAATTTTTTGTATCTTCACTTTTTTCTCCAAATTTCCCTTCATGCCTGAGCCTTGGTTAAAAAAAATTATAAATAAGGCAAATGCTTGTTTATCATTTTTTGGTTATTCTCTAAAAATCTTACCCGGCAATTTATATTACTAATACCTTGCTTAAGCAGAACCATTTTAAATGGTACTATATTTTAAAACATCTTCAGAAATTACTCCTTTTTTTGAAATCATTTAGCAGATATCTAATGTTAATATTAATTATTCTCCTTTCTTTTTTTCTTTTCCATTTATCACTCTATCGAATGAATCTAGTTAATAATAGAACAACAAGTGGGTTAAGCATGATAAAAATCAAGTTGTTCTCGTTGTTAGTTCTTCAATCTTGAACAACTTTTCACGCTGCGAGAGTTCCAATATTATGTTTTTTTTAGCGACCAGTTCCTTGGGTAGTTTGTCCCTAAGAATTGATGTGACCAACTGAATGTCTTTCAAGTTAACATAGGAGCTAATTTTCATGAGTTGATTTCCATGCATGAGCTCTTTCTTGTCATTTAATAGAAAGTGCATACAAGGAATTCTTTCCTCGTCGGCAAAAAGCGTATATGCAATGTCAAAACAAGTAATTTCACCCTGTTTCTTTCCTGTGCTAAAGTTAGTATTAAAAGCACTAAATTCATATACCTTTCGATTTCTCCACTCTTTTTCGTCAAATTTTACAGCATATCGCTCTCCATATAGCTCAAAGGAAACATTTGAAAAATGTCGGTTGAACTTGTTCAACTGTTCTTGAATAGCCTTTCGGAAGTCTGGTGAAAACAACCCTTCGTCAATCTTTGCCAAGTCAGAATTTAGCTCAACCAGTTTGTCTTCAACTTCACTAAGCTGTGAAATGACGCTCTCATATTCACCCCTTCGCTGATATAAACAATTGAGTTCTGCAAGTGTATGCTCAAGGTCTATAAATGTATCGCCTTGGACAATTCTTGAGTTAAGTTCAATTTCTTTCTTTTGAAGCTCATGAAGACTCTCAGAAAGTGTTCGAAAAAGCAAATGAAGTTCAGGGAGATCTTTTTCAATAAATCTAACCTTGGCCTTTACCATCGTATTATGAAAATTCACGAGGTCATCAAATGTCTTCTGTAGTGGTATAATCAAACTTGTTGCTTGCTCGTAGATCTGTTTAAGCTGCGTAATATCGATTTCTGAATGGGTTAGCTCAATTTTTTCTTTTGCCTCTGATATGATATTGATACGCAGTTGTAGGTTTGAAATCTCAGAAGCCTTCTGGTTTAACTCGAACTTTACCTCGTTCAATTGGATTATGTCAGATTCAAATGATGGATTAATTTGTATTAGTGTTCGTTTCTTCTCTAGTTCTTCAATTTCCGCGATAAGTATCTCAAGGGCGGCTGCATAGGCTGTTTTAGTTTGATGTTTCTCAAGCCGACTCTTAAATTTTTCTTCAATATCGATCTTCGTCCGTAGAGCTTGTTTCGAATCACCCTGGTCGTAGTCACAACCAAAAAGGAAAAGATAAAGGGTTTCGTATTCATCATCTCTAGTATAACGATTTAGGATTTTCAAGGTATTGTTTAGTGAGAGATCGGAATACCTAATATTGTGAGCGATGATCTGAGAAAATGTTGGCTTCATTCCAAAAGTTCCAGGAAATAAAAGATCTGTGAGGCATTCGTCAAATTCATCATCTGTTCGTTCAACTGCATTGAATCGTTGAATTCTCTTACTTTTTTGCAAGAAATTTCTTTCGATCATATAGACTGTAGCATTGGTATCCGTAAGGTTTGTGGTCAGCCAGAGCGTGATAAGAACACCGTTGTCTACTAGGAAATCTTTGACTAACTTATATTCGTTTTTCAAGTTCTCTGGTTCAGTATAGATATATTTCGCTTTTCCTCCTAGACAGAAGTCAACAAGCTTCAAGACGGTAGTCTTGCCTACATTGTTTCCTGTCTCTTTCGAATTCTCTGGGGGCGTATTGTCAACAATGAGATTTAATCCCTGTTTAAAGAAAATGTCTTGGATTATCTCGCCGGACGCTTTCTCAATTCGAAGCTGTTTCAAGTACATAACACTACCACCATCCCGTCATCACTCTTTATGACATTGATTAGGAACAACCAGTCAAGGCATAGCTGAAAGGTTGAAAAGGACATGTACTTCCGATCAATAACTTTCTGATAAAGCCTGAGTAATTCTACATTTCTATATTCGATTAACTGCGTAATAACGAATGAAGCATTATAGTAGATTGTTTGCTCGGGATGAATATTATCGGGAAGCAGCATTCAGGTACCCTTCTGGATTTTCGAATATCTTACACCGAATGAAGGCATCTACGGTGAGAATTTCAACACCCATCTGCAATTCTTCCGTTGGAATCGGAGTGTAGTTAGCACTCTCGGTAATCCGCTCCATCGCTTCGCTTACAATAGAACTAAAAACAGCATCGGAATCTGGATCTTTCATATTCTGCACATAGAGATTCCGCAAACCGTTTAGGACTGATAGACTTCTATTCGTACCTTGCTCATCGAAAGTCGAGTATATCTGATCGATTTTGAAGTAATATGACTTATAGTCGTCAATAAGAACTCGGGCCGAGGAAAGCTTGTTGAATAAAATTTTATTCTCAATGTCATAAGGAATTATTTGTGTCGAAAAACCAACAGCTAGTTTCCAGTCAACTTGTGCGAGAATATCAATTATTGTTGCAAGATTTGTCTCGACTTTATCTCGGTCGACTACAGGCTTGAGTTCATTGAAGACAAGGTCACGAATTTTTTTTATTGTCTCAATATTTTGACCCTTGATATGTGAGAGGATTTTGGAAATATCTAACGTGTCTTGGTCCGGGTCGTAGAGCAACCCAGACGGATTTAGAATTTTTAGTTTTGAAAGCCCAGAAACCTTCTTAGAAATCGAGACAAATCGAAAGGTGAAACCTTTATACTTAGCAAAGTTCTTTGCTAAAGTTGACTCAATCTTTTGTTTGGTGGCTGTTGACGAGACTTGGACAACTAGTTTCTTCTGGTCGTCTATCAAATCAAGCCCGGCAACATTTTGCTCAACATCGTTGAGATTGACCAAGGCTAATCCGTACACAGCGTTGAGCAAATGTTTATAAAAATCCTCAGAGTGTAGATTGAGGTTGAGAATATTCAGGGAAGAGCGAAGTTCGATACGAGTGGCTAACCAGCTTAGCCGCGATTCTATTTCATCGAAAAGGATTTGCCTGTTCATATGTCTCCAACTTTAGAATTAATCTAACAACATTTTCATCTTTCGATATAAATAACCAGCTGAAACTATGCCATAAAGGAAATGCGGGTAAAAATCAGCAAAGCTGGGTGTTTTTAAGTGATAATTTGTAATTTAGTGTACCACTACTTATATAACTTTAAAAGATTTTATTTATTTATTTCTCTGCTTTCTATAGAATAGACCTTTATGCGTATCTCGCCTTTATTATTTGCACTTTCTATTGAAATTTTGAAGATATCTATATTTGCCCATGTTAATATTTTCCGTAAAGTTGTAATATATCGCCAAATGATGCTAATGTCTGACAACTTCGTTGTTACCTTCAAAGAATAGATGACGTTTTTCACTATTCTGTCTTTCTCCGTATATTCCGCCTCTTCAATCTCAACAAAAGCATACGGCAACCCCGTTCCCGCAGGCATCTTCTCCTCCAACCCCACATACCGGAAGGGTGGCAGCCTGATCCCATCTTTCGACTGTTCTTCCATCTCCAGAAGTACCTTCGGAAGTTCATTCATGAGAAGGTCGGTTATTTCTTTCAGGAGTCGTTCTTCCGGTATATCAATCATCAGAGGTACAGCTTCCGGTACACGGCAATGTCCTTGAGCCGTTCTTGGCTATCGGGAACATCCTCATCCGGCGAACTCAAGGCCTCTAGGCGATCTCGCATCAGGTCGAGTACACAGGCCTGTATCAGGGCGGGCAGTTCGTTCAGTTCATACCCGTAGCGGTAGGTAAAGCGGATCGTCCGGTCCCGTTCGCCCTGTATCCGGTAGAAACGGTTCCGGTGGGCATCTGGGCGCTGAATATCGCGTATTGTACTTTCTGAGGTAAGAGACACAACGCCCCCGCTGTTGTCGTCAACAATCTCAATAAATTCCCGTACTGGATACTGTTCGGGGTAAAATTCGCACAAGTTCGTCAACTGTTTCTCGGTTATCTTTCCGGCAAGCAAGTTCCGGTCGAGGTAAAGGCAAATTTCCTCCGACACCGCACTTAAAAACAGCCTGTTCCGCTTTACGTCCCGTTCATCGAGACCCAGTAGTTCCGATACCACCTTAAAATCCATCAAATCCTGCATTCTGTGCTCCTTATTTACAAAAAGGGATGAGTCCTTGTGGCCCTCATCCCCTACCTAAAAACCTGAATTCCTGAATTCAACCGGTTGAATACCTGAATTTCTGCCTGAATTCTTGAATTCAACCGCAAAACCTGTTTTTTAAACCCCGATGTACGCCACGGTTCCTCCTTCTATTTTCTGGTCGCCGTCGGTATTTGCCAGATGGAGCAACATCGGCCAGCCGAGTTCCCTTCCGATCACCACACCGGGGCAATCAGCCTGTAATATAGTCGAGGCAGTTATCGTAAGGGGGAAAAGAGCGGTATTCGGATTGGTTACGGTCCCGATCAGGTAGAGGGTCGAGCCGTCCGTCGCCGGCATGCTGTCGGCGAGGGTCACGGCTTCGCCTGTCTGGGCAGTGATCGTCGTTGCCTTCGTCTCCCCTCCCGGGTGCCTGACAACGACATGCCGGCCGGAAAGACCTGTGGGAATACCTGCAATCGTCAGAACCGCGCCACTTACCTTTAAGCTGAACTTGTACACGGCTTCGGTCTGGAGAACGGCAAGGTTCCCTCCTGCGGCTCCCGCCCTAACCCTGATAAAGGGAATGGTTACCCTCTGGTCGGTTGCGGGTATTATCGGGAAGACGACTGCGGTGGCAGCTGCGGCGCTTCGGGCGGGAATCATGCCTGCCTTGCTGAGGTGTGCGTTATAGCTCATCCTGCTACGCTCCCGTCTTCAGGGTAACCATGTTGCCCTTGGCACGGGTAACAAGGAATCCGTCTCGCTTCCGGAACCGGAGAAACAGTTCACCGTACTCGAGTGCTTCAGTCGTCGCGTCAAAGCGTTTGATTTCGACTCCCTTCCGGTTTCCGTGGATAATCCGCTTCGGATTCATGAATATCGCGAACGCCTGATTCGTACCGATATCTCCCATCTGCGGCAGGATATGGCTTTCAGTGTAAGCGTAGCCGTCAACCGTTCCCGGTTTCCCGTCCATCGGTCCGCGCCAGATCGGACGGCCGTTTGCGTCGACGATGCCGGTAACGTGGGCAAGCACAGACTCGTGAAGGAACCAGCGGCAGTCCTTCCGCTCCTCGGCAGGTACCATGAGGACGGCCTCGCGGAGATCTTTGTAGGTGAGGGCTGTCGCTGCAGCTCCCGCTATCGTCTTTGTCTTGATGTCCGCTGCGTTGAAAACACCCGTAAAGGGCGCGTTATTCGCAAGCAGGCACTGCCGGTCAAATTCGAGGGCATAGGTCTCAGTAAACTCGTCCAGAAACATCGAGCCGAGATCGACAAACACGTCTTCCTCGAACTCGTCGAACCATGGGATAAATCCCGCGAGCGTATAAGCCTTGAGCTCGACCCGGGTGGCTCCTTGCGGTTTCGAGCCGTCGATCTTCTGGCCGTAGGCAGTAAGCCATTTAAGCTCCACGCCGCCCCGCTCCCGTTGGGGAAGAAAGATGCTCGGGCCGGTCATCGGGCGGTGCTTCACGAGGTTCATCATCACAGACTGTTTTGCCGCATCCTGCATGATCGCGTTCTCGTAAATCGGATTGATGAGGTACTGCTCGTTCGTCGCCATATTGCCCATCGGCTCTCCCAACGCAGCCTTGTTGTTCGAGAGCTGGAATCCTTTCTCCGCCGTCCAGGCAAAGTCCCGCGGGTTGTTCCAATTGTCGCTCTTGAGGTTCGGGCAGCAATGCAACTCTCCGAGAGTCTGCAGGTTTCCTGTCCATGCGGCGGCGATGGCCTTGCCCATCTGGTAACAAAGTTCTGTCCGGGACAGTTCCTTCGGATTTGCTGCTTGCCCTTTCAGGTTAAGCCTCAGTTCCTTCAGCGTGCCTTTCAGGGCTTCAAGTTCCGTCGTCGTCGCGCTCTTGATCTCGGCAAGCGATTTGCCAACTTCATCGAGAATACCTTCCTTCTCAGCAAAATACTCGGCAGCCGTTTCCTCATTCGTAAAGCCGGTCTTTTCCACCCGCTTCATTCCCTTCAGCCTGTCGCTGAGGGCAAGAAGCATCCCGTCTCCCATATCTTCCTCCGTGTTAATTCATAGCTAAAAACGGCCAATGGCCGCTTTCCGGAGAACTGACGGTAGGGGCGCCGGTTCCTTTTTGTGTTCCCGACCAAGCCTTCTGCAACGCAAATGGATTGGCGGGAACGTTGCAGATCGAAAACTCAAGCAGTTCCTGCTTTCTGATGATTAGATCGCTTGTTTCCTCCGGGTTTTTCTTGTGGTCGATCCACTCGATTTCCTTCACCAGCATACCAACGCTACCAGCGCGGATAACGCCAGCTTTCACCCGCTCTCCGATACTCCACCCAAACTCATCATAGTCCTTCGAGTTGAACCTGATCTTTCCAGACAGGTTATCACTCACAGCGAGACCGAAGGCTGTTCCGATAGCCGGTATACTGTGGCAATGTGCCCAAAGAACAACGGGATTTTCCATGTACCGGTCCAATTCCCAACCCTTCGGGTCTACCCGCTCGTCGAAACGGTCATTGTCAAAAGTCGAAAACACCCAAGGATATGAGTCGTCTTCCTCATCTGCTTGTTTTCCGAGAAATCCTGCGAGGATTATCTCGAGAGGTTCTTTCAGTTTCCCGCTTTCGCTTGTATTTGTTTTGATAAAAGATGTAAGGGTTTTCAGACTCACTTTCTCGAATACGGGTGAACCTTGTAATCTGCATAGCATGTTAATTCTCCTCCGTCTGGTGCAGGTTCAACTGGACACCGATCTTCACCAATTCGACAAGGCTATCAACACCCATCTTTCGCAGTGCATTTTTCCGCATCGTGCATGCCGTCGTCTCGGCAATCAATAGCCGGTCTGCAATTTCTTTGAGGGTTAAACCTTTCAGGGTCAGTACCAGCACATCATGTTCCTTGATACTTAAAAACCGGTATCCCCGGCTATCCGTAAATTCCTTATCATCAAAACTCTGCCTGAGTTCTGGCGGGTAATAGCGCCTGCGAACCTGTATTGCCGCCACTGCCCGCTTATACTCGGTACAACAATCAATATTCGCCAGAAGCGCATCGATCCCGTTCTTGATCAACTTCCAGCAGTAAAAGGCTGAAATTCTATGCGGCGAAATACAAATGATAAAAGCTTCGGGAAATAACAGCTTGATGCGCTGCAGCTGCCTGTTCATGTTAAAGCCTATGGTCATAGCGTTTACTACAATCACGTCGACGAGCTTCCCGCTGTCAACATGCTCAAGATCTTTCATCGAATACACGACTTCGACTTCTTTCACTCCGATCATTTCCCTGACCATCGGTGAAAATATATACTCTGCCATTTTACAAAAACCGAATAACAGAACGCGAGTTGTGCTCATTCACTTCCCCTCTTCATGTTTGTTTTTCAGTGTCGTTAACCGGAACGACATTCCCCGGTCGATACCAAGTATCGCCCCAGGCTTTCAGCGGCTTACCGCGCTCGGTGAGTACATCGTTGATTGTTTTAAGTCCGGCGGCCATCTCCTCAATATCACGTTTGGATTGCTCGTCCTCACTTTTTTGCAGTTCGGGAATATCCTGTAAGTTAAAAGTCCCCCGTTCTGCAAGGCCGAAGCGTCTGAAAAACTGCGTTTCCGCTATCATCTCGAAGTTTTTGAGAATGGGAATCAGGGTGTATTTCCAGAATGCGGCATGCTGGCTTTCGGTATCAGTACCGGAAAGGTTCGCCTTCGCATCCTGAATGTTCGCAACACGGGGAGGGATGCCGTACTTGGCAAGTATCGTATAGAGATTCCACCGTTTCAGGTCAAAGAGCTTCAGCACATCGGGCGAAAAGGTAAGCGGTTTGAATTCCGTCCCTTTCCCGATAACCGCAATCTTCCTGTTTTTGGCGTTCTTGCCGTATTTACGTTCCCATCGCGCTTCGATGAGATCGGCCTCTTCCTCGCGGATTAGCTGATCTGTCTTGAGAATCCCCTGCGGAATCGCATTATGTTTAAGAAGGTCAGAATTTGTTTTATTTGCCCATGTATCCTGTTCAAGCTCGTACTTCAATGATACGAGCGGGATAACGCCGCGCCAGGGATTCCAGGGATTCCATTCGCGAAAATGGACGATTTCGTCCGGAAGTATCGGGATCACGTCTCCGTCGCTGGTATAAAACCACCGGGTGACCACACCATCCTCGACGCGCATGCTCATGCGGCGAGGATTGAGAATGTGGATCTCTTCAGGAATGCCTCCGGCGTAGCTGTTACCGAAATACCAGAAAGCCTCTCCTTCCAGAAACCACCAAGCGCCCGTTTCTTTCCAAAGTTCAACTCGATTAAGGACCCTATTGGGCTGGTTAAAAAGTGAATATACCGGTCCCGACCCGACCCGTTGCCCATCTTTTTTGATGACAAACTCGATCCGCCCGATATTCCGCATAAGTATACCGATAGCAATATTTACCCAGGCATGGGTAAGATAGTAATCCTGATTTCCGGGGATATGCATCGCCTCTGTAAAGGGATCCTGATCTCGAAGATCACTATCCCAATCCTGTGAAGCTGTAGAAAAACCTTCGAGCGCTTTCCGTATCCCTGCGGTGAAATCGGCGAATCGCATCAGATTTGAGGCCATATACATACGGCCTCTGCCCCCTTCAAGGCGTTCCCTGAAAAACCCGCCAGTAATGTGTGGCGTCCTCCTTGTAGCTTTTTAAATTTCTTTATCATTATCGTATCACCTCTTTTCAGAAAAATGCTATAAACCAAAAGTATTATGAACATATTATTCCGTACTGAACCTGACTGAAAATCGCATAGCGCATCGCGTCCATATAATGGTCATTAATTTTCACGATCTGATTTTGTTCGCCGCGGGCATAGTCTGCAATTTCCTGTAAGACTCCAGTACACTTTGAGCACACAAAAAACTGTCCGCGCTCCATAAGGGCACAGATATAATCAATCCCGGAATCAACCGAGTTGTTCGCTTTCACACCGCCCGTTATTTCCTGAATGCGCTCCCCGCCTGCCGGATCACAGAAGGTCGGGAACACATTCAAATCACCCTCGTCGTTCTCATACCAGCCTTGAGCTGTCAATTCCTCGTTGAACGTCCGGGTCGGTACATTGTACGCACCGTAATCGGCGATCAAATACACTGCCTGTCCCAACCACCCGACTTTAACATTCGTAATGTTTAACCCGAAATCCTGCCCCGCGCTCACCATGTCATATTTCTCTGGCATCTCTTCCGGTGCAAGGATCATGTCTTCCGTGAATTTTTCGTAGACAACACCCTCAGCCTTCACCCAAAGCCCGTCCCGGAACCGCGCCTTCTGCTTCTCGGGCATCGTATCGAGGATATCCTCGATATAATCCGAAGCAAGATTTTCTGCATTGTCTTGCGGGTTCAGTAACATTGAGACATAGAGGTGCGGCTTCAAAAGCGGGGTATCGGTCCGCGCTTCGATCTTCCGGATGAACACCTTGTACGCCCAGTGCATAGGGCTTGCCGGATTGCAGTCGTACAGAAACAGGTTTCGGCAGCCGCGTATGTTCATCGCAAGCCGGCTGTAAGCAACGTTCACCGCCGCGTAGGATATCTGGCTCACTTCATTAAAATAAATCGTGTTGTATTCATGCCCAAGAATCTTGTCTACCTGTTCTTTATCACCAAGACCGCCGATCCATATTTCCGAGCCGTTCCAAAGCTTCACAAAGTTGTCGTGAGCCACCAGTTTGTACCGGCTCTCACCGACTATTTTTTTAAGCCACGGCATCATCGTCTCGTGCAGTACCGAACTTCGCGCATCCTTCGTCCGTAAACGACAGATCAGATGCCGGCTTCCCGCATATCGTACTGCCCGGTACAAAATAACGATCACAAGGATTGTCGTCTTGCCGCTCCGCGAACCGCCAAAAAGCAGAATGTGTTTCGCTCCGGTTTTCAGGAGTTTAAGCGCTTGTCGCTGTACCCCGGTCGGCCTGAACACATTTCCAAAGATCCCCGGCAATCCGCCCATGCTCACAATCCCTTGAAGTCGTCGTCGAAGATGATCTCGAGCTGACCGGAAGGTTCCTCATTCCCTGAATTCTTTCCGTCTTTCCCGTAAATGGTCCGCTCCATTTCGAAAGCCGTCTTGATGAACTCAAGCGCATTGGTCTGCGTTACCTCATCCTTCTCCATTGCCTGTATTTTTTGCTTTCCCTTTTCGAGCAGAAGTCCCGTTGCCTCAAGATATTTTTTTTCATGTTCAACATATTCTTTTTCGCGTTCGGCACGCCTCATTCCATCGAGGTAAGTATCATAGGCACCGCATCGCTTCACCCAATCGTACTTCGCCGACCACTTGCACCACACACCGTAACGCGAAGAGGGTATCCCGTTTAGCGCAAGCGCTTTCAGGATCCCCCGATCACGTCCATAATCCCGGTACAGACAGAAAGCGTTCCACGCCGCGTTTGTCTCACCGTCTTTTCTTTCCCACTCGTCGGAAATGGATCACCTCCTTCCGGGTTTTACTTTTCGCTATCAAGCTCCAGAGCGCACAAGCTTCGGATAATCCTGACGGCATTCTCGAATTCGACCGCCCATTCCGTATTGCCTGTCTCGCTCGCATGCGCCTTTCGCTTTTCCAAAAACTTTACCGCGCGCCTGATCCCGTCAAGCGTCAAATACGGTTTCTTCATATCCGCTTATCTCCTCTTCCACTCCACCTTTTTGCGCCCTACACGCGAATGGAAACTGGTTAAGAAATTAACGTGCAGGCATAGAATACAGCCGGAAAAGAAAACAAAATTTACCCAATTCTTCAGGGTAGCCACGTTTATACCTGAACTAATTCTATGTTAAGGATTTTTATTCCCATATCGTCACATTTCCCGCTTCGTTTTTCTCCCGGGGGAAGGCGAGAGTATATGGCCAGTGCCGGAACCCCGCAAGGCCAAGACAAGCTCACTCCGTCGCTTCGATGGGTACATCTCCGCTCCTCCGTTCGGCCTTGCGTGAACCCGTCACTGGCCAAGAGTTTTTTTTCGTCCCCCGGGAGAAAAATAAATGGGGCGGTCTGCTCTTTTTAATACAAGGCTTTTACAGCTTTGAAATCTCAAAGGACGAAAGGGGTTGCGGTATGGCAGATTTGGCATTACAACAGGTAGAGCGCGTCGAAACGTATGAGCGCGAGGAAAGCAGGTTCGAACAGAATTGGTCGAAATCATTTTACGCTTCAGAATCACTATTTTTGTTTCCGATGTATTGCGACGAGAACGGCGTCAAGACATTTGAAATCTCAAAGACTGCCTGGCACTTTGGAATTCAAACGCCGCTCATCATCTCAAGCGGGCTTTTTGTACATCACATCATGAACAAGGTAAAAAACCCGATCAAGAACATCGAAACGCTCTGTCACGCGTTTCTCTATGCAGTTGACTGCGATTCCCGCGACCAGTGCATGATCAACTTCACGGTTCCGGGTAACGGTACAGCGCCCTATAACGCATGCGCACACTTTCGCGGGTTCAGGAACCAAAACATTTTTATCGAGTGGGTCCCAGAATAAAAAAAGCGGCCGGAGCATTACGCCCCGGCCGCCTCGCCTTGTCCGCTCAGCAACGATCATTTACTCTCGATCCCGCCCGAGATCCGGTTGAATGTTAACTGCTCCGTTTTCGTGATAGAAACCGGCATTCCCTCATGAATAGTGATTTCCACACCGAACGTACCGAAATGTTTTTTCTCGCACTGCTCGCGTATCCATGCCACTAGCTCATCGATGAAGGACTCTTTCGAGTACTTCATGACGATACCGCTTTCGAGGCGATCCAGTTCTCCGGCTCCCGCCGGTACTGGTCAAGCCAGGCCAGAAGATCCGAACGCTTGAAAAGCGTCCGCGCCCCGAGCTTGATAAACGGAATCTTTTTTTTACACACGTAGTGATAAAGCGTCGAAGTTCCGCACTTCAAGAACCGTGCTGCACCATCGATATCAAACACCTCATCGCTAAAATTACTTTCCTGACAAATTACCTTATCAGTCATTACAGAAACCCTCCTTGTTTGCTTTGCTTTGTACCGGTTCAGTGTACTCCTTGATTCCCATTACAAAACCACAAAGTCATTCTGTATTGAACTTAAAGCGTAGCTCCTTCCAGTTGGTGCAGATTATACCTGATGCCAAATTTAATAAGATCGGCAAGATTATTTACCCCGATCTTTCGATAGGTTTTTTGCCTCATGGTCGAAGCGGTCGTTTTGGTAATACCCATCTCATAAGCGATTTCCTTAAGCGTATAACCTCGAACAGTCATGACGAGAGTGTCGCGTTCACGTTTACTGAGAATATGCAGCCCCCCATCAGAAATAAACTCCCGGTTTTCGATCGCGACAGTCAAGGTTTCCGGATAAAACCGGCCCCTATTCTTGATCGCCAAAGCTGCGCGTTCATACTCAGCTTTTGTCTGAATATTGAGTAACAGCACATCAATTCCGTTCTTTGCCAGTTTCCAGCAAATAAAGAGGGACACAGTTTCATGTGATATACAGACGGTATGCGTAATGGGACAATATTCACGGATCGCGTTCATTTGTTTCGTTATCTCGAATCCAAAAATACGAATATTAATAAACAGGATGTCTATCACCATACTATTTCGACACGTGCCAAGTTCGTCGATTCCAGACAACACCTCGATTTCTCGAACAGAAGCAAGATCCCGGATTACCGAATGCATCACGAATTCTGACATCTTGTCAAAACCCAACAGAACGACTCTTTTATCGTGCATGGTATTTTTCCTTATTGTTATCAGGTATCGTCTTGAAGCCTGTGTTCATCCTTGCTTTTTAAGTTTCAACATATCATTCAGGTTTTCAGAAATAAACCGACAGGCACAGACTACCGTCGGATAAGAAAACGGAATTTACCCAATTCTTCAAGTTCTCAGCGTTTATTCCTAAACTAATTCTATGTTAAGGATTTTTTCTTCAGAGGAACAAAAAAAAATGCCCGGAGCAACTTGCCCCGGGCACATCATCAGGTTTCTACCTGATACTTGATTGAAACACTGTCTCTCTTCTCGATATTCACCGGAACGCCCTCATGCATCTTGATCTCGACACCAAAGGACCCAAACTGTTTATCCCGAAGCCGCTCATCCACCCACGCGAGAACTTCCGCGCGAACCTGTTCTGGACTCAAGGGCACAATGTGACCTCCCGAACCTTTTCCTGAACACGCTTCGTGTTCTCTTGGAGAAAACATTCAACATCATTCGAGCGAAACAGAATCTTTCGCCCGATAATCACACTCGTAAGCTTGCCTTCCTTGCGCCACCGATAAACCGAGCTTCGCTTGCAGTGCATGAGCGTCATGAACTCCTTCATGTCAAGCATCCGATTGTTTTGAAAAGTCGATTCCACCAATACCGATACCTCCTTGAACCTTGATGATTCAAATAGTACCGTACTATTCGTTAACGCCTTCTACTGTTTTGTTTCACTTTTCAAATACCGAATCAAAACAAATACTATATTTTCATTTTAACTGACAAACTGGAGCGGCACGATAGACTTGAAAGTCTCCTCACTCGCCTGCGCAACTTCGGCGAGATCAGTATCGAGCGCATGTTCCGCATAGCCGTCAAACACCGCGCGAGTCTTATGCCCTGTCACAAGCATGACCTTTCGAGCTTCGAGCCGATCAGCCATCCGCGATGCGTAAAAATGCCTCCACGAATGAAAAACCACATTCCGCTCCTTCCAGTACGCCCTCGCCTTCCTCTTCTCAACCTCAACCGCGCCCACCCCCGCCGACATAATGATGAGCATATCCTGTAGCGCGTACAAACTCATTTGCTGATCCCATGGCTCATCTTCTTTCGAGCACCAGAAAATAAAACCGTCTATCCCATGAGGATTGTCGGCTCCCAACAACCGTAACGCGTCACGAACCCGCGGCATGATCGGGACTCTCCGGGACTCCCCTGTTTTCGTGCACTTGAGTCCATCCTTTCGAGACCATGAATGATTGACGGATAAAAACACCTCGCCGATATCCTCAGCCTTTAACGCCAAAACCTCACCAATCCGCAAGCCCGTCGTCATCGCGGTAAGATTCGCAAGCATCGCTCGACGATCGACCCATTGAAGATCAAAAAGCTTCTTCGCCTCATCGGGCGTTAAAACTCCGCGTTTCTTCGTCTTGTTCGAATATCTGGCAAGCCCTTGGGTCGGATCAATACTCACCAGGTCATTGACGAACGCCCACTTGAGCGCGGTTGTCCCCACCGTCATGATCCTGTTCAGTGTAATGGGTGTAAGAGCAGAATTCTCGGAAGCAAGATTCACCGAAAAGGCTTTCACGTCATGGCGAGTAATCTCGCCGATTCGCTTGCCACGAAAATACGGAATCCAATACTTCTCGGCTCGACCAAAACTTTCTTTCATGTGCGTTTTGCCCATACGCAGTCCATGTGCGTGTTTTTCCTTCACGTAAGGGGAAACATCATAATCCCAGAATCGAGACATGAACGACTCAAAAAGCTCGGCGCCCCCGGCATCCTTAAGGACAACAGACGACACCAAACCTTTCTCAGTCATTACCGCCCCTATTTTGAAAACGTCCGCAGAATTCAAATTAGCTTTTTTGATGATGGTTAGAATTGAATCGAGTGTTAAAAGGTCAGGAATTTTCTTAGGTGGTTGTTCTACGGATTGGGCAAACCCATGCTCCAGCCATCCAACCACAACAGCGACAGCCTCATCACGCAGGGTCTGATGAGTCGACTTCCCCGATAAACGCATGCCAGTTTCAGGATTCCCCAATTGCGTGTACCAGTACTTTCCACGTTTATACAAATAAAAACGGCGCACTTTGAACCTCCGCAGGAACAAGTTGCTTACACAACTTGCTTACAGTTTTGTCAAAGCACTCCCGTTTTCGGGTTATGCTAAAAAAAAGTCCTTACAACGTAAGGACTTGAGAAGGCGCCGGACAGAATCGAACTGTCGCATAAAGGTTTTGCAGACCTCTCCCTTACCGCTTGGGTACGGCGCCAATTGTGTAGCAATTACGTAAATGAACTTCCATACGCCGCCCGAGGTATCCCGAGGACGACGCCATGTGTGAAAAGAATATATCAAAAGAGAAGAAGTATTGCAAGCGAAGCAGGGAAAATAGAGAAAAATCAGTATTTGGCCTCAAGTACAGGAGCGTTTTAGGTGTTTTCCGGCATGCAAATCAATATTCCTGCCTGGACTATTCAAAAAAAAAAAAATGCTTTAACGTAACAAGAAGAAAACCAGCTCGATCACGCCGGGAAACCGGTGCCGCTTCGAGATCGGACTGAACGGCCCAAAAAAGGGTATAACGCTTACAAGAGGCTATCCAAATCATGTTTGAACTGAATCCCGGCATTACAAGCAAGAAAAAAAAAGACGAAATCTACTATACAGTTGTCTGGTCAGCCCTGAAGAAAGCAGACAAATATGAAATCACGCTCAAAGTCCCCTCGGTTGCGGGTCTCTATGAATTGTACCGGATGGACAAGGAAAAAAAGCTGAACCTGCTCGCCGTCACCCATGCATGGTACGGGGGACTGCGGAGCCAATTAAGGGCGATGATCGATCCCGAACTGACGAGCGACCCGGTGAGGAAGGCGGAACTGGAAAACGGCGACCTGTATTACCGCTACACCATTTCCAACTCGTTTTCGGACATCCTCGATGTGGTCTGGTTTCTGCACAGCACCTACTTCCCGAACGATGTCCGCGTCGAGCATTCAGGACGCTACCCGCGCATGTATCTGGAAGAAAAAGCTCCCGACAAGGTCTTTTGGATGGAATAATTCGGCGATTTTTCGTACAGTAAAGCAATATGGAAACCAAATTCGATTTTATAATTATTGGCGCGGGAACGGCGGGACTGGCGGCCGCCCAATATGCAGGGCGGGCCAACCTCAAGACCCTTGTCATTGAAGAAAAAAGCGAGGGCGGTCAGGCAATTCTCATCGACCGTCTGGAAAACTATCCAGGTATCGTAGATCCCGTTTCAGGTTATGATTTCGCGGAAAACATGAAAAAACAAGCCCTCCTGTTTGGAGCCGAATTCATTTCGGGCAAGGTAACGGGACTCGGAAAAAAAGGCGCGGTCTTCCTTGTATCAGTCGAAACCGGAGAGGCGGAACACGTGGCTCTCGAAGCCATGACGGTCCTTCTCGCGACGGGGGCAAGCCACCGCCATCTTGAGGTGGCCGGAGAGGATGCGTACTACGGCAGGGGCGTTTCCTACTGCGCAACCTGCGACGGTCCCTTTTTCCGCAACAGGCACATTGTCGTCGTCGGCGGCGGGGACGCGGCATGCGACGAGGCCGGCTTTCTCGCGCATTTGACGGATCGGGTCACCATGATACACCGCAAGGAAAAATTCCGCGCGCAAAAATCCCTCTCCGAACGTACCATGAAGAACCCCCATATCAAAAAGGTATTCAACACCGTCGTGAAGGAAATCCGGGGAACTGACGGTGCCATGGGCAAGGTCACCTCGGTGATCCTTGAAAACACTAAAACGCTTACAACCGAGGAACTCGCCTGCGACGCGGTCTTTATCTTCGTCGGCATGGATCCCCGAACTGAACTCGCGGCCCTCGCGAAAAAAGACGAAGGGGGATACCTCATCACCGATGAGAACATGATTACCTCCATCAGGGGGCTCCTCGCGGCCGGGGACATCCGCTCAAAGCCCTTCCGTCAGATCGTGACCGCGGCGGCGGACGGCGCGGTCGCGGCCCACAGCGCGTCGGCCTGTATCGACGAGCAAAAGTGCGGACTATAGATGAAACGTAAGTTTCTGCCGCTCTTTTCCATCCTGCTTCTTCCCCTTTTTCTCTTTATCGCCGCAAATGCCCCGATACAGAAAATGCCCGACTTCAGGGACGCGCTTCCGGATGCCGAACTTGCGGATAAGATTGTTTCCAATATGACGGATGAAGAGCTCCTTGCGCAGATATTGATGTTCGGCTGGGCAGGATCGGAACCGAGTCCCCAGGTGATATCCTGGGTAAAAGAGCGCTCCCTCGGCAGCATAAAAATCTTCGGCTGGAACACGGACAATACCGACAAGGTCGCGGAAGCGGTCACCCTCCTCCAGAAAACAGCGTCCAAAAACCGTTTTCACATACCGCTCTTCGTCGCGACCGACCAGGAAGGCGGCTGGATCAGGCACATCAAGGGAAGAACCACGGAAACACCGGGAAATCTCGCCATCGGCGCCTCGGGACTTCCGCTCGATGCCTGGTTCTCAGGCTATTATATCTCGAGGGAGCTCCGCGCCCTCGGCGTTAACCTCAATTTTGCGCCGACGGTCGACCTGTTCACCGATCACGAATCGACGATAATCGGCACCCGATCCTTCGGGGAAGACCCCGCGTCGGCGGGAATTCTCGGGGCCTCCTTTGTCGCGGGAAGCCGCGCCGCAGGCGTCCTGACCACGGCGAAGCATTTCCCCGGCCACGGCGACACGAGATCTGACAGTCACGGGCAGCTTCCCGTCATCAATATAACGGAAAAGACCCTTACCGAGCGCGAACTCGTTCCCTTTCAGGCCCTTGTTGACGCCGGTGTTCCCGCAATCATGAGCGGCCACTTGAGCTTCCCGCGCATCCTCGACGACGGGGAGCCCGCGACCTTCTCCAAATACCTGCTAAACGACGTGCTCCGCAATAAAATGGGGTTCAAGGGACTCATCATTACGGATGACATGATGATGAACGGGGCAACCCAATATGCCGGCAGCGTGTCGGGCGCGGTGCGCATGGCAATCGAGGCGGGAAATGACATCATCGAGTCCTCGACGACCCCCGGTTTCACGGACGCACTGTGGGTCAATACACTCGACCGGATGGAAAATTCCCCCGATTTCCGCTCCCGCATAATCGATGCCGCCCGCCGGGTCCTTTCGGCAAAGCTTGCCTATTTCAAGAGCGATAATGCCGTCCCCATATATCCCGAGGTCGCGAAGGTTGATGAACGGGTCCCCGACCGCGAGGGCCAGGCCTTTTTTCTCTCCCAGGCAGTGCGGTCCGTAACCCTGGTCCGGAACAAGGGATTTCCCTATCTCCCGAAAAAAAGCGAAACTATCCTGATCGCCGGGTCTTTCCCCGACTTCCTTGTCTCGGGTACCAAACGGTTCCCGAATGCGGATACCGCGCCGATCAACAGGGACCTGTATGCCCGGTCCAGAAAATACGATACGGTGATCTTTTGCCTCTCAAGCCACGAAAACCTCGATATCCTGAAGGACCTGCGCTTTCTCGATACCCGGATCATCGTGATATCGGCCATGTCCCCGGTTCTTCTTTCCGAAGTTCCGTGGGTCGACACGGCCCTCGCAGTATACAGCTATTCCCACTGGTCTTTTACCGCCGCTTTCAGCGCCCTGGCCGGCGATTTCATTCCCGCCGGCATTATGCCCCTGAAAAACATTGAATGAGCACCGTCCTTCTCTCGGTCACACCGGCAAATTTTCAGTCCTGCATCGACTTTCTCTCCTTCGAGGAATACCGCTGCGTCTCGCTCATGAGCCATCTCATCGTGCAGGGGAAGCCCGTTTTTCCCCGTGGATCGGTCCAGGAGCTGGTGTATCTTTCCACGGACGGCGGGAACGGGGGTATTGACGGGGTGCTGCTGTGCACCCGAACTGGAATTCTCCTCCATTGCCTGAAGGAAGATACTGATGTAATCGATTTTGCACGAGTTCTCAAACCCTTCCTTTCCCGGCTTGCTCCCCGGTGCATTATAGGAGAACAAAAGACCACGCTCTTTCTCGAGTCCCTGATTCCCGTCAAGCCGAATCCCGCCGTGGACTATTTGCTCATGACACTCGATACCCTTCCCTCTGACGATCAATGTACAGTGAACCGGGACATCGGTTTTGCGGTCCTGCGGGCTTCGGTCGATGATGCAGCACCCCTTTTTCCCCTGCAGGAAGGATACGAACTCGAGGAAGTGGTGCCCCCGGGCGGGCCTTTTGACAGAGATGCCTGTTTTGCCAACCTTTTAACCTCACTGGAAAAACAGGATATCTACCTGGTAAAAATCGGGGGCGCATGCATTGCAAAAGCGGGAACAAATGCACAGGGCTTGAATTGGGACCAAATAGGCGGGGTATATACCCTTCCCGAATGGCGGGGCAAAGGCATTGCCTCAGCCCTTGTCGCCTTCATCGGCAGGGAGAGGATGCAAAGGGGACGCAAGATAGCCTTGTTTGTAAAAATTACGAATGACTTTGCCCAAAAAGCATATAAAAAAGCTGGTTTTTCTTCGAAAACGCTCTTCCGTTTATCATATTATCAACTATAATTACAGTCAGTGGAGTTATATCGTGGCACCAATACTTGTAGTGGAAGATAACGAGATTAATGCAGAGATTATTTTAATGCTGCTTGATTCCTACGGGATTCCGAACGAACTTGCCTTTGACGGACTGGACTGTATCGCAAAATGTTCCAATAAAGCAAAAGATTATTATTCTCTGATATTAATGGATATTCATATGCCCCGGATGAACGGATATGAAGCGGCTAAAAAAATAAAGACTGAACTGCAGATGACAGCGCCGATTATCGCGCAAACCGCGACCCATACGACCGAAGAATCGATAAACGAGCATAAAAACTATATCAGGGACTATATTTACAAGCCGTTTAAACCCGACCTTCTCTATGAAATAATACTAAAATACCTGGTTATTGAAAACACGAACAAAATGATGCCCTCATCTTCCTAGTTCTTTTGACCTTTCCCAAGCGGCAAGAGCTGCCTCGATAATCGCCGTACGGAATCCCTTTTCCTCAAGTTTTGTCACGGCCGCGATTGTCGTGCCTGCGGGTGAGCATACCCCGTCCTTCAGGGCGGCAGGGTGCGTTCCTGTCTGGAGAACCATTTCGGCGGCCCCTTTGAGCGTTTGGGCCGCGTAGCGGATAGCCTGATGGCGGGACATTCCCATTTTCACGGCGGCGTCCGAAAGGGCTTCAATAAAAAGATACCCGTAGGCAGGCCCTGATCCCGAAACGGCGGTTACCGCGTCCATGAGGTTTTCACCGGTTCTTTCCGAAATACCCGCGCCTGAGAGGATTCTCTCGAATTCCTGCAGCTCTGCGTCCGAAACAGCGCTTTCCGAGGCGATGGCTATCATGCCGGAACCGACTGCTGCCGGGGTATTCGGCATAATGCGAATCAGTTTCGCCTGTCCTCCAAGGTGCTTTTTGATAAACTCAAGCTTGATCCCCGCAGCCATCGAGACAACAATGGTATCGGGGTTAATTGAAGGGGTAATTTCTTCGAGAACGGCTTGAAGAAATTGCGGCTTAATGCCCAGAAAAACATAATCGGCGCCGGAAGCGACTTCCTTGTTGGAAGAAGCAAGAGTACATCCCGTCTTCCTGCTGAAGGCTTCCGCTTTCAGGGTATCATGATCGTACACAAGGACCTGCTCGCATCCGATCACACGGATTACCGATTCCATCAAGGCTGAGCCCATTACGCCGGTTCCGATGCATCCCACTTTCCGCTTATCCATACACAACCCCTATTTTTTCGCCAGGAACAGGGTTCCCGGGCACGTTCCGTTCAACAGGCCTTCAAGCAGCTGAGGACGGCTTCCATTCGCAAGCAGCATGGGAATGCCGTAGGCGGTAACCTTGTGGGCCGCTTCAAGCTTTGTTTCAATCCCGCCGGTGCCGAAGCCGTTTGTTGCGCCGATAGTGATTTTACTCCTCAGCTCCGTCAAATCGGCCACTTCCTCAATCAGGCGGGCATCCTTGAATTCTTTCGGGTTTTTGTCATATATCCCGTCGATATCGCTCAAGAGGATGAGCAGGTCCGCGCTCCAGAGAATCGCGGTCAGGGCGCTCAGATTGTCGTTGTCGCCTATCTTGATTTCCTCGACTGAAACCGAGTCGTTTTCATTGATGACGGGAACGACGGACTCGTCGACAAGCGTAAAAAGGGTATTTCTCATGTTCAGGGTTCGGTGATCATCCTGAAAATCCTCTTTGGTGAGTAGCAGCTGTCCGATATGTATGCCGAAGTCCCTGAATGCGTTCCGCCAGTTGTCCATGAGCTCGACCTGGCCGATCGCGCAGAGCGCCTGCCGGTAATGTATGTCCTTTTTGCGCGCCCAGCGGTCCAGGGTTGAAAGTCCCGCGACCTGGGCTCCGGATGAAACGAGAACGATCTGCTTGCCCATTTTCATGAAGGCGGCGCACTGACTGGCGAGGTCGTTCATAAAAACGGGATTGATCGTTCCGTCGCCTTTCGCAAGCGTATTGGAGCCGATCTTTATAACGATCTTGCGCGCATCGGCTATCGCTTTTTTAATCATGGGCGGACCTGTCCTTCGCCGTCAATTTGGTATTTTATGGTAGTCAGCGCATCGAGGCCCATAGGCCCGCGGGCATGCAGTTTCTGAGTGCTTATCCCGAGCTCCGCGCCCATGCCGAACTGTCCGCCGTCGGTGAAGCGGATCGAGGCATTGACGTACACGCAGGCGGCGTCCACCCGGCTCTGGAAAACGCGGGCATTGGTCCGGTTGTCGGTAATGATGGTCTCGGAATGCTTGGTATTGAAGCGGTTGATGTGAGCGACGGCCTCGTCGAGGGAATCGACCACCTTTACCGCGAGGATGTAGTCCAGAAATTCGAAGCCCCAGTCGCCATCGACGGCGCGG
>JAYVSC010000143.1:0-24307 GCA_043775705.1 Spirochaetales bacterium | reverse complement strand
CTTTCCCGCATCAAAAGTATAACCGATTTCGCCGCTGGTGTGGTTGTACGCGAGTCCCAGGCTTAAATCGGGTCTCACGAGGTTTTCCTGCAGCAGCGCATATCGTACGTCGGCGCCGAAGGTAAGATATTGAAATGACACATCCATCAATTTTATTGCGGGAACCATGCCGAAACGGATTCCTGCGTCGAAGGGAAGAATGAATCCGCCGATGCGCGCCTCAATTGCGAAATTCGGCAAAAAAAGCGTGGAAACAGGTGCTTTCATTCCGCTCATGACCACTGCATCTTTCAGTGATGCTACGGGAAAGCGGGTCAGTCCCGCTGAAATTCCGACACCGAAATGGGGTGGAACCCCGATCAGCTGCCCGATATAGGCATCAGACCAGGTGCCGCCGACAACTGTGCTGTCCGGCAAGGCATCGGTTATCTCGGTAAGGAAGCCTCCTAAAGATGTTTGGAAATTTTGTATGGTTTGCGGAGTGGCAAATGCTGCCGAAGCGCCAAGAACGAGTATCACTAGTAGCGTGGTAAGTTTCTTCATTTTAGAACCTCTTGCAAACAATATAGTTCGCTCCGGGTATTAAATCAAGGCGAAAGTTTTCTAAAAGGAATTGACTTTTTATTTGATAACAGGTATAAATCTGTAACCCGCCATTGTAGCTCAGTTGGTAGAGCAATGGACTGAAAATCCATGTGTCGACAGTTCAATTCTGTCCGATGGCACACAAGCTGTTTCCGAGAAATCGGGAACAGCTTTTTTTTTAAGACAGGAATATGTGCTGTTCTGCGTTCTGCGGTAAGGTGGCCGATGCCGGGCGATTAAATTCATCCACAAGCATATACAGATTGTTCTCCAGTATTATCCTGTATTGGGTACCGTATAAATCCGCAAGCACCGCACGAAGCTTGCTCATATAAATCTGTATGTCTTTTTTCCGGCTGCGCGCGTTTTGTCCCCAGATTTCGTTTGTGAGGGTATCGATCAGTATCCCCCTGGAACCTGCGTTGACAAGGGAGACAAGAATACGGTGCAGTTTTTTGTGGAGGAGTGCTTTCAGCCCGTTTATGATGGTATTTGGGTGCAGCATGTCATCCCTTATGTCCTTTTCCGGCGAAGGAAGGGAAACTGCAATCTCAATGTCGAAAGCAGCTAGAATGGATTCAAGATTACTCTTTTTTTCCGGTTTTTGGTGGGCTGCTGATACGGTTTCGGGTAAAGAGAACACGGACGTTTTTATTTTCCCGTCGGCTGAAACCGAAAAGGGAATAATGCACAACGGTGAGCGGTACTCCCACAGATGACGGGAAGGCGAAAGTCCATAAAGGTCGATTGTGTCCTGGTTTACGAGAATGGCGTCAAAATTGCGGCTTGCGAGCAGAATATGCATGCGTGAAAGCGATTTAGCCTGGGTGATTTTGATTCCCCGACGATTCAGAGATTCGATCAAGACCAAGTCTTTTTCCGGATCTCCCTTAAAGAGCAATACGGTTGTTTTCATACCTTTTTTAACGGATAAAATCATAAAAAACTTGATTATTATTTTCCATTGACCCGATGCCTTCCTGTGGGGTAAAATATCCTGTTTCATAAAGGGGTTAGTCAACAGTGTTTCTAAAAAGTCTTGAAATATTCGGTTTTAAATCATTTGCTGAACGCACGCGCATAGAATTTTCTGACGGCATCACCGCACTTTTAGGACCGAACGGCTGCGGAAAAAGCAACGTCGTTGATGCGGTTAAATGGGTTCTCGGCGAGCAGGCTTCCAAGGCCATGCGTGCCGACAAAATGGAAGATGTGATCTTCAATGGAACTGAATCCCGCAAAGCCCTCAATGTGGCCGAAGTAACCCTCACCATAGCCAACGATAACGGTCTCCTGAATCTTGACATGAATGAAATTGCCATTAAAAGGCGGCTCTACCGCTCCGGTGAAAGCGAGTATTTTATCAATAATACTCCTGTCAAGCTCAAGGATATCCGCGAGCTCTTTTGGGACACTGGAGTGGGTAAAACCGCCTATTCCGTCATGGAACAGGGTAAAATCGACCAGATTCTCTCCAGCAAGCCCGAAGAGCGCAGATATATTTTCGAGGAAGCGGCCGGCATTACCCGTTTTAAAGTCCGCGGGGCCGAGGCCGAACGAAAGCTTGAAAAAACCGAAGAAAATATGAGGCAGATTGAGGGGATTCTCGGGGAAGTAAAACGATCCTACGAAACCCTGAAGGTCCAGGCCGACAAGACGATAAAATACCGCACTTTGCGGGAAACGGTGTTCGAGAACGAGCTTGACATTCAGCTGCTTCGCCTCAAAGGCTTTACCCATGACCGGGATAGAAGAACCTCGGATATAGAAGAAATCAGAAAAAAACGCGACTCGATCAAGGACGAAATAGACGCGATCAATACCTTCCTTGAAGAGAATATGGACGTCGTCAACTCGATGGAAGGGCAACTGATTGACTTTCAGAAGCAGATTTACGGTCTGGCGGTCGAGAAGAACGAAAAGGACAAGCAGGCCAAACTTCTCGTCGAGCGGCAGAATGAGGTTAAAACCAAGCTGGCCCAGCTCGAAGGGCGAAAACAGTCCGTTTCAACCCGCGTGGAAAGTCTCCGCGAGGATGCCGACGAACAGGACGAGATGGTCCGCGACCTCAACCGGCGCCTTGGGGAAATTGAAAAAAACATCAAATCCTTCGAGGAAAACATAACCCTCGCGGGAAACCGTATTACCGAAAACGACATCAATTCCGCCCGGTATGAGGATGAAATCACCGCCCTTGAAATAAAGCGCGCGGGTATGGAAGCCGAACTGCAGGCTATAACCGAGGATATCGTCACCGAACTCGACAAAAAACTGCGCGACGCGGGATATTCCTCTCACGCCCGCGCCGAGGCCGAAGGGTCGGTTGACGGAATTGTCGGACAATTGAAGGTTCTGGTAAGCGGCAGGAAGAATATTTTTGCCGACTTTGCGCAGCTTCATAATCCTTCGGAAACCGACACCCGCCGATTCGCCGACAATGCGGTTTCTTCTTTCACGGAGATAGAGAGCCTCCTGGCAAAGCTTGGCACATCCATCGACGTGTACCGGAAAACCTCTCCCGGCTTTATCGACGACTTTCTCTCTCCAGAGGGAATCATCACGCGAAAGCGGTTTATCGACTCCGAAATCCAGAATAACCGCGCCGAGATCGCCGATAAACGCGAGCTGATAAACGGCTTCAAGGCCGACAACGTTGAGCTCGTGCGAAAGATCGACGAATACCGCAAAACCCTTGAGGGACTGCGCCTGAACCGCGTGCAGATGAAAACCCAGAGCGAAGCGGCCGAGGAACAGGCGCGTCTCATCAGACGGGAACTCGCTTCCCAGGAAGCCGCCCTCCGCGAGCTGGAAAACGAGCTGTACGCCGAGACAAAGCGGCTCGAGGACATACGCGAGCAGATTAACGAGATCGAGAGCGACCTTGCCACTATCGAGTACAAGGGACGTACCCTTACCGGCGAGCTTGAAAAGCTCGAAACCGAAATTTCCTCCAAGAACAGCGCGGTCTCGAGCAAGCAGACCGCGCTGAAAACCCGTACTGCCGAAATGGGAAAGGTGCAGAGCCAGCTCGAGCAGTTCCACATGGATCTTGCGATGAGCGAGACCGAAATACGGAACCTCATGGAAAATTTCCGCGAAGCCCACTCCCGCGAGCTGATGGAATTCGAGGAGCGCATGTTCACGATCAGCGCTCCCTCGGGCGAGCTGCGCGAGAAACTCGCCGCGGCCAGGCAAAGCCTGAAGGACCTCGGCAGCGTGAATCTCATGGCGGTCGAGGAATTCGCGGAGACCAAGGAGCGGTATGACTTTCTCAATACGCAGATCGCCGATCTTCAGAAGGCACGCGATGATTTACGCCGCATCACCGAGGAAATCCGCGCGGAATCCACCGAGCTCTTTCTTGCGACCTACAACAAGATAAAGAAAAATTTCCACAATATGTTCCGCCGGCTCTTCGGCGGCGGCCGCGGCGAAATCCGCCTGGTGGATCCTCAGAACGTGCTCGAGTCCGGCATCGATATATTCGCGCAGCCGCCCGGAAAGAAACTGGAAAACATCAGCCTTCTCTCGGGAGGCGAGAAATCCATGACAGCCGTCGCGCTTCTCTTTGCAACCTACATGGTCAAACCTTCGCCCTTCTGCCTGCTGGACGAAATCGACGCCGCCCTCGACGAGCAGAACGTAACGCGTTTCGTACATGCACTGCGGGAGTTCGCCAATGTGAGCCAGTATATCGTCATCACCCATAACAAGAAAACGGTAATGGGAGCCGGTACCATGCTCGGGGTCACGATGGAAGAATCCGGAATCACGAAGATCATCACCATCAAGCTTGAAAACGAGAGCGCACACGCTGACGAGAAACTGCCCGATATCGAGAATTTCGAGGAAGAGGAAGTCCCTCCCGAAAACGATATTATCATTCCTCCGCATCCGGCCAAACGGGTCCGTCCCATAATTGAAGAGGGCGAAGCGACGTGATTGACCGGGATACAGTGATTACTTTTATCGAGGAGCGAAAACCCCTTTTAGTCATCATTGTTTCTGCCGTTTTACTGATCCTCCTTGTTTTTTTCGTCGCTGCGCTCGGTCTCTCAAGCGGCAAGGCGAAAAAAGAAGCGGCTCTTCTGCAGGCTCAGAAAGCCCTCGCGCTTGCGCCGGAAGAACTTTGGCTGCCGGCGGAACCGCTGCCCGTCCCCGGTCTTCAGTTTTTCAGGGAACTGCGTACGGTATGGTCTGCGGAAGACGTAAAACAGTGGTATACTGTTCCGGATGAGGCATCCTTGGGTGCCCTTCGTTCCGCGGGCCAGAAACAAATCAATGCGCTGTTGGAGTCGGTTCCATGAAAAGATCCTTTTCCGGTATTTTTTTTGCAGTTTGTGCGGCCCTGCTGTTGCTTTCCTGTAAAACGCCTCCTCCTGCCTCTGCGGATATCGCCCCTGCCGTTCAGGAGGCGCCGTTAGCTGCCGTCGAGAGCGCTCCCTCCGTTCAGACCGATCCCGTCGTGCCTGCTGCGGAAACGGTTCCTTCGGATGCCTCGTTGTCCGATGAACAGTCTGCCCCTGAAAATCCCCAAACCATACCGGCCGTACCGTCTCCGGACAAGCTTTTATATTTTTATCCGGAACCTGATCTGCTGGTAAGCGGAATAGAAAACACGCCTCCAGTTTCTGCCCCCGTGCCCGTAAAACCTGCGCCCGCTAAAACTGTGTCCGAAAAAACCGCTGTACCGAAAGCGGTACCCGAAAAAACACCGCCGGCAAAGGCGGAAACAACCCCTCCCATAGCTGTGGCCAAGACCGAAGTTCCTCCCGTGGCAGGCATATGGGAGAGCGAACCGGTCGCGCCTCCCGTAAATCCCAAAGCGGTGCTTGTACCCCCTTCGCGCAGTGCTTCGGTAAGCGTCGGACAAACGCTTGAGGTATTGTATCCGGGTTCAGGTTGGGTGTTTTTGGGTGACGCATCCGCACAAAACGGGCTCGGTTATGAAAAGCGCAAGCTTGAAAAAACCGATACCCTTTTTACGTTCAGGGCGCTGAAAGCCGGCAACTACATTCTCAACTTTTCCCGTTTTGATGTGCTTGAAGACGCTTTTTCCTCCGATTCGCTCGCGGTTACCGTTTCGGATTCGGATTTGAAACGGAACGATACCGTCCGCTCACCCGGTTACAGGGCTGCCGCAGGGACTCCCAATGCAGGGACGAGTGCCTCACTTTCGTTGACCGCCGCATCCGCGGCCCCCGCATCGCCGACCATGATCGATGAGCCTGTCCTGAAACCGGGTACACCGCTTTCTGGGGCAAATCCCGCAGCCTCAGTCCCTGCTTCCGATGCCGCCGACCTGCTCAAGAAAGCACAAACCGCGCTTGCCGGTAAAGATCCTCCAACAGCCCTGAACCTCCTTGATGCCTATTTCTCTGTAGCCGTTGCCTCTCTCGATGAAGGCTGGTTTTTACGCGGTCAGGCATACGAGGCCAACAGCCCCTCAAGGGACGTCCGCAAAGCTCTCGATGCGTATGAAACCCTCGTATCAGCCTATCCCGACAGTTTGCGCTGGAAAGAGGCAGACGCGCGGATAAGGTATATCAAGCAGTTTTATCAGAAAATCAGATGACCGGGTATTCCGTGAAAAGGGGTAATACGTGAGCATGATATTGATTGCGGAAGATGACGAGGGTATTCATGAACTGCTTACCTCGATTCTTCAGGAGCAAAACCACCACACCTCATGGACTCATACCGCGCAGGAAACTCTCGCCTATCTTGAAAAAAATACTCCGGATCTCATGATTCTCGATTATGGACTTCCGGACATGAACGCGCAGGAACTCATCGGCCGTCTGAAAAAAGACAAAAAAAAGATTCCCCCCTTTATCCTTTCCACGGGCCACGGGGACGAGCGGATCGCGGTCAGCATGATGAAACTCGGCGCCCGGGATTATGTGGTGAAGGATTCCTATTATCTGGAGCGTTTTCCCGAGATAATCAGGCGCGTGTGCACGGAGCTTGAAAACGAGCAAAAACTGGTACTGGCCGAAACCTCCCTCCGGAACAGCGAAGGTTTGGTTTTAGGGCTTTTCGAGCAGTCACCGATCAGTATCCAGGTGCTCGATACCGACGGGTGTACGATAAACGTCAACAGGGCCTATGAAAAGCTTTGGGGCGTACAAGCGGTTGATCTGATCGGAAAATTCAATGTGCTTGAAGACGAGAAATCGCGTAAAATCGGTCTTTCGGACTTTATTCAGCCGGTACTCAAGGGCGAGGTTTCCGAACTCCGCGAGTTTGTGTATAATCCCCAGTTTTTCGCCGAAAAGGGAAATAAAAAGATTTTCAGCGTCATTGCGTTTCCGATAAAAGACAACGGCAGTATCTCGAGCATAGTTCTTTTGCAGAATGACATCACGCAGCAAAAGGAAGCCCAGGCCCAGATACATCAGCTTGCCTTTTATGATTCCCTGACAGGCCTCCCGAACAGAAGCCTCATGATAGACCGCCTTTCCCAGCGCCTGCTGTTTCTGCAGCGTCATCAGCGGCTTGATGTCCTGATTCTCCTGAACATCGACCGTTTCAAGATCATAAACGATGCCCGCGGTAACCAGACGGGGGATGCGCTTCTTTCCGCGGTCGGCGTACGCATTAAAAGCCTGATGCGCGATGCCGATACGGTTGCCCGCATGACTGCCGATGAATTTGCCATCCTCCTGCCGAATGACGAAAACAATCCCGAACAGATAAGCTTCAATACCCTTGCGGTCACGGAGCGTATTCGCGAGTCCCTGCGTATGATGCCTTTTACCCTTAACGGCGAGTCCTTCACCATCACCGCAAGCCTCGGCATTACTCTCCTGCCCGAGGATATAAACGATACACCGGGAGCAGTTCTGCGCAGAGCCGATACCGCACTGCACCGCGCGAAGGAAGCCGGCGGAAACCAGAGTGCGTTTTTCGAGACCGGAATGGGCGAGTCGGCGACCGAGAGCTATCAGCTCGAGCGCGATTTGGGGCAGGCGGTTGTCAACAAGGAACTTCGTCTATACCTGCAGCGCCAGGTGAATTCCGCAGGGCTTATCGTCGGTGCCGAGTGCCTGCTCCGCTGGCAGCATCCGGAGCGCAATCTGCTTCCTCCCGGCCTTTTTATACCTATAGCGGAGCAGTCCGATCTTATCGTCGAGCTCGGTGCCTGGGTCATGAAGGAAGCCTGCAAGATTCTCGCGGACACAACAGGCCCTTCCTCGACGCTCAGGATTTCAGTCAACGTGAGTCCCCGGCATTTCCGGAAAAGCTCCTTTGTTCCCTGGCTAACCAGCATGATAGCCCGAACGGGTGCGGATTCTTCCCGGCTGACGCTGGAAATCACCGAGAGCCTCTTTATCGACAATATCAACGACGTCATCTCGAAGATGACCGAGCTTGCCTCTCTTGGCATACAGTTTTCGATTGATGACTTCGGAACGGGTTATTCTTCACTTTCCTATATAAAGCGCCTGCCCATCCAAGAGCTGAAAATCGACAAGTCCTTCGTCCAGGACGCGTTGACAGATTCCAACGATGCGGCTCTTGTGGAAATCATCCTTGCCATCGCAGCCCACATGAAACTGACCGTGGTGGCGGAAGGGGTAGAAACCGAGGAACAGGCGTCCTTTCTGAACGCCCGCGGCGAGGTTATTCATCAGGGTTATCTGTATGGACGGCCTGAGCCCGCGGAAAAGCTGCTGGAAAATTTGAAGAAGTAAGGCCCTTCCGCGTCAAGTTTTAAAACCGTTCGTCAAATATGAGTATACTTTCATGAAATTTGCGGATGAAAGGGCGATGAATGGATTTATCGGGGATTATGGGAAAACAGAGAGAGAGCGGGAGAAAGAGCAGTTTAATTTTTTTAGTCGGGCAACCCGGACTCGAACCGGGGACCCCGAGTCCCCCAGACTCGTACGCTAACCACCTGCGCTATTACCCGACTAAAAAAACTATTCTGCATATATATGCTTTATGCGGCGAGTGATAGACTATCATATAGACATTGGGGTGTCAAGCAAGGGTAATTACAGAGATAAATAATCCTTGCTAGAAACAGGAAAAACGGCTAGACTTAGGTTTGATTGCAAAGATTCACCGGAGTAAAGAAATATGTCAGAGCTTGTAAATGATGTGCGCGCGAAAGTTCTCATAGTTGAAGACGACGTCATCGTGGCGCTGGATCTTCAGGGAATGGTAACGCGTTTGGGATATGATGTGGTCGCCATCGTCGACTCCGGGCAGACCGCAATCACCGCGGCTCAGCGTTTCCGGCCCGATATTATCCTTCTTGACTTGATTCTCGTCGGACCCCTTGACGGCATCGATGTCGCGCGCGAAATTCACAAGACCTTCGACGTTCCGGTGGTGTTCTGCACCTCGAGCACCGACCTTTCCATGCTCGTACGCGCGAAGGAGATATCCTATGCGGGCTATCTTCTGAAGCCCATCAATCCTGACAGCCTTTCAACGACCCTTGATACTGCCTTGTACGAGTATAAGCTGGAAAAAAGGGTAGAAAAGGCCGAAGCGCGTTTTCAGGGGCTTTCCGAAAAATGCGAGATTCTTCAGTATTTTTATGACCAGAAAGCGGCGTTCGAGTGGACCTGGAAAGCCGACACCGGAACTTCTCTTTCCGGATATTCCGGTCAATATCACATTCCTTCAGCGCAAATCGAAACCACAATCAGCGAAACCATTACCCGTCTTCTCCCCGAGGGCAAAGAGGGAGACCGGATTTCCGCCCTGGTGGAGATGCCTTCAGATACCGGGAAAAAAACGTTTTTCGCTCTCATCGGCATTTCAAGCGAAAAAACCGGGCAAATCAGGGGAATGATCATCCCTCTTGCGGGAGAAACCCACTAAAGCTCATGCCGTCTCAAATCATACATGTTCTTGCAGGCCGCAGCGCCCTTGTCTCATCCGGTATACTGGATAACTCCATAATTACTGCCGCATTTAATCTGGGATGTCAGGGTCCCGATATTTTTTCTCATAATCGGCGCACCAAGCCGTTTGCGCTTGCGTATTCCCGTCTTCTGCACCGGCAGAATTATGGTCGGTTCTGCCGGATTATCGGTTCAATCCTCCTTAAGAGACGTTTTCCTTCTCTTGAGTCCTGGTTTTACGGTTTTGTCACTCATCAGATCGTCGACCGGATTTTTCATCCCTATGTGATAAACCGCTCTTTTGTTTCAGGCTCCACGAATATCGCGGGTATTTCCCCTGCTCATTTTCACGCTTTTTTTGAGCGGATTCTGGATGTCCGCGTTCTGGAAGACGTGGCCGGACTTACGCTTGGAGACTTTGATACTGGGGAACCCTTTAAACTTCCCGAGAGCGATATATCGGAACTATCCCTGTGGATCGCGTCAGCCCTTGGAGAAGCCTATCCTGACGAAATCCCGGAAGACAGCGAGGCGCAGCTCAGGGTCGATAACGCCTTCAGGGATACCATTTATTTTTATGAAGTAACGAATCCCGTTTTGACAAACATGAAACGTTCCACCGGCTGTACCGATATTCAGCGGTATGTGGAGTGGGGCACGGGCGGAGCTGCCCTCCTGTTTCCCGAATTTCAGGATCTGTCCGTCGACTGGCTTAACAGCGGACGAAAACCCTGGCAGCATCCGGTCAACGGTGAATGGTATACCCTGTCCGTGAAGGATCTGTATCAAAAAGCGGTAGACGAGGCTGTCGTTATACACCGGACTGTCTCCTCGTTTTTTGACGGCGCACTTACTCCGGAAAAACTGGAAGAAGCGGTCGGCAATGAATGTCTTTCCGTTTCCGGAACTGACGGACGCATAGGAACCGTGCGTTTTTTTGACTCTTTCGATCTCGGCTCAACCCTGCTGGACCAGGTTGAAAAAAGGAAAGAATGGCTTGCGAGGGCGCTCTGTTGACCCCCTCTTCGGGCACTGGTATGATATACTCATGAATTTGAATGACAAACGCCTCGGCGCGTATAAAAAAATAATTTCTCCCGAAACGGATGACTTGAAAAAGGATGACTTTGTTCCGGAACACCGGGAGAGGCAGAAGCAGACGGTTCAGTCCCCGAAGCCGGCCCTAAATGCGCGGGAAACCCCCCGTCCGCAGGAAAAACCCCCGGTACAGGATAAAGCCCGTCCTTCGGTTCAGCTGCCGGGTCTCATAAAGGTACCGGAGAGCGGGAAGGGCGGCAAAGACAGCCAATACCGCCGGGTCGCAAAGTTTCTTCTTCTGATCGGGGTCAACGAGGCGGCGGCGGTGATGTCGCGCCTTACCCAGGAACAGACGGAAAAAGTCGTGCTCGAGCTTGCCTCGATCAGGCGCGTTGACAAGGATGAAGGCGCGGTGATTCTCGCCGAATTTGAATCCCTCATCAAGCAGGCACGCGAGCCGTCGGGCGGGGTGGAGACGGCCCGCAACATTCTCGAGGCCGCCTTCGGCTTTGAGCGCGCCGAGGCAATGCTCAAGAAAGCGGTGCCCGATTTTCAGGGCAAGGCGTTCGACTACCTTGAGGGAATCGATCCGTCGAAGCTCTATCACATAATTACGGACGAGCTTCCGGCGGTAAAGGCTCTTGTCCTGTCGCAGCTCAAGCCCCGCCTTGCAGCTGATGTCATAGGCCTTATGTCCGACGGGGAAAAAAACGCCACGGTCATCCGTCTGGCGAAGCTTCAGCGCATAGATCCTGACGTGCTCAGGCGCGTGGACGACGCGATTCGGGAAAAGGTGAAGAATATCAACACGACGTCGGCGGACTCTATTGACGGCCGCTCTGCGCTCGCTGAAATTCTCAAAAAGATGGACGGCTCGAGCGAGAAGGCCATTCTCGAGGGGCTTACGGATTCCGATCCCGAACTTGGAAGGGACTTGAGGGAGCGTCTTTTTACGATCGACGATATTCTGCAGGCCGCCGACAAGTTCATCCAGGAGACGATCCGTCCGATGAGCGAACACGACCTCGCGGTGCTGATTTTCGCCAAGAAAGAGGATTTCAGGCAAAAGATATTGTCCAATGTATCCCGCACGAGGGGACTTATTATAACGGACGAGGAAAAGATCATCGCGCCGGTCGGACGCGCGGAATCGGAAAAAGTGACCGGCGGATTCTTCACTGTCATGCGGCGCGCATGGGAGAACGGGGAATTTTTCATTAACGGCCGCGATGAAAAAGAGGTATGGGTAGAATGACAGCAGGACAGAAAATACACGGATTCGAGATTGTTTCCATCAGCGATTTGCCTGAATTGAAGGCCAAGGGCATATTCGCCCGGCATATCGCGACCGGTCTCGAGGTTTATCATATTTTGAATGACGACGAGGAAAACCTCTTTGCCTATGCGTTCATGACTCCTCCGGTCGACTCGACGGGCGTCGCGCACATACTCGAGCATTCGGTGTTATGCGGCTCGAAAAATTATCCCCTCAAGGATCCTTTTCTGGTCCTTGCCAAGCAGAGCGTGAAAACCTTTTTGAACGCGATGACTTTTCCCGACAAGACAGTGTATCCGGCGAGCTCCATGGTCGAGGCCGACTATTTCAACCTCATGTCTGTGTACGGGGACGCGGTCTTTTTTCCCCTCCTTGACGAATGGATATTCCGTCAGGAGGGGCACCGGTTCGAGTTTGACGACACGGGAAAAGTATCGATCCAGGGAGTCGTATTCAACGAGATGAGGGGGAACTATTCTTCCTTTGATTCCATCGCCGGAGACTGGTCCCTCCGCTCCATTCTCGGAGGTACTCCCTATGCTCATGATTCTGGCGGGGATCCCTCCGACATTCCGGCGCTGACTCTCGGGCAGTTCCGTTCTTTTCACGCCAAATATTATCACCCGGTCAACTGCAGAGTTTTCCTGTCCGGAAATATCGCGACCGAGCGGCAGCTCGAGCTGCTTCAGAATAAATTTCTCCTATCTTTCAAAGCCGCGGAAAAACCTGCCCTCGTCGAGGCGGTCAAGAGCGTACTCGAGCCCTGTTCCCTCGAAGTGAGCGCGCCATCGGGAGAGGATAAGGATTTTTCGAAAGCGACGGTAATGCTCAACTGGCTCCTACCGGATTCGACCGACACGGTCGCCCTCATGGAAGCGAACCTGGTCGCCGAGATCCTTCTCGGTCATGACGGGGCGCCTTTGAGCCGCATTCTACTTGAGTCGGCCCTGGGTGAAGACCTTTCTCCCTCAAGCGGGCTCGAGACCGAAATCAAGCATATGTGCTTCACCGTCGGTCTTCGCGGCGTCAAGAAAGAACGGTCAAAGGAAGTCGAGAACCTTATTCTTGAAATAATAGAAAAACTCTCCATAGATGGTATTCCGCCTGAGGACATAGAAACCGCGGTACGTTCCATCGATTTCAGCAACCGCGAAATACGCCGCTCCGGGGGACCCTTTGCCCTCACCCTGATGCGGCGTTCCCTGCGCGGCTGGATTCACGGCTTCGGACCTGAAGCGACGCTGCGCTATGTGCCGGCCTTCGAGGAAGTCAAAAGGCGTCTCGCTTCCAATCCTTTGTATATCAAGACCCTTCTGGACGCCTGGTTTATCAAAAACATGCACCGCTCCCTCGTGACCGTGTGTCCCGATCCGCTCTATGAAAAGCGTCTGGAAGACCAGCTCGCCGCAAGGATAAGGCTTTTCGAAACGGGCTTGAGCGAGGAAAAAAAGACGGCCTTCCTCGCGACGCAGAAAGCGTTTTTCGCCAGGCAGAAGGCACCGGACAGCGACGAGATGCTCAAACGCATCCCCCATATCTCAAAAAAGGATTTGCCCGTAGCGGCAGACCATATCGAGACCGACTTCACCCTGTCGCACAAAGTGCCGGTCCTCACCCACGAGCAGCCGACAAACGGGGTAGCTTATGCCGATTTCGCCATTCCGGTAGACGTTTTTTCTCCTGAACTGTACCCCCTGCTTCCCTTTTTTGCCTCGGTGCTTACCGGCATGGGACTCGACTCCCTTTCCTGGGCAGAAGTATCGGCCCTTTCAGCGCGCCTCACCGGGGGCCTCGGCACCATGCTTTTCACCAGTTCCGCCGTTCCCGGAACGCTGTTGAGCGCGCCGCTGAAAGACAGTTACGCGGGGCGGGATTTTCTGATGCTCCGCGTGAAAATGCTCGAGGAACTTTCGGGCGAAACCCTTGCCCTCGTGTTCCGCTTTCTCAGGAATGCCGACTTTTCGGACACGAAGCGTCTGGGTGACCTTCTTCTCGAATACCGCAACGACCTCGATTCTTCCCTCGCTCCTGCGGGAAACCAGTATGCGGTCTCGCGAGCATCTGCCTTTTCAGGCCGGTCCAAGACCATCGATGAAATCTGGAACGGGCTTACTCAGGTGCATTATATCCGCTCATTAAGCGAAAAAATGCGTACAGCGGGTTTTCCCGAGGAACTTTCGCTCAAGCTCACCGCAATCCGCGAGCAGCTCCTTTCTTCAGGCATGATAGTCAATTTTACCGGTACAGCCTCCATTCTCGCCTCATTGCAGGCGCAGCTCGCGGAATATACCGCCGGTATTGACGGACCCGCAGACCCGTACCCTTCAGAGATTGCCCGGTTTCAGTCACTGGTCGCGTTCTCCGATGAAAAAAAGAAAACGACTGTTTTTTCACCTCGCGATTCATCCCTCGAGCTTATTACGGCGGCCCTCCAGGTCGGTTTCTCGGCGGCGATCCTTCCGTCCCCGCGATACGGCACTCCCGATCAGCCGGTGGATATCGTATTCGGTCACTGGCTTTCGAGCGGGCTTTTATGGGAAAAAATTCGAACTGCAGGCGGTGCGTACGGAGCCTTCTCCTATCCGGATTCCCTCGAGGATATTTTCGTTCTTTCCACCTATCGGGATCCTTCCCCGGTAAAATCCCTTGAGGTGTTCAGGCAGTCCCTTGTTCTCGCCTCGGAGACGACAATAGACGCCATGTCTCTCGAAAAAACCATCACCGGCTGCTACAGCAGGGAGATTCAGCCGCGTTCGCCCTCCGACAAGGGGTTTACCGCGTTTATCCGGATTCTCTACGGCATCACCGATGAAATAAGGCGAAAAAAAATCGAGCGCATAGTAGCCGTCACGAGCGCTGATATGACGGCTTGCGCGCTCCGCCTCCTGAATGACTGGCCCTCGGTGAGGGCAGCTGTTTTGTCGGGTAAAAAACAGGTCAAAGAAGTGGCAAAAAACGATTTTTCTGGCAATATCACCCGTTACACAGTATAATCACGAGTATATAACATCGAGGAGTTTCAGCATGAAGAAGATGGATCAGGAAGGCTATGAAATAATGAAACAATTGGTCTCGGATGTGCAGGGCGCACCGTATCCTAACAATATTGAAAACGAGTTGTATAAAATCTGGTACGAGCATGCACAGCAGGTTGCGATCCAGTGCCTCGAGTATATTGCGGTCAATTTTCCCAAGGACAAAGACTCGACGAAATTCCCGAAATTCTGATTTATTGGACGCGCTTCCGTTTTATTGCTATATTTAATGCATGAATCTTGAAAAATGCACCTTAAAGACCCGCGAGGCAATACAGGAATCCACCTCTATTGCCCAGCGCGGCGATCACGCTCAAATCGAAACAGATCATATTTTGTACGCACTGCTTACACAGGAAGGCGGGGTTATTCCCCCTCTTGTCGAACGTATCGGTGTTTCCCCCGATTCCCTCCTTGCAGAGCTTGAGGAAAGACTTAACCGGAAGCCGCGCGTCCACGGGGAAGCAACCCAGCTTTCTTTTTCACCAAGCGCCGCAAAGGTACTCGCCGTCGCCGAAAAGGAAGCATCCAATTTAAAGGATGATTTCGTCTCGACCGAGCACATTCTCCTGGCAATGAGCCAGGGCGACGACGCGGTCGGCGAACTCCTTCGGGCGAAAGGCATCAACAAAAACGCGATTCTCTCCGTGCTGAAGGATATACGCGGTAACCAGCGCGTCACCAATGAGGATCCCGAGGCTACCTTCCAGAGCCTCGATAAATACTGCCGCGACCTGACCGCCCTTGCGCGCCAGGAAAAAATCGATCCGGTAATCGGACGCGACGAGGAAATCAGGCGGGTCATGCAGGTGCTCTCCCGCAGGACAAAGAATAATCCGGTACTTATCGGAGAGCCCGGAGTAGGAAAGACGGCCATCGTCGAAGGCCTTGCAAGGCGCATTGTCTCGGGCGACGTGCCGGACAGCCTCAAGGGCAAAAAACTGCTTTCCCTCGATCTTGGGGCCCTCGTGGCCGGCGCGAAATTCCGCGGCGAGTTCGAGGAAAGGCTCAAGTCCGTTATTTCCGAGGTGCAGAAGGCAGAGGGCCAGATCATTCTCTTTATCGACGAACTTCATACCCTCGTCGGCGCCGGCGCGAGCGAAGGTTCGATGGACGCCTCAAACCTCCTGAAACCCGCTCTTGCCCGCGGGGAGCTTCGCGCCATCGGGGCGACAACGCTCAATGAATACCGCAAATACATCGAAAAGGACGCTGCCCTCGAGCGGCGTTTCCAGCAGGTATACTGTCCCGAACCCTCGATCGAGGATACCATCGCCATTCTCCGCGGACTGCAGGAAAAATACGAGGTGCATCACGGGGTGCGCATTCGGGATGAAGCCCTGATTGCCGCGGCGACCCTTTCCGACCGTTACATCACAAACCGCTTCCTGCCGGACAAGGCGATTGATCTCGTCGACGAGGCCGCCAGCCGTCTGAAAATGGAAATCGAAAGTCAGCCCACCGAGCTCGATCAGGTTGAGCGGAAGATTCTGCAGTATAATATCGAAAAAGTTTCCCTGTCAAAAGAACATGACGCTGCCTCGGAAGAGCGGCTTGTCAAGCTCGAAAAGGAACTCGCCGATCTCGGCTCGAAGCGGGACGCGATGAAAATCCAGTGGACGAACGAGAAGGGACGCATTGACGAATCCCGGAAGCTCAAAGAAGAACTTGAACGGCTTCGCATAGAGGAAATACGTTTTACCCGGGACGGAAATCTGAACAAGGCCGCCGAGCTTAAGTACGGACGCATTCCCGAGGTGGAAAAGCAGATAAAGACGCTGACCGATGCCTTCCTTAAAACCGAGGGCAGTTCCTCCCAGCTTCTCCGCGAGGAAGTCTCCGAAGAGGACATCGCGCGCATCGTCTCGTCCTGGACCGGGATACCGGTGGCAAAGATGCTCGCAAGCGAAATGCAAAAATATCTGGTGCTTGAATCCGTGCTGCAGAAAAGGGTGGTCGGTCAGGACGAGGCGGTCACCGCCGTCGCCGACGCGATCAGGCGCAACAAGGCGGGGCTTTCGGACATGAACCGACCCTTGGGCAGTTTTCTCTGCATCGGGCCGACCGGAGTCGGCAAGACAGAGCTTGCCCGCACCCTCGCGGACTTTCTTTTCAACGACGAAAAATCGCTCATCCGCATAGACATGAGCGAGTATATGGAAAAGCACACGGTCAGCCGCCTTATCGGCGCGCCTCCCGGCTATGTCGGCTACGAGGAAGGGGGACAGCTGACCGAGGCGGTCAGACGGCGTCCCTACAGCGTTGTGCTCTTTGACGAGATCGAAAAGGCTCATCCCGACGTGTTCAACGTGCTGCTCCAGATACTCGACGACGGCCGGCTTACGGACGGGCAGGGCAGGGTGATCGACTTCAGAAATACCATAATCATCATGACGAGCAATATCGGGTCTGACTATATTCTTGAGGCCGCGAGCCTCGACGATATAAGGCCCCAGATACAGGAATTGCTCCGCGCGAGTTTCCGCCCCGAACTGCTGAACCGTATAGACGAGATTCTGACCTTCAACAGGCTCGGGAAGGACCATATCCTGAAAATTACCGATATCCAGCTGAAGTCCGTGGCCCTGCGCCTGGAAACCAGGAGACTCAAACTCGAAGTAACGAAGGAAGCGAAGGAATATCTCGCAGATGTCGGCTACGATCCGCTATTCGGCGCAAGACCCCTGAAGCGCGCCATCCAGAGCGAACTCGAAAATCCGCTGGCAAAGGCCGTTCTTTCGGGTAAATTTACCGACGGGGATACGATTCGGGTCGAACACGGGAAGGGTACTTCGGACTTGCAGTTTGTCATGACTTGATAAAAGGCATTTGCCTGAATTGGTGAGTTCATGGTATACTGATCCTATATGGACATGCATACCGGTACTCTTTATAAAAGTCTTGGCTTTCCCTCCGTTACGGTGCACGAAGCCAATACCCATTTTGATTTTGTCGAGCCTTCGCGCACGATATTGGTGATCGGCCCCATGGGCTCGGGGAAAACGGAGTATGCGGCGCGTCTGTGGCGGGATGCCGCGGTTGCGCGCAAAAAGGGTTCAAGCATAGCCTGGCTTACCAGCGGGGGCGGATCCCAAAAGGATCTCTTCGAGCCCGAGACGGGGATAGGGACAGCCGACCGGCGCAACACCTTTTTTGTGCGGAATTCCCTCGACAAAGACCGTTTTTCCGAGTATCCCGCCGATGCGCTCGCGTACCGGGGCGGATACGAGCGGTGCGGAAGCCATATTGCGACCATCAGCAATTCCTTCGATCTCGAAGAAATAATCAAGAACAATCCCCACATAGGAACCTGGATCCTCGATGAGGCCGCATTTTATGACGAAAGGCTTGCGTATCTCGTCAAGAGGGAAGCGGAGCAGCGGGGCCTTGTCTTCGTGATGCCGACTCTTCTTCTCAATTTTCGCGGCGAGATTTTCAATGCGACCGCGCGCCTCTTAATCGAAACCTCGACCGATATCTATCCGCTTTCGGCATATTGCGAGCATGATGAGTGCCTTGAAAACGCCTACAATACCTACCGCTACTATGTGGTGGACGGCATCGAGTGTCCGGCCCTTTTTTTTGACCCGCTCATCATTGTCGGCGGCGACCGGGACAAAAATGATCCCCTCGAGCCTAACTACTGCACGCGTTGCGATACCCATCATTATCTGCCGGGAAAGCAGTATACCTATTTTACCCTTAAACCCCTGGGAGAACTCTGCAGCGTCGGAAATATCGGGCCCCTCGAAGCCGAATTGCGCGCCATCAAATACGCTCCTGAATCATCCGAACTTTTCAGATCCTTCCGGTCGGCCTACTTCGAGAATTCCCGGCCGAGCCAGGAACACATGAACTCCCTGAAAGTGCCCTGCATCGCCGAGCGCGCCCTGGTCTATCTTTTTGCCGAGCAAAATCTCCTGTCAGCCGACCAAACCCGCATCTTTGTGGAAATGCTCGGCCTCGACAGGGAATATCTTACCAAGCGCCTCGCGGACAACAAGAGGCCGATACAGCTCTAGACAACTGCCTGAGAGAGTCAGCAGCAGCCTCCGCCAGGGCCGCGTCCGCCGCACCCGCAGTCGGGTGCGGTACCTTTCAGAAAGCCGCCGATGATGGCCGCGGTGCAGCCGACGCCCTTGTTGACCGTTATCGCCCCAAACGGGCAATTCTTCGCACATGCTCCGCATTCCATGCAGAGCTGTTTGTCAATTATGGACGCTTTCATTTCAGTTATTACCAGAACTGCATGGGGACAGACCTCGGTGCAGATGCCGCATCCTGTGCATTTTTTCCTGTCGATTTTAAGGCTTTCGCCGTTCATAATGTATTTTAAATCCATAACAACACCCCCGTTAGTATGCCTGAGGCAGATGAGAGAATCATGAAAGGCAGGCTCCATTTTACCTCGAGCTCCGCACCCTTTTGGCAGGTAAAAGTCGAAGAGCCGGTGAAATTCATCGAAAGAAACGAGACCAGGGGCACCGTGAGAAGAATGACGGGCAGAGTTCCGGGCGAAAGATGCGCGAATGGGGCGAATGAAAGTACGCTCCATTCGAGGCCGAGGAGGGCGCCCTTTGCCGCGAACGCGCGGAAGGGAAGAAAGGGCATCAGGACGGGAAACAGCACGGTACCCGCGAATATGCCTCCGGTCAGGGAAAGCAGAGAGGAAAAGAAAAAAGAAGCGCCCGCAGTTTTTGCGGAGAGCGAAAAAAGAAAGGAGAGTGCGACCGTGATAAAAAGGAGAGGCCATGCATGGGCAATCTCCACCGGGGCAACGGCAAGGCGGTCGGAGAGCTTGAATTCAACCCGCTTCATGCGCGCCGTCTTTGTCTTCCCGTTCCCGAGATATTCGGGAATATCCTTCGCGTACACGGGGCCCCAGCGCACGGTAAAGCCGGATTCCTTTTTTACCTCATGGGCGGCGACTCCGGACGCGCCGAGCTGGGGAAGGATCAATTCGCGGTGGCTGACAATTTTTGAAAGGCCGCTCGCCTGAATACGCTTGACGAGCTCCTTTGTCCCGAAAGTTCCCTTGCCCGAGGCGCACCAGACATTTACTCCATGGGTATCAAGCACCAGTATCCAGAGATTCTGCCCTCCGAGTTCCTTCCTCACGCTGTCAAAGGTGAGCTTGTAGTTCGCGGTCACCAGAACCGGCGAAGCGCTATCGGGCGAACCGCACGCGTAGAGTCCGCTTTTTACCAGATACCGGTTTCGTCCTATGTCCCATCTTACCAGAACGCCCGAGATGCGGTCTGAAGCGGTAAGTCGGGTCGAGACCCTGCCGGTGTGCTCCGGAGCATTTGACCCGCCCAAGGGGGAGCGGAGGACGAAGCCGCTTGAAGGGGAAAGGGATTTATATGTTATTTTTTTCCGCAGCATATGGAGGTCTCCTTTTTCCGGCTTTTTTTCATCGCTTCGGCGAGGAGGGCAACTGCGTCGATAACGAGCGCCTGTTTTTCCTCCGGGATGAAGGTGAAAACGCGCTCATATGCCTTGTCGCAGAGGGCATTGATATAGTCGGTTTTAATTTTTCCCTCGGGAGTAAGCCGGATGGAAACCTTTCTCCGGTTCTCCGGATCATCCTGGCGGTCTATGAGTCCGTTTTTGCTCAAGCCCTCCACCGTCCGGCTGAGTGTGCTCTTGTCCAGTTCGAGAGCCGTCGAGAGCTCCCCGAGATTGGCTGTTCCCTGGAATTCGGTTTCCAGCAGAAGATGGCACTGCGCCCTCGTGACCCCGCAGCAGGCAGTTTCGTCAGACAGGGTGCGGACAATCTCGTTTTCGAGGGAACGAAGACCGCGCCGGAATGTTCTGATATCAGTATTATGTTTCATCTTGCAATAGTTGTAATATGCAACAGTGGGATTGTCAAGCAGCAAACGCACTATTTTTTTTACCTGTTGATGGCATTATTTTCAGCTCTGTCTTGACCTTTTTATAGAAAAATCGCTACAATTGCATTAAAGTAACATTAATAAGGAGAAGCGTATGTTTTTGACAGAAAAAAATAAACCGACCGCCTTTGTATCCCTACCCCGTCTTCTCCGTCGCCGTCAGGCGTAAAACCTTGTCCATACAACCCGTTCCGGGTTTTCTTTTCACACACAGCTTACAAAAACATTTTTTTTCTTCTGGAGTTAATTATGGTTACAGCCGGTATTATTGGTGCAACCGGATATGTAGGTGTTGAACTCGTACGCCTGCTCCTCGCGCATCCTGAAGTTTCAAAACTGAACCTGAGTTCCATCAGTTTCGAGGGTCAGAATATTGTCGACATTTATCCCAATCTTCGAGGTCTTCTCAAGGGCAAGACGATCGGAACCCTATCGGACGCGGACGAGGTTGTCGCCCATTCCGACGTCATTTTCACCGCGCTTCCGCACGGCGTTGCGGAGAAATACGCCGCCGCCTGCATCGTAAAGGGAAAAAAGCTGATTGATCTGTCGGCGGATTTCCGCTTCGATGAAGACGAGGCAACCTTTACTGCCTGGTACGGCAAAAAATACGAGTATCCGGCCGTTCATGCAGAATCCGTCTATGGACTGCCCGAGCTCAACCGGGAGAAAATCAAAAAAGCGCGGATTATCGGAAACCCCGGCTGTTATGTGACGGCCGCGACGCTCGCACTGCTGCCAGCTCTGGTCAATTCTCTCGTCACCACCGAGCTTATCATCGTTGACGCAAAGAGCGGCATCAGCGGAACCGGACGGAATCCCACCGCAACTAACCATTTTGCGGAAAGCGGCGAATCCTTCGCTCCCTACAATGTCGGCAGGCACCGGCATCAGCCGGAGATCGCGCGGAACATGAGCGCTGCCGCGGGAAAGAGGGTAAATGTGGTGTTTACCCCGCATCTCCTTCCGATGAGCCGCGGCATCATTGCGACTGTCTACGCGCCCCTGGTGAAGCCCATGAGCGCGGAAGAAATTCATGAGCTGTATGCCGCGCACTACAAGAATGAGCCCTTTGTCCGCGTGCTCCCTCTCGGGAATACGGTCACCACGCGGAACGTGCGCATGTCCAACTACTGCGACCTTTCGGTGCATGTGGTCAATGACGGAAAGATGCTTGAAATGGTTTCGGCAATCGACAACATGATCAAGGGAGCTGCCGGTCAGGCAGTTCAGAACATGAATCTCCTGTGCGGCTTCGAGGAAAGCATGGGGATCGATCAGGTCCCGGCGGCTTTTTAAAGCCGCTCGGCTTTTTAAAGCCGCTCGGCGTTTGAATGCCGACTGGCTGTAGAAAAACAATGACCTGTCGGATAAAGGGGAACATATGAAATTTATTGAAGGGGGCGTATGCGCCCCGAACGGATTTACGGCTAACGGAATTCTATGCGGAATCAAGAAGGGCCGCACCAAAAATGATATCGCGCTCATCGAATCCGAAGTGCCCTGCGCGGCCGCGGCGGTATTCACGAAGAATCTGGTGAAGGCGGAGCCGCTCAAGCTCACTGCGAGGCATATCGCAAACGGGATTGCCCAGGCGATTGTCGCCAACTCCGGGAACGCGAATGCCTGCACCGGGGAGCAGGGATACGGGAACGCCGAGCGAATGGCGCGCGCTGCCGCTAAGTATCTCGGTCTTGCGGAAAGCGACGTGCTCGTATGCTCTACCGGGGTTATCGGACAGCAGATCAACATCGACGTGATCGAAGCGGGCATGGAAAAACTCTGCGAGGGCCTTTCGAAGGACGGCAACGTCGCGGCACGCGAGGCGATCATGACAACCGACACCAAATTCAAGGAAGCGGCGGTCCAGGTCGAGATCGGCGGAAAGACGGTAACTCTCGGCACCATGGCGAAGGGCTCGGGCATGATTCACATCAACATGGGGACGATGCTCGGCTTCATCACGACGGACTGCGCCATCTCCTCAAAGATGCTGCGCACGGCCCTGCTCGAGAGCATCGAAAAAACATACAACTGCGTCAGCGTCGACGGGGACACGAGCACGAACGACACACTGTCGGTTCTCGCAAACGGACTCGCGGGCAATAAAATGATTACAGCCAGGAACGAAGACTACAGGATTTTCCTTTCGGCGCTGGACGCGCTCAATACCGCGATGGCGAAAAAAATAGCCGCTGACGGCGAGGGCGCCGAGCACCTGATCGAATGCACGGTGAACGGCGCAAAAGACGACGCCTCGGCGCGGAATCTCGCGAAGTCGGTGATATCTTCGAGCCTCGTAAAGGCAGCCTTTTTCGGCAAGGACGCGAACTGGGGCCGGATACTGTGCGCGATGGGCTACTCGGGCGAACTCTTCAAGAGCGAAGGAACAAGCGTATTCTTTAAAAGCGGCGCTGGCGAAATCGAAGTGTTCCACAGGGGCGTTCCCCTCAACTTTGACGAAGCGAAGGCGCGCATCGTCCTGACCGAGGGCGAGGTGGCCATAAGAATCGAGCTCGAGGACGGAAAGGGATGCGGAACGGCCTGGGGATGCGACCTTACCTATGATTACGTAAAAATAAACGGAGACTACCGGACATGAACGACCAGATAAACAACAAGGACTGGGCCGAGCTGCTCGTGCAGGCCCTGCCGTATTTCAAGCAGTATGTCGGCAAGACCATCGTCGTCAAGTACGGCGGGAACGCCATGCTGAACGAGGAACTCAAGGCCGCCGTGATGGACGACATCGTCCTTCTCAGCACCATCGGCATCAATACGGTGCTGGTGCACGGCGGCGGCCCGGAGATAAACGCAATGCTCGAAAAGATGGGCAAGGAAGCGAAATTCATAAACGGCCTGCGCTATACTGACGCGGAAACCATGGAAGTGGTGCAGATGGTCCTTACCGGCAAATTGAACAAGGATATCGTCGGCCTTCTGCTTCAGGCGGGAGGACGGGCCGTCGGCGTGAGCGGAGTGGACTCGGGTCTCCTTCGGGCAAAAAAAATCGACAAGGACGGGGTCGATCTCGGCTTTGTCGGCGAGGTGACAGAGGTGCATCCCGAACTTCTCCTTTCCCTCCTGTCCCAGTCCTACATTCCCGTGGTCTCGACGGTGGCCCTCGGAGAAAACGGCGACATGAACCGCTACAACATCAACGCGGACACCGCGGCCGCGAAAATAGCCGTTGCACTGAAAGCCGAGAAATTCGTGCAGCTCACCAACGTGCCCGGAGTTCTCCGCAACGTGGAAGACCCGACATCCCTCATCAAGCAGATAGACCATGTCGCAATCCCCTCGATGATTGCGACCGGCATCATTTCATCGGGGATGATCCCTAAGATCGAATGCTGCCTCGAGGCGCTGAAGGGCGGGGTGCCCCGTACCCATATCATCGACGGCCGGGTGCCGCATGCACTTCTCATCGAAATGTTTTCCGACCGCGGCGTGGGCACCATGCTGGTATAAAAAAAAGTGTTTTTTATACCAAAAGGGGAGACTTTGCCCGCAGGGCAAATTCTCCATATCCGGTTTAAATAAAAAGGAGAAAGAAATGGCTGGAAGCATAATAAATAATCTGGGAAGCCTGCCGGTGGTCTTCGTTTCGGG
>JAYVSC010000142.1:0-3745 GCA_043775705.1 Spirochaetales bacterium | reverse complement strand
GACGCTTGAGTCGGTGCGGAAGGTCGCCGGAAGGCTCAACGGAGACTTGCGCGTGCTTGCACTGGCCTTTGTCATTCACGACAGCAGATCAAGCCTCGCACGCGAAGTAATCGCGAAAGCGCATGAAGCTTACCCCGATTTTGTGTGCAAGGCAACAGTGAACCAGAATATCCGGATAGAGGAAGCACAGGTTATGAAGAGTTCGATCTTTACCTACGCGCCGAATGACCGGGGTTCCCTCCAGTACCGCGCCTTGGCCGACGAGCTCCTTTCCCGCATGGAACGGTGAGAGCTATGGCTAAGTCATTACTGAATAAATTCCGTATCGCAGGGGACGTGATCGACGCGGTCGCCAATGCGGCAGAGAGTGATCGTCTTCAAGCCGATGAGCCTATTACCATTGTTTTTCCGAGCGCTTTGGCAAGTACTCTTGCCGAAACGCCACCCCCGGTCGGGGACAGAAGCAACGATTCTGACGCGGACGAGAAGCTTCCCGAAAGCGAAGAAGCAAGCACGGATGCAAGCGCGGGTGCAAGCGCGGATGAATCTGATTTCTCCGGCCTCACCTTTGAGAAGGACGGACTCTTCCAGGTCTTCCATATCGCGGGTACGACCTACCGGCTCGGCGGAGTAAAGCCCCTCTTCGTGACGAGCCTCCGGGTGAACATACGGGCGGGTAACGGAAAGGTGAGCTACTACGATTCAATTGACCTCTACGCTGCGCGAGGCCGCTCGTCGTTCTCCCAGGCCGTGAACCGCGCTTGGGGAGCGGAGCCCCTCAGGATCGAGCGCGACCTCATCCTTATCCTTGAGTATCTCGAAAGGGAGCGGGACGAATCACTCCGCGTCGGATCAAAACGCGCAACCGTTGAAATGAGTGCGGTCGACAGAGAATTAGGGCTGGAGCTTTTACGGGATAAACATCTTTTTGACCGCGTAATCGATGACCTCACGTCACTCGGCTATATCGGGGAAGAACTCAATAAACAACTGTTGTACCTCTGTGCGTCGAGCCGGAAGCTCGATGACCCGATCTCGGTGCTGATCCTGTCGCAGTCGGCGAGCGGAAAAAGCTTTCTCGTCGATTCGGTGAAACGCCTCATGCCCCCGGAAGAAGTAGTCGCGGTAACGAGCCTCTCCGATCAGGCGCTCAACTACATCGACGACCTCTCGCACAAGTTTCTCGTGCTTGGCGAGGCGGTGCACGGGGACGTCGTCGAGCACCAGATCCGCGAGATGCTTTCCGGGAAAGAACTGTCGCGCCTCGTGACGATAAAGGACCCGGAGACCGGGAAGATGCAAAGTCGTGTCGTGCGCACGCCGGTGATCGTCTCCAGCGTGATGAGCGGGACAAATCACACGATTAACCCCGAGAACGCAAGTCGCTGTTTTCTCGTCAATACTGATGAAAGCCGCGAGCAAACCGAGCGCATCCAGAAAAGCCAGCGCGGGAAATATTCGCTTGAAAAGCTGAAAACCGGCAATGATGACATTGAGCGGATTATCCGCACACACCGAGCAGCCCAGCGGCTTTTGACAAGGCGTTCTATCGTTAACGACTTCGCTCCCTTTCTTTCATTCCCCTCGTCCCTCATGCGCACAAGGCGCGACCATGACCGATTTCTTGACCTCATTGCCTGCGTGTGCTTTGTCAGGCAGTTTCAGAAAAAGGAAGAGAGCGAAGGCGGGACGGCTTTCATCCGGTGTGACATCGAGGACTACCGGGTCGCCTATCGCATTATGGTTGAAGGGGTGCTCTCGAGTACGTTGCGCGAGCTGCCCTCGGGGGTACAGGTACTCTATGACCAGATACGAGAGCTTGCCCGAGGAGAAGCGGCAAAGCAGAACATCACGCCGATGGAAGTTTCGATGACCCAGCGCCAGATCAGGGAACACACGGCACAAGCCCAAATGATCGTGAAGAACGGTGTGCGTCAGCTTGTCGAGTATGAATACCTCACGGTCGCGCGCGGAGGGAATGAGCGGAGCAAGGGGTTCTACCGACTGAAAGGAGACGAGGAAATGCTCAAGACTGACTTGTCGATCATCCCGACACCGGAAGAAATGGCAAAAAAGATAAAGGGTTAAAAAAGTGAAACTGGGTCAACTGGGTAAAACTGGGTTTAACCCAGTTTAGGGGGTTTAAAGCCTTGCTACATAAGGCTTTTATCAAACTGGGTTGTGTTCTGGCGGGAGAAAGAGAGGCAAAATAAATGGGACATATATTAAGCGCTCCGTACGACACAATTTATGATTCGTTTCTCAGCTACGAGAGGCCGCGCGTGAGTAAGCAAGGATTCACGTCCCTTGAAGGAAATACGAGGCGCTTTCTCCAGTGGCTTGCCCGCGAAGACCTTCTCCCGGAAGAGGTGAAGATTCAGGACGCCGTCCGCTATCAGGCCTATCTTTCATCTCTCACCAATCGCGAGGGGAAGACGATCGCTGCCGGCACCATGCAGAACTACCTCAAGGCCGCTCGGTGTTTCTACCGGTACCTTTGCACAATGGGAACCGTTTCATCGAATCCGTTTACCGAACTTCCGTATCCAAAGAATAGCGACCATATTTCGCGAAACTGCCTCACCGAGTCGCAGATGGCGTGCCTTCTCGCCAAGCTCGGCCGCTTCGACGAACTGCCGACACCACTCGAGCGGCTCCGTCGTTACCGCGTTCACGTCATCGCCGAGTTTCTTTATGCTTCGGGTCTCCGTATCGCCGAAGCGGCAAGCCTCATCGAGGCGAATCTCGACCTTGATCACCGACTTGTCTATCTTCCGCAAGGAAAGGGCGGCTCCCCGCGTATGGCATTCCTCACCGGCTATGCTTCGGACGTGATGAAGCGCTACCTTACGCGTGGCCGCTCGGTAGTGCTCGGCCGCTATTCCCGAGGTCATGGCGAGACTATTTTCGGCGCCGACAAGAGCCGTCTTGCCATTGTGTTGAACGAAGAACTGAAAAAAGTATGCGGGGAACTGGAACTGCCGGTCATCACGAGTCACGGCTTCCGCCATTCGCTCGGAACGCATCTCCTTCGCGCAGGCTGCGACATGCGCCATATCCAGGTGATCCTCGGCCACGACTCGATCAGCTCAACTCAAGTGTATACCAAGGTCGACAAGGATGACCTCAGGCGCAGTCTCGACGCCTTCCACCCGAGGCAGTGGCAGAACGGCGAAGCGAAAAAAGCCTCTCCGGTATGACCTCTACAGCGGTTCGCGACCTGACGAAACACCTCGTAGAAGAGGATATGGTCGCCCGTCGCCTCAATAGCCGCACCCGGAAAATGACGCATAGCGCGCAAAAAGAATTCTTCCGGTGGTTATCGCGCCGGGGCACTGCCGACCTCCGCCTCGTCGTAAAAAAAGACCTCATTTCATATCACGCGTATCTCGTTGCCCGGAAGTCGAAAAAATCGGGCGAAGTTCTTGAAGCGAACACCATCAATGCGTTTTTCCGCGCAGCCATTCTGGTGTTCTCGATTCTCTATCGCGCAGGTATTATCGCGGATAATCCCGCGCACAGCCTCAAGCTCGATATCCCAATACCCGGCGGTATGAAGAGGCGGCCGCTTACGCGAGAGGAGATCACTCTCTTTCTCGAAACGATCGAAACCGACACGAAGCAGGGGCTCAAGGACCGCACGCTCTTCGAGCTCATCTATTCCTCGGGCCTCCGCGTCGCCGAGGCTGCTACCCTCAAGGTCGCCGATATTGATTTCAACCGCCGCGAGATGGTGGTGCGCGGC
>JAYVSC010000141.1:0-29942 GCA_043775705.1 Spirochaetales bacterium | reverse complement strand
TTCGTATTGCCCTGGTTAACGGCCAGGATGTGCTTGAAGGTCTGCGCAACAATCCTCTTTTGAAAAACGGCATCTCGAACAAGGTCATGAGCGATTCTTCCGGGACAAATACCCGGAATATAGATTTCTAAAAATATAAGGAAGAATACATATATGAGTGCAAACCGGATTATCCTTTTTGCTGCCGCGGCCCTTCTCCTTCTCCCCGGCTGCTCGTCAGCCCCCAAGCGGCCGGCCGAAATTTTTTCTGCCCGTAATGCGGCTTCGGGACAGCTCGACCTCGGCAATGCCTCAGTGAGCAAGGGGGACTACACGAATGCCCACCTTTTCCTGCAGGAGGCCTGGAGGCTCTCGATCAGCACAGATGACCCTGCAATGCGCATCAAGGTGCGTATTGCGGAGGGAAATGCCTGGTTCAATGAAGGGAATAAAGACAAAGCCGCTTCTTCATGGGAAGCAGCCCTGAAAGAAGCCGAAGAAATCAAAAACGCAGCGCTGATCAGTTTGAGCAAAATATACCGCGCGCGCGGAACCCTTGTCGAAGGAAGCGCAGAGAGCGGCCTTTCGGTAGCGGAACGGCAGAAAAGGGCCCAGGACGTCAAGGTTATAACCGAGACAGAAATGAAAAACGTCGCCGGAACGCCTCTCTATGCGGCCTTTGCCTGGAAAGTGCTCGGCCTCGCCGAAAAGGAACTGGGCAAATGGGACAAAGCGGAGGAAGCGATCAAAAAGGCCGCTGATCTCCATGAAAAGGGCAGGTATCTCGAAGATACCGCATATGACTGGTACTTGATCGCCTCGGTCCGGTCAAAAGCATCCCGCTACTCGTCGGCGAAGGAAGCCCTTCAGACGGCGCTCTCATTCGACCGGAGGGCGGAAAACGCGAACGGGCTCGGAATGGACTGGCTTGCACTCGGTATTATTGAGGAAAAGGCAGGAAACATCACAGGAGCGGCGGCGGCCTACAGCCGGTCCTCTGAAATTTTCAAATCGGTATTTCTTGTAGAAAACGCAGCCGAGGCCGATAAACGCCTCTCGGAACTGAAACAATAAAAAAAGCCCGCAGCCTATTACACAGGCTGCGGGCTTTTTATCAATTCCGTTCAGTATGCTACTTCATAGCCTATAGAAATATCATTCAATGAGGTATTTGAAATCCGGACATTGTCCAGAGCTTCGGCAAGCTCGGGATTACGGTTATAGGTCCAGGGCCGAATGTAGGCGTATATGACAGCGCCGACCAGGGCAGCTCCGCCAGCATACGTAATTAACGCACCATTGCTTAAATCATTATCCTGCCGGTAGGTTCCATAATACAGAGCTCCCGCACCCACGACTTCCCAGAATACCACATTGCCGCCGCCGTCGGTATCGCCTTGAATAAAGGAACCCAAGCCAATAATGGGGTTGATCGAGGAGCATATAAACCGGCCGGTAAAATCGACAACACCGCGGGCGGCCTTACCGACTGCTTTTACGGCAGCATCTTTTCCGGTAAGCTTGCCGAACAGGGCTTCTGTTTCAGGGCTTGATGATATGGAAAGAGATGAAAGATACTGAATTTCTGAGGTTTCTACCTTCACCGCTTTACAGGCAAGCCTGTATTTGTCGCTTAACACGTCAAATGAACCGGAAACAAGGGTTTCGGCGCCAAGCATCGCTCCCAAACGCTGGGCGGAATCATCACTGACGTCCCCGGAAGTCTGGAGTGAAAGTTCCGTTCGTATTGCCTCGAGGTTTTCGCGGTCGACTACAACCAGATTACCCAGCTCAAGCAGCTCATAGGTCAGCTGCTCGATAATATAGGTGCTTGCTTCGCTCTTGTCGCTCTTGATATTGATAATGACCACTTTGGTTCCCTTGGGCAGCTTGCCTGAAAGGGTTTTCGCAACAGCCTTTATTCCATCGTCCATCTTATAAATTTTCTCCGCCATGGCCGGCGTCAAGGCAAGTACAAGGACAACGAATAACGCGCATAATTTCTTCATCTATCAATCTCCAAAAAATCCATAAACTGATTCATAAAATATAACACATGAGACCCTGCATTTCTACACTTATTCTTCGAGCGGTTTTCCGTCAACCATCAGCTTGATTCGTCTGAGGGCCTCTTTCAGCTTGCCAATTTCCGTCGCATAGCAGCAGCGGACAAAACCCTCGGCTCCCGCGCCGAACACGTTCCCGGGAACCACCGCGACCTTGTAGTCGTTTATTAGCTTGGTCGCGAAGTCCTCGGAGGAAAGACCCGTCTTGCGTATATCCGGGAAAATATAAAAGGCTCCTTCCGGCTCGTTTACGGGAAGGCCCATTTCGGCAAAGCCGTTTATCATCAAATTTCTGCGCTGCTGGTACGAGACGCGCATCCGCTCGACCTCGTCGGCTCCGCTCCGGAGACCTTCAAGGGCTGCGTACTGGCTCATGATGGGAGCGCATATGGTTGAATACTGATGAAGCTTATGCACCTGGGCCATGAGGTCGGCGGGACAGGCAAGATACCCGATGCGCCAGCCGGTCATCGCGAAGGCCTTGGAAAATCCGTTCAGGACGACCGTGTAGTCCTTCATCCCCGGCATTGACCCGATCGACACGTGTTTATGGCCGTCATACACGAGTTCGCAGTACACCTCGTCCGAGAGCACCCAAATCTGGTGTTTTTTCACGACTTCCGCGATTTTGGCAAGCTCGGAGGCGGGAATCATGCGTCCCGTGGGATTGCTCGGCGAGCACAGCATAAGGGCCTTCGTTTTCGGGGTAATCGCCTTCTCGATCGCCTCTGCCGTCAGGATAAAGTTTTCGGGGGTAGTGTCGAGTCTCACGAGCTTTGTGTCGCAGAGCTCGACCAGGGGCTGATAGGAGACATAGCAAGGCTCTGCGACTATCACCTCGTCACCGGGATTCAGTATCGCGCGGAGTACCGCATCGATCGCCTCGGATACCCCGATGGTAACCAGGATCTCCGTTTTCGAGTTGTAATGTAAATTGAACTTTTCAAGATAGGTGCCTATTGCGTCCCGCAGCTCCGTCAAACCCCAGTTTGAGGTATAGGAGGTGTGACCCTGCTCAAGATGATAATATGCTTCCTCGCGCATCGCCCAGGGGGTTGCGAAATCGGGTTCGCCGACGCCGAGGGAAATGATGTCGTCCCGGCCGATGATAAGCTCAAAAAACTTGCGGATTCCCGAAGGGGGAATTTTCAGCATTTTCTCCGAAAAGCGGTTGTCTCTTGAGTTCACGGCGTCACCCCTTCGCGTCTGTCTTTTTTGGAATCGACATAGACAATGTCGTTCTCCTTGTAGGTCTTGAGCACAAAATGCGTTTTGGTGCTTTTGACGCCGTTGAGGGTGGCAAGCTTTTCGGAAACGAAAAAAGCCACGTCTTTCAATGTCTTTCCTTCAATAATAACCTGAAGATCATAGCCGCCGGACATGAGGTGCAGGGACTTTACCTGGGGAAAACGATATATACGTTCGGCGAGGGCATCGAAGCCGTGCTCGCGCTCGGGGGTAACCTGAATCTCGATAATCGCACGCACAAGCTCGCCTTCGGAGGGGATTTTATCCTGGTTGATAATTGCGGTGTATTTGAGGATGATTCCGTCTTTCTCCATCTTTGCGATTATATCTTTAACCTCTGCAACGGATTTTTTGGTCATGGCTGCGATATCGGCGGCGGTCAGCCGTGCGTCATTTTGTAAGAGATCCAGAATTTCCTGCATAAAATACTCCTTTTAAGTGCAATGCACTTTTTTAGCATACGTTATTATAAGTGTGAATATATAGAAATTACTACCGTTTTATGGCACTATTCGCAGATTACTGTTTCCGGAGGCTGCGCAATGAATTCCCCAGTATACCGCCTGTTTATCGAACGCAAAAAAGGGTTCGACAATGAAGCCCGCCGGACTTTTTCAGAACTGGTCAATTTTGTCGGTATCAAGAATCTTGAAGGAATCAGGTATTATAACCGGTATGATATAGAAGGAATCGACTCCGCCCGGCTCGTTCTCGCTTCTTCCCAGATTTTCTCCGAACCCCAAAGCGACACGGTATACCGCGAAACCATAGAAGTCAGCACAGACGAAATCGTGATAGCCATCGAATATCTTCCGGGACAATATGATCAAAGGGCCGATTCCGCCCAGCAATGCCTTGCGCTCCTCGAAGATGCAGGGGCAACGGGAACGCCGGAGATAGTCCGCTGCGCACGCCTTTTTGTCCTTAAGGGAAAACTCACTGCCGAGGATTTGGCAAAAATCCGCTCTTTTCTGATTAACCCCGTCGACTCACGGGAGTCTTCTCCCGAAAAACCTTCCACCCTCGTCATGCAGACAGGGGAAAGCGCTCCCATTCCGATAGTGGCAGGCTTTACCGGTTTTAACGGGGACGCTCTCGCAGACTTCCACACGCAAACCGGTCTCGCCATGGATCTTGCGGACCTGGCCTTTCTCCAGACGTATTTTATAAAAATCGCGCGAGATCCGACCGAAACCGAAATCCGCGTCCTCGATACCTACTGGTCGGACCACTGCAGACATACCACCTTCAATACTATCCTTGAAAAAATCAATATCGCGGACGGTCCGTACAAAAAAACCTTCGAGGAAGCCCTTGCCGTCTATTCGGGTCTCCGGGCCGAAATCTACGAGGGGCGGACGGACAAGAGAGTTACCCTGATGGACATGGCCGTCATCGGCGCCAAAGCCCTGAAAAAAAGAGGCCTTCTGGAGGACATCGAGGAATCAGCCGAGATAAACGCCTGCTCCATTTTTATTGATGTGACGATTACCGACGACTCGGGAAAGGAAACGGGAAAGGAGCCCTGGCTCCTCATGTTCAAAAACGAAACCCACAACCACCCGACCGAGATCGAACCTTTCGGAGGGGCGGCAACCTGCATCGGTGGCGCAATCCGCGATCCCCTTTCAGGCCGTGCCTGGGTATATCAGGCACTCCGCGTCACCGGCTCAGGAGACCCCACCGCGCCCATCAATGAAACTATTCCCGGAAAACTTCCCCAGATCAAGCTGACCCGCGAGGCCGCATCCGGCTTCAGCGCGTACGGAAACCAGATAGGACTGACCACCGGCCAGGTTGTAGAATATTACGATCCCGGCTTCCTTGCCAAACGCATGGAACTCGGCGCCGTCATAGCCGCTACCCCTGTTTCTTCCGTAGTCCGCGAGGAACCGGAAGCAGGCGATCTCGTCATCATGGTCGGAGGCGGCACGGGCCGCGACGGGATAGGAGGCGCCACCGGCTCTTCCAAGGTCCACACGGCAGAGTCGGTCACGACGGCCGGAGCCGAGGTGCAAAAAGGCAACGCAATCGAGGAGCGCAAGATCCAGCGTCTGTTCCGCGACCCTGGGCTTACCGGCCTCATCCGGCGATGTAACGATTTCGGCGCCGGCGGAGTGGCCGTCGCCGTCGGGGAACTAGCCCCGGGTCTCGACATCAACCTTGACGCCGTCCCGAAAAAATATGAAGGCCTCACCGGCACCGAACTCGCCATCTCCGAATCCCAGGAGCGCATGGCTGTCGTCGTCCGCGAAAAGGATGCCGAAGCCTTCATCAAGGCCGCGAACAAAGAAAACCTCAACGCCGCGGTCATCGCGAAGGTAACCGATGACAATCGCCTCGTGATGCGCTGGAAGGGCCAGAAAATAGTCGACATAGAGCGGAGTTTTCTCGACACTGCCGGCGCCGTCCGGAGCACTTCCGTTCATATCGCGCAGCCGGAATCTTCCTGGGCCTGGCAAACGGGACTTGGAGGCGCGGGCGCTTCCATCGTAAATGCCAAACCCGAGGCGCGCTGGTTTTCAACCCTTGCCGACCTTTCGGTTGCTTCCCAGCGCGGCCTCACCGAACGCTTCGACGGCTCTATCGGCTCATCCACGGTTTTATTTCCCATGGGCGGTGCCTGGCAGTCGACACCGGAAACGGGAATGGCCGCGCGTATTCCGGTCGGTCCGGGAAAAGAAACGAGCACGGTCAGCCTCATGACCATGGGCTATGACCCGAAGGCCGCAAGCTGGAGCCCGTATCACGGGGCCCAATTCGCCGTCCTCGAATCCCTTACGAAAATTCTTTGCCTCGGCGGCGATCCCCGAAAAGCGCGCCTTTCCTTCCAGGAATATTTTGAGCGGACGCTGACTGATACCGCATGGGGAAAACCGACGGCGGCCCTGCTCGGGGCGCTTCAGGCACAGCTTGCGTCGGGAGCCGCGGCGATCGGCGGAAAGGACAGCATGTCGGGAACCTTCCACGAACTCCACGTACCGCCGACCCTGGTGTCCTTCGCGGTCACCGTCACCGACGAGGTGAATGTCCGATCCGGCGCCCTCGACGGACCCGGCAATACCCTTTTCCTCCTGCAGACTCCATGGAAAGAAGACAATACCCCTGACTGGGACGCCTTTCACGCCAACACTGCTGACGTTCTTTCCCTCGCAGGGCTGAATGTCATCAAGGCGGCCTATCCGGTCCGGGCTGGCGGTATTGCCGCAGCCCTGTCCCGTATGGCTTTCGGCAACAGGATAGGCATGGAATTGAACGAAAGAGCCCTTGCCTCGATCGCGGTTCCCCCGGTTTTCCGCACGGGGATTACCGGAAACGAAAATGCCGAAACCGACCCTCTGGTATCGCTTTATGCGCCCCTGTACGGCTCGATGATCCTCGAGCTTGACGGAAGCCGCAGCCGGTCCCCGGGAGGAATGAAGGGAAGCGAAAACTGGACGCGAATCGGAAGAACAATCGAGGATCCGATAATCCATTTCGGGTCTGCACATATCCCCCTCGACCAGGCGCAAATGGCCTGGGAAAAACCGCTCGCACGTGTTTTTCCGCCGGTATCGGGCATACTTCCGGAAGCACGTTTGCCTCCCTGGGCGGCCTCCGCAGAAACAAAACGCCCGACGACGAAAGAAGGGGCTCCGAAAAGCGCACCAAACGGCAGAACCCCCAGGCAGACGAAACCCCTGGTGGTCATTCCCGTTTTTCCGGGTACCAACTGCGAATACGACATGGCGCGTGCATTCCGCCTCGCCGGCGCCGACACCAGAATAATCGTTCTCCGTAACCGCACAAGCGAAGACCTCGCCGAATCCCTCGCGGAACTGCGGAAGGCGATAGACGCGTCCCATATCCTCGCCTTCTCGGGCGGCTTTTCGGCCGGGGACGAACCGGACGGCTCGGGAAAATTCATCGCCAATATTATCCGCGAAAAGGAAATCGCGGACGGCATCATGAATCTTCTGGAAATACGCAAAGGACTTGTCCTCGGCATCTGCAATGGATTCCAGGCCCTGATCAAAGTCGGCCTTCTTCCGTATGGAAAGATCCTCTCCCCTTCGGAGGAAATGCCGACGCTCACCTACAACACCGTCGGGCGCCACATCTCGCGCTTTGTCCGCACGCGCATCGCCTCGGATTCATCACCCTGGGCAAACGACCCGAATCTGGCGTTGGGCAAAATCCATCAGATACCTGTCTCGCATGGAGAGGGGCGCATAATAATCGGGGCCGCACTCGCCCAAAAACTATTTGAAACCGGACAGATTTTTTCCCAATACGTGGACTCATTTGGTCAGCCGACCATGATCGAACCGGAAAACCCGAACGGCTCAATGTACGCAATCGAGGGCATGACGGACGAGAGCGGCTTGGTTCTCGGAAAAATGGGACACAGCGAACGGGCGATCGACACCGGCAGCGCGGGCACTACCGCGCATTTATTCAAAAACATTCCCGGCAATACATGTCAGAACATTTTTGCCGCCGGTGTTCAATATTGGAAAGCATAACCACACAGGAGATTTTCATGAAAACTCGAATCATTTTACTTACAGCGCTTTTAACCATGCTTTTTGCCGGGTGCGCAAAAGCCCAGACCGCCTGGATTACCGATCTTGACACCGCGCAGTCGGAAGCGGGAAAAACAAAAAAAGACCTTCTCATCGTCTTCACCGGTTCCGACTGGAATGACCCGAGCAAGGAACTAATTGCCAAAGTATTCACCGAAGAATTTTTTAAGCAGGGATCTAAAAACTTCGTTTTATGCAATATCGACATTGTCCAGGATGAAAAGCTTATGGACAAAGCCTTGATAGACACAAACTACAAGGTGGCAACCAAGTACAATATCCAGGCTCTTCCCTCGATCGTTCTTCAAACCTCCGAAGGCGACGTCTATGCTTCCTCGGGAGAAACCGAGGCAACCAAGACAACCGAAGGTTTTTTTACTTTTCTTGACACCTTCAAGGAGGCACGGAAAAAACTTGTCGACCTCAAGCAGCTTATCAAAACGACCAAGGGCGTCGAAAAGGCCGCGAATATTGATCTTTTCATCGAAGCTCTTGATCCCTCCCGACGTGAACAGTATGCCGCCCTTATCCGCGAAGTGCCCGTCCTTGACGGGGACGGAAAAGCCGGGCTCAGAGGCAAATACCAACTGCAGGTAGCGTACCTCGACGCGGTAACCCTCTATCAGGCCGGGTCCCTGACACAGGCAGGAGACCTATTCATAAAAACGGCCGAAGGCGGAACTCTAGACGCCCCGCAAACCCAGGAAGCCTGGTATATGGCAGCCTACATGTACGCGATGTCCGAATCAGTCGATAACGATAAAATCATAGGAATGCTTGAAAAGGCAATTGCCGCCGATCCGGGAAATGCGGGCACGGGCCAGATCAAGGCCACGATAGACCAGATCAAGGCCGCTCCCCCGAAACAAAAAGCAGCCCCAGAGCCCGCTGACAAGGAAGGCGCCCCGTCTTCCTCTCCCTCAAAATAAAAGAAAAACATCCTTCTCCGTTTCCGGCCAGCGCCGGATGCGGGGATTCTTGACGACTCGTCTCCTATACAGTATCTTTAACACAACCATATGGAAAGCGCCCCCCCGCCTGACAGCGTCTATCTGATAATCCTCGGCATTCTCCTTTTATTCTCAATGTTCTTTTCCGCATCTGAAACCGCGTTCATGTCCGCGAGCAAACTCCGCATCAGATACCTGAAGGAAAAGAAAAACAAAGCCGCCGCCCGGGTTGAGAAAATCCTGCAGAAAAAAGATTCCTTCCTTAACGCCATCCTGATCGGGAACAATGTCTGCAACATAGCCCTTTCATCGCTTATAACCGCGCTCGCCATCCAATTCTTCGGCTCATCGGGCGTAGTCATCGCCACCGCGGGGGCTACCGTCCTTATCCTTATCTTCGGTGAAATCCTCCCAAAATCCGTTTCCCTCCTCCGCCCGGAAAAGATTGCCCTCGGCGTTTCGCTGCCGGTCTCACTCTTTTTGTATCTGGCCTCCCCAATCGTTTGGGTTTTCGGCAAAATCACCGGGAGCGTTTCATTCTTTCTCGGGACGCAGAAAAAAAAGACCAGGCTGACCGTCACCGAAGAGGACATCAAGACGATGATTGATTTCGGGGAAGAAGAAGGCCTGATCGAATCGAGAAAACGGGACATGATGCACAAAATTCTTAAATACACCGACCTCACGGCGCGCGACATTATGACGCCCCGCACGGACATTATCACCATCAGCATCAGCACGCCGCGGAAGGATATCCTTTCGCTCTCGCACAGCTCGCGCTATTCGCGCTTTCCGGTTTACTGCGAGGACATTGACGACATCAGGGGCATACTCTATGTAAAGGATTTCCTGTTTGCGCCTGATACGAAGGATGAAAATTTCTCGGTAAAAAACCTGATGCGCCCGGCGCTCTTCATCTTCGAGACGCAAAAAATGTCCGTTCTTCAGGACAAGCTGAAAAAGGCAAACCAGAATATCGCGGTAATAATCGATGAATTCGGAGGAACCGCAGGGATAGTCACCGTAGTGGATCTCGTCGAAAAAATATTCGGAGGCATCCGCGACGAATTTGATAAACCCCAGACAGTCTCCCACTCCAAAAAAACAAAGGAAGGACTCAAGCAAAATTCCTTTGTCATCGACGGTTCGGAGCGGCTGGACGATATAAACGAGCGGTTCTCCGTTCATCTCCAGTCGGAATTTTATGATACCCTCGGCGGCTTAATAATGGAGAAATCAAGCGACATGCCAACAGAAGGCACCTCTGTCACTGTGCAGGGACTGACGCTCACGGTGATATCCGTTTCGGGAAACCGGATAGAGTCGATACGCATCGACCGGGCAGGGGAAAAAGAATGAAGACAACTCTTTTTTTTACCGGTGCGGCCCTTTGTATCCTCCTCGTGTTTTCAGCGTTTTTTTCGGCGTCTGAAACCTCGCTTACCTCAATTACAAAAATAAAGCTCAGACAGATAAAAAACGGCAAATCGAAAAAAGATACACTCATCGCTAGAATTTTATCCGATCCCCCGCGAATGCTGACCACGCTTCTGATAGGCAACAACATCGTCAACATATGGGCTTCGAGCATTGCGACCGCGTTCGCAATCTCCATATTCGGCGGAAAGGGCATCGGCATCGCCACCGTTGTCATGACTGTCATTATCGTCATTTTTTCCGAGATCACCCCGAAAACCATCGCAGCGAACGATCCGGTCAACCTTGCCCGTTTCCTCTCGCCGGCTGTTCTCCTCACCCTTAAAATCCTGTTTCCGTTTTATATCCTGTTTTCGCTCGTCAACGCACTTTTTATCGCGGTTCTGAGAAAAATATCACCCGACACCGTTCACCGAATCACCGAAGACGAGCTGAAAACCATGATGGACGTGGGCAAAAAAGAAGGAGTCCTTGAGGAAGGGGAGCACAATCTGCTCAATCACGCATTCGACTTTACAGATCTAAAGCTCCGCGAGATTATGACGCCGCGGACCTCAATCGCGGCTATCCCCATCAATGCGTCCTTTACCGAAATTCAGGACCTTTTCCGGAAGCATCAGTTTTCACGAATGCCTGTGTATGAAGAGTCGATCGACTCCATACAGGGAATGATCCACTACAAGGACATCCTTTTTCTTCTCGAATGCGGCGAGGAGGGTACCTTTGACAATCTAGTCCGTCCCGTCCTTTTCGTTCCCGAAACCCAGAGCACCTTCGAGCTGCTCAAGGAGATGGAGCATAGCAGCCAGAACATGGCGGTCATCGTCGACGAGCACGGGGGCACCGCAGGGCTCGTGACCATCGACGACGCGGTCGCTGCGGTATTCGGGGGAATCCACGACGAGTACGATACCGCGGAAACCGAGCCGATGAACCTTGTGCAGGTTCTGGGACCGAATCATGTAAAAGTTCCGGGAAATCTCCCTTTAAACGATCTCAATGCCCTTCTGAATACGGACCTTGACTCCGATTTCTACGAAACGGTTAACGGCTTCCTGATGGAACAGGCAGAAAGTCTTCCCGCACAGGGGGACCGCATCCGTTTTCAAAATATCAAGTTCGTGATCGAGGAGCAGGCAAACCGCAAAATTAAGCGAGTTGATATTATTGTAGACTCGGAGTAATATATAGTATGACTTCCTCGTCAATGATGACGAAAAACCCTTAACCAGAAGCGGGCATTTCCATGAAACTGAAGAAAAAACTGGGTATCGTATTTATTCTGATCGCACTGCTGCCCTTTATTTCCGGCATGCTGTTTATCCGGGCCAAAACGAGCAATACAATCAAGAAGGACGCTATTGGGCTTCTTACCCAGTTTACGGGCAACCTAGCGGACGATGTCAGTTTTTTCTTTGCCGATAAACGGGGCTATGTGGAAGCGTATTCCTATTTTCCCGCCATAACCAATTTTAACTGGGCTGAGATTGTTCCAAGCCTGAATACTCTCGCAAAAACCAACGGCTCTTTCTCTTCCTTCCTCCTGGTCAAAAAGGACGGCTCTTACTACCGGTCAGATCTTGAGGGAAACAAAAGTCAGGGCGGAATTCTTACCGCCGACAACACCGATCCGAATGCCGCTCCTGTTTTGCTTACCGCAAGGGACTATTTTATCCGCCTGGTGACAGATAACGAGATTGGATCAAAACTGGTGATCCTTTCAAATCCGAATCTCTCGAAGGCAACCGGAGTAAAGCAGATTGTCATCGGGACAAATGTGAACGACAAGAGCGGACACAGCAACGGGCTGCTCGGGATAACGGTCAGCGCGCAAACCCTTCAAACTCAGCTCGAAGCGATAACCGCATCGGTTTCCGACTTATTCGGCAACAAAGCCATGATTGCGATTGTCAGCGACAAGGACAGCCTTGTATCCCTAAGGACGTATGATCCCGCTGAAAAAAAATACACCGAGCAGGTTCTGTTGAAAGCCGAAGAATTCAAGATGGACGCCCTTCCCCCGGATTTTGCGCGCGAAATCACGACCCTTCGCGAGGCGGGAATGCCGTTCACCGAATATAAAAACGCAGAGCGCAAAGAACCCTACTACATTGCCGGGGAAACGATTCCAGGAACCAATTATCAGCTCTATATCACCCTTCCAGCCGCTACCCTGCTTGCCTCCATAAATGAAATCACGGTGTCCATAATCGTGATCTCCCTATTAACCCTTATAGTCGTTCTCATCATATCCGTAATCCTCGGCAGCCGAATTGCCACCCCGCTCCAAAATACGGTCAATACTCTGAAGGACATTGCGGAGGGAAGCGGGGACCTTACCTATCGCCTAAAACTGCTCGGTAAGGACGAAACGACCGAAGTCGGCCACTACTTCAATAAATTCATCGAGACCCTGCACGGCATGATTTCTCAGGTCAAACGGCAGGCTGACACGATGACCTCCATCTCGGGGGAACTGGATACACGCTCAGGAAGAATCAAAAGCGATATCGAAACAATTTCGGCGAACGCGGCGGACCTGAATTTCCAGACGGAAGAGCAGAGCGCAAGCGTAACCGAGACGTCCTCAACCATCCATCAGATAGCCAAGAACATCGAGAGCCTGACGCAGCAAATCGAGGGTCAGTCGGCCACCGTCACCGAATCCTCGGCGGCGATACAGCAGATGGTCTCCAACATCAATTCGATCTCGAACAACCTCGAACGTGCGGGTAGCGGATTCGAAACCCTCCTCGCCGCGTCGAGCAACGGGCGGGACAGCATGACGAACGTCATTGAGTTGGTAAAAAACGTATCCATCCAGTCAGAGCAGCTGCTCGAGACGAACGAGATAATCGATGCCATCGCGAGCCAGACGAACCTTCTTGCCATGAACGCAGCCATCGAGGCCGCTCATGCGGGCGAGGCAGGAAAGGGATTTTCTGTCGTTGCGGACGAAATCAGAAAACTCGCGGAAAATTCCGCGGAGCAGTCAAAGGTAATCGAAGGAGAGCTGAAAATCGTAGTGAATACCATCATTACCATTGTTGCCGCGTCCGCGAAGGCAGATGATGCGTTCGGTTCGGTCTCCACGCAGATTAAGGAAGCCAACGGCCTCATCCAGGAAATCCGTATGTCCATGAAAGAACAGGCGGAGGGAAGCCAGCAGGTCCTCGAGGCCCTGAACGATATCCAGAACATAACCATGGAAATACGCGACGGCTCCCTCGAGATGAATCAGGGTGCCGCGATGATATTGAAGGAAATGGCGCGACTGGAAGATATTTCAAGGAAGGTTCAGACCAGCACGCAGGATATTGCCCGCTCGAGCGATACCATCGCGCGGACAATAGAAGAAATACTCAATGTTACCGGACAAAATACGGAAGTGGTAAAATCACTGAACGAAATCACGGGCCGCTTCAAGCTATAGGAAAAAATTACGGGGTATGATGCTCCGCCACCTCAATCTCCGCGTGATGAGGGTCGTCCTCACGAGTGATGTCTACGATGGTGAAAAACAGGATAATGGTAACCGGGCCCAAGATAATTCCGTTCATGCCGAAGGTCTGAATTCCGCCCAAGATCGAAAAGAAAATCAGCAGAGGGTGAATCTTTATCCGGTCTTTCAAAAAGAAAGGCCGCAGAAAATTGTCCACGAAACTGATAAAGAATGCGCAAAGAAGCATAAAAACAATACCGGTCAGAAGCCCTTGTGTGATCAGCACGCTGACGCCCAGGGGAATCCAGATGAGCGCGCATCCGAATATCGGGATGAACGAGCTGAACAGAATGAGCACCGAAAAAAGCAGGGACCCCTGAACCTGGAAAATGGAAAATATCAGGAAGGCCGCTATTGCCTGATAAAAAGCGACAAGGAAAAAACCCATAAAAAGGTTGGTCGTAACATCGCTGAACTTCGAAAGGAGCTTCTTTGTTTTTTTCTGGTCGATCGGAATCGCGTTCACAAAAACATTCGCAAGATACGCACCGTCTATATAAAAAAAGTACAGGGAAAAGCACATAAACGCAAGAGAGAGCAAAAAGCCGCTTATATCCTTTATTATGGTCTGGGTAATGCCCATAATGTTGTCGGAATAGTTTGAAAGGAATTTGATCGTTTCATCCTTGATATCAATGGTGGACATGTCGACCGTCCCCAGGGATATTTTTTCAACGATGGATGCAATATTTGTGCCAAGAACGGTATTGGTGAAAAACAGGGGGTTCCCGGAAACGAAAGTCTTCGCTCCTTCCAGGAAAATCCGGCCCTGCCCGACCAGCTGAAATCCAAGAAACACAAAAATGCCTACCATAATGAAAACCGTTCCCACCGCGAACAGGCCGGCCAGCAGGTGCCTCCTTGTTTCATAAAACTTTTTCGCGCTGCTCATGCGATGCAGTATTTTACGGTACAGTGGGCTGATAATAATATAAAAAATCGCGGACCACAACAGGACACTTGAAAAGGGTAAAAAGAGGCGCCCCATGAGCACGATCATCAGGGCAAAAAGAACTACGAAAGAAATTGACTGTATTTGTTTACGCTGCATAGTAGTTCAATATAAACATTATTTTGTAACTTGCACAGCCTGTAAAATCATAGTATTATTAGTTGACAGAAGAAACCAACTGGAGGAAATAATGCAATACGGTCATTTTGACGACAAAGCAAGAGAATACGTGATAACAAATCCCCGGACTCCGGTTAAGTGGGTAAACTATGTCGGAACTCTCGCTTTCGGGGGGTTTCTCGACCATACCGGCGGTTCCCAGCTTTGCAAGGGCGACCCGGCGCTTAACCGCATTACCAAATATATCCCCCAGCTACCTTCCGCGGATTTCAAGGGAGAAACCGCCTTTGTCCGCGTGCGTACACCGGGAGAAAATGCCGCGACAGGACAGATTATCTCGCCCTATTGGGTTCCCTGCCTTCAAGCCTTTGATAAATTCGAGTGCCATGTCGGCATGTATTATACCCGCTGGATTACCGAAAGCTCGGGCCTCCGCTTCGACATCCTTGCCTTTATTCCGCGGGGCGGAAGCGAACTCATCCGGCAGTTCCGTATTACCAATATCAGTAAAAATCCGCTGGACGTGGATCTTGTCCCCGTCGTTGAATTCAGTCATTTTGACGCCCTCAAGCAGCTCACCAACGCCGACTGGGTTCCGCAGACAATGCAGTCCCATATCCTGCCACTCAAGGATGGTCGCAGCGCCATCGCGGCTTACGCGTACATGAAAAGAGACTCCCAGGTGAACATTCTTACCGCAAACCGCAAAGCGGACGCGTGGGAAACGGACCGAAAGAGATTCCTCGGCGACAATGAATACGGCACCTGGAAAGAACCGCTCTCCTTGAAGAATGAAAGGCTTTCTTCCAAAAACTCCCTTCGAGGCGACTCGATTGCGGCCATGCAGTTCTGCCTCGGGACAATTGCGCCGGGCGAGACGGTCAGCGTCATTACCCAGCTGCTCCAAACCGGTTCCCTCGCCCAGGCTGCGGGCGCGTGCGGAAGGTATCAGACCGAAGAAGAGGTTGAAAAAGCCTTCGAGACTCTTTCCGCCTTTTGGGACAATTACCTTTCCGTCATCAAAATTCATACCCCCGACGCAGCCTTCAACTCGATGCTCAATCTCCACAACCCGCGCCAGTGCTATACCACGAAAACCTGGTCCCGTTATCTCTCGCTGTATCAGCTCGGCTACGGCTCGGACCGCGGCATAGGCTTCAGGGACTCTTCCCAGGACGTCATGGGTGTGATTCCCCAGATACCGGAAGAAGCGCGGGAACTGATGGAAAAACTCCTGTCCGTGCAGAGCACCGACGGCTCCGCCTACCATCAGTTCAATCCCCTCACCATGATAGCCGCTCGCGGCGATTCCATGGAATACGAGGACAGACCGCATTTTTATTCCGACGATCAGCTCTGGATTGTGCTCGCGGTATCCGCCTATCTCAAAGAAACGGGAGACTATGCGTTTCTCGAAAAAACCATCCCCTTTTATGAAAAAGACAAAGAGCAAAAGCCGCTCGAAAAAGGAACGGTATACGAACACCTCCAGAGGGCCGTCGCTTTCACGCACGGCCACACGGGGGCGCACGGCCTGCCCCTGCTTGGCTTCGCGGACTGGAATGACTGCGTCAATCTCCCGACCGGCGCGGAAAGCATCTTTACCGCCAATCTATATGGCTGGGCCTTGCGCGAACTGTCCGAACTCTGCGCCTTCCGCAATGACGGCGCGCAGAAAAAAATCTACGATGAATGGTATGCTGCCATGAAAAAAACCGTTCATGACAAGGCCTGGGACGGAGACTGGTTTATCCGCTACTTCGACGAAAAGGGAGAGCCGGTAGGTTCCGCAAAAAACACCTACGGAAAGGTATGGCTCAACGCGCAGTCCTGGGCGCTGCTCTCCGGCTTTGCCGACGGCTCGGACAGGGGCCGCAAGGGCATGGACGCCGTCAAAAAGTATCTCGCGACAGACAAGGGCATCAAGCTCTCCTGGCCGGGCTATACCGGATACGATCCGTCAAAGGGAGGCGTAACCACCTATCCGCCCGGAGCCAAGGAAAACGGAGGCATCTTCCTTCACCCGAATCCCTGGGCGATCATGGCGGAAACTATTCTCGGCGACGGGGATCAGGCGTTCAGCTATTATTCACGGATAAATCCCGCGGCAAAAAACGATTCGATTGATGAATATGAATGCGAGCCCTACTGCTACGCGCAGAATATCCTTTCGGACGATCACCCCAACTACGGACTCGGGCGCAACTCCTGGCTTTCGGGAACCTCGAGCTGGATGTATCAGTCGTCAGTCAAGTACATCCTCGGGATACGGCCCGAACACGAGGGACTGCGTTTTGATCCCTGCGTGCCGAAGGCCTGGGACGGCTTTACCGTCGAGAGGAAATGCCGCGGGGCGGTCTACCGAATAACGCTTAAAAATCCGTCTCATAAATGCAGGGGGATTGCCCGCCTGATCGTCGACGGCACTGCGGTTCAGGGAAATATCATTCCCTGGTTCGCTGACGGCGTTCACACGGTAGAGGCCGTCATTAAGAACTAAGTTTTTTCAGTCGCTCACAGTCACGGAATAGACTTCGAAAAAGCCGTAATATCCCGCCCTGGGATAGAGCGGCTTTTTCATAAAATAATCATCCATGAAAAGCCATACTTTCTTGCTTTCGGCAGAACGTGCGATCTCGAGGATGCGGGTATTGAGGCTTGCGTCGTTCGATGCCTCCATGACGTATACCTTTTTGTCCTTTCCAAGATCCCTGTACAGCAGCATATTTTTCCATAACCACGCGTCCCTCGTCGAGATAATAATCACCGGCTGCTCATCAACTAAATAAAGAGGGTTTGAGTCGAGCTTATAATCCTCATGAAACTGGTTTATATGGGGAGGGAGACAGGTAAGGGTGGCAATCAGGACAGCCCCGGTCAACGCGCAGATTTTTGTGATGCGCCCCGTCGTAAACATTTTCAGAAGCGCAATATAACCCAGAATGAACTCGGGAAAAAAGGCTATCACGTAACGCCCGGTTTGGTAGGGGGCCGACAAGGCGATGACCAAAAAGACAAAACAAGAAGTAATTATGCAAAGAATCGCAGGAAAGATATTTGCCCTGATCTCCGGAGCGCTGTCTGTTTTTTTTCTGCTTTTCAAAATCTGGAGTACGCCGCCGAGCGCAAGGATGATAAGGCCGAACCCGGGCCACAGCAGGTTTTTGGAGAGCACAGTGAAATACGCGCCGCATTTTTCCCAGAAATTTTTTCCGGTAGTCGCGGTTAGATTCGTCACGCTCTGACCGGCCCGATAGGAAGAAAACAGGTGATTCTGCATCGCGGGAAAAATCCTGTATGCCAGATACAAACCCGCGCACAATGCCAGGGCGCTCCACAGAAGCAGGGTAAAACGCTTTGTGACCAGAAGGTTGACCAGCGCAAAAAGAACGACCGGAATTATAAAAAAGAGAAAATAATAGTGGGTTAACAGACCGAGGCACGACGTGACGAAGAGGAAAATCAGCGGTAAAACGGGAACACCGCTTTTTCGGGGAAACAGCAGAATTACCGTGTTAAATAAAAATAAAAGGCAAAGGGTCTGAAGCAGCTCGTACATGCGCAGGAATAGGGTGCAGGAAATCGCGCCTGATGAAAACGCAAAGGAGGCGAGCACTATCAGCACCAGAGTCCTGTCTTTCCAAAGATATCCGGCAAGACCGCAGAGGATGATACATGAAATGACAAATAGAATCGCGTTCAGCGTAAAGCCCGCGAGTGCATACCGTGAGGCTCCGAAAGCAAGACGCAGTGCGGCGAAAAGCCAGTAATACAGGGGAGGATGCACGTCTGCGGCAGTCTGCGCTGTTATGCCGTTCATCAGCGCAAGCGGAGCGGTCCTTTCAATATTCCCGTTGAATACCTTCTCATCGAGTTCGGCCTTGCTGATCCATTTGTTTTTATAACTGGTATCAGCGACGTTCGGCCAGTTATTGTCCGTCAGGGCTATCGAAATTGCCTCATCGACATGATACGTATTCTTCACGTTCATAAAGGCCGCTCGGACGCCCAGCGCAAGAATAATGATCAACGCAATGCCGAGGTAATACCGCGCATTTTTATTCATTGAGAAACCGATACTCTTTTTCATTGCGTTATTCATTGCTTTTCTCCTGTATAATATAAACCGGTCTTTTTTTTGTCTCGAGATAAGTCTTCGCAAGATACTGGCCGACGATTCCTATAGAGAACAGCTGTATGCCGCCGATAAACAGCATGACGCTCATCAGGGAGGGATAGCCCGATACAGGATCGCCCCACAGAAGGGTTTTCACGACAACTATGCATATTGTGACAAACGCGGCAAGGCAGAAAACCATTCCCGCGACGGAGGCTAGCACGAGGGGCGCCGTCGAAAAAGCGGTTATTCCCTCGAGTGAATACAGGAAGAGTTTCCAGAAGGACCACTTGGTCTCGCCTGCCACACGCTTGACGTTGGTATACTCAAGCCATTTTGTCCTGAAGCCGATCCATGAAAACATGCCCTTCGAGAACCGGTTGTATTCCCTGAGCGAGAGCACCGCTTCGACCATGACATGCGACATCAGGCGGAAATCACGAGCCCCGTCGACTATACGGGCGTCGGAAATCTTCGACATAAGGCGGTAAAAAGAGCGCGCGAAAAAGGACCTGATGGGGGGCTCTCCCTTTCTCGAGACGCGCCGCGCGGCCGCGCAGTCAGCCTCGCCCTTGCTGACGATTTCATACATGGAAGGAAGCATAGATGGAGGATCTTGAAGATCCGCGTCAAGAATGGCGACATGGGCACCGCGGGCGTTTTCGAGTCCCGCAAATATTGCCGCTTCCTTTCCGAAATTCCTGGAAAAAGAAATATAACGCACCGACTTGTCCTTGGTTTGTATTTTTTTCACCGCGGCGAGCGTGCCGTCAGAAGAGCCGTCATCGATAAAAAGGAGTTCGAATTTCAGGGCCTTCATCTCCTTCTGTACCCGTAGAATTTCAGCATAAAAGAAGGGAAGCGCTTCTTCTTCATTATAACACGGAACCACTATAGATATATCAGGTATTTTTACCATTTTCTCTCCACCCGGGCAGAATGCGCGGTAGTTAACCCAATGGTTTATAATAAAAAACCCGCCGATGCAGGCGGGTCTTTCCCGGCACCGAATTAACAGAACCGGATGAAAAAATCATTTTATTTTTACCAAAAACCCGTTACGCGACAACAACCTTTACCTTTACCTCTGTGCCCTTGGCACCGGTAGAGACAAGCGTTCCGTCAACCGAAACTTTTCCGTCAGTCAGGGTGAGCGAAATCTTTCCCTCCGGATTTTTGTTTTCCACGCTGATGACGTACTTGCAGCCGCGGTAGGTCCGGGTGATCGTGGCATTCTTTACATGGGATGGCAGACGGGGTTCTATCCTGAGTCCGTTATATTCCGCGCGTATGCCCGCGATCCACTGGGAAAGAGCAACGAAGTTCCAGGCTGCGGTTCCCGTCAGCCAGCTGTTCTTCGCCTCGCCGTGACGGCGGGCTGCCTTTCCGGCTATCATCTGCGCGTACACGTAGGGTTCAAGGCGATGAATCTCGCTGATGTCCTCGAGGTAGGCCGGGGCTATCTTCTTGTAATACTCCCAGGCCACGGCGGGCCGTCCCGCCTTCACTTCCCCGATGATAACCCAGGGATTGTTGTGGCAGAATATACCGGCATTTTCCTTGTACCCGGGCGGATAAGAAGAAACCTCGCCGAGCTCGATATGATAGTCCTTGTACGGCGGGTCGAGAATGACGATGCCGTATTTGGTGTCCAGATGCTTTTTAACGCTGTCGAGCGCCTTTATCGGATAACCCTTATCTTCTCCAATCCGGGCCATCGAGCCGAAGCCCTGTGTTTCGATGAATATCTTTCCGTCCTCGCATTCCTTCGAGCCGATCTTCTTGCCGAAATCATCATAGGCGCGGACATACCAGTCGCCGTCCCAGCCCGTCGCGCAGATCTGGGCAGCCATTTTTGCGCTCTGTTCCTCGGCGAATTTCGCCTCGGCTTCTTCGCCGAGAAGGCGGCTCATCGCGATGTATTCAGGCGCGACATAGACGAACATCTGCGCGATCATGACGGACTCCGCGTGCTTGCCGTCCTTGTTCGTGCTTGTCTGGAAAGAGTCGTTCGGGTCCGTGCTGAAACAGTTAAGGTTCAGGCAGTCATTCCAGTCGGCCCGGCCGATAAGAGGAAGGCCGTGGGGACCGAGATGCTCGGGTGTATAGTGGAAGGAGCGTTTCAGATGCTCGTAGAGGGAGGCTTTGTTGGTCGCGCTGTTGTCGAAGGGAACCTGCACTTTCAGGAAGTCGGTATCGCCGGTTTCCCTGATGTAGCCGCCGACTCCGAGAATGAGCCAGAGGGGATCGTCGTTGAACTGACTGCCGACGTCGGCGTTTCCGCGTTTGGTCAGGGGCTGGAACTGGTGATAGGCGCTTCCGTCCTCGAACTGTGTTGACGCTACGTCAAAAAGGCGCTCGCGCGCGCGCTCGGGAATCTGGTGCACTACGCCGAGCATATCCTGGCTCGTGTCGCGGAAGCCGATGCCGCGGCCGATTCCGCTTTCAAAATAGCTGGCGGAGCGGGCGAAATTATAGGTGACGATGCACTGGTACTGGTTCCACACGGCCATCCGGTCAAGCTTCTCGTCCCCGGTGGTGAGGGTGTAGCGGGACAGGAGGCCGTCCCAGAATTTTTTCAGTTCCTGAAAGGCAGCCTCTACCTGGGCTGTTTCCGCGAAGCGCTTCTGCAGGGCTATCGCCTTTTCCTTGTTGATCACGCGCATGGCCGCATTGGTCTGGAGCAGTCCCGCTGAGGGAGTTGTGGTCCACTTTTTTTCATTCTCGTTTTCGATATAGCCGAGCACAAAGATGAAGGTCTTCGAGGCTCCGGGGGCAAGCTCGATATTGAGCCGATGACTCGCGATCGGCGACCATCCGTCAGCGACAGAATTCTGGCTCTCTCCGGCCATGACGGTGTCGGGCGAGTCGTAGTTGTTGTGCAGACCGAGGAAGGTTTCGCGGTCGGTGTCGAATCCGTCCGGTTTGGCGTTTACGGAGTAAAAGGCAAAATGGTTGCGTCTTTCGCGGTATTCGGTTTTGTGGTAAATCGAGCCGCCCTCGATTTCAACCTCGCCGGTAGAAAAATTGCGCTGGAAATTGGTCGTGTCGTCCTGGGCGTTATAGAGGCACCATTCGACATAGGATACAAGGGAAACTGATTTTTTTGATGCGGAAGTATTGGTCAGGGTAATCTGCTGGATCTCGGCATTTTCTCCGTTGGGAACCATGTACAGGGTATCGGCCTTGAGACCGTTTTTTGAGGATGAAAATTTGGTGTAGCCAAAACCGTGGCGGCATTCATAGGAATCAAGTTCCACACGCATCGGTTTCCAACCAGGATTCCAGACTGTTTCGCCGTCCTTGATGAAAAAATAACGGCCGTTATTATCGAGAGGAACGTCATTATACCGGTAGCGGGTCAGGCGGCGAAGGCGCGCGTCAGTATAGAAGGCATAACCGCCCGCGGTATTGGAAATAAGAGAGAAAAACTGGGTATTCCCGAGATAATTGATCCAGGGATACGGGGTTCGCGGGGTGTCTATGACATATTCCCGCTGTACATCATCAAAATGTCCGAATTTCATATGTGCTCCTCAGTTAATTGAAACCTTCAACTAACTTAAGAATAACACAGTGGCAACCGGTTGTCAAACAGGAAAACCGGTTTGCACTGATAAAATTCAGTAAATTTATTGCATTAAAAACCCGATTACCGCATATTCTTGGCTTCGATATCCTTGAAATAACGCACGGTGCCGACACGCAGCTCATCGGTTGCATCCTCATCACATAAAATGATGGCTCGGGGATGCATCTGCAGGATACTGATAGTCCATATGTGGTTGACGCCTTCCTCTATGGCGTGACGAAGGGCGCGGGCCTTCGTATAACCGGAAGCAAGAATTAAAACTTCTTCACCGTCATTTATCGTACCGACGCCCACGGTCAGTGCCTTTGTGGGAACCTGCTCGGGATCGCCGCCGAAAAATCTGGAATTCATGATGATGGTATCCTGGGTCAGGGTTTTTATCCGGGTACGCGAGGTAAGACATGATCCCGGCTCATTGAAGGCAATATGCCCGTCAGCCCCGACGCCCCCGATAAACAAATTGATTTTGCCATAAGACCGGATTTTTTCCTCATAACGCTCGCATTCCATTTCCGGATCCTTTGTCATTCCGTCCAGAAAATTGAGATTTGCCGGGTTGATATCGATGTGGGAAAAAAAATTGTCTATCATAAAACGGCGGTAGCTCTGTGGATGGTTTTCCTCAAGCCCGAGATATTCGTCCATGTTGAAGGTCACCACATTCTTGAATGAAACCTTTCCTGCCTTATACAGGCGGATGAGTTCCTTGTACACGCCGAGCGGCGTCGATCCGGTCGGAAGGCCGAGCACAAAGGGCTTTTCAGCTGTCGCCCCTGACGTGTTTATGCGGTATGCGACATGGCTCGCCGCCCATTCACAACAGGTAGCGTAATCTTCCTTGATTATTACTCTCATTTAATTCTCCTACAGTATATTCTTTTTCAGGGAACCTTTGATGACGGTTGCCAGCACATTGCAGTACTTGTCAAAAACGACCAGATCCGCGTCGTACCCGGGAATCAGCGCACCCTGCTGGGAATACTTCATTACCTGGGCGGGATTCATCGACGCGAATTTTACGGCCTGTTCTACGGGCAAACCGAACGAAATCAGGTTCTTCACCCCGGAAATCATCGTCAAGCCCGAGCCGGCGATGACGTCGTCCATTTTCCGGTGAAAACAGCCATCATGATAAACGACTTCTTCGCCGTTTGCAATTAAAATGCCGCTGTTCTGCTCGGTAGGCTTAAGCCCGTCGGTAATCAGAACGATCTTGTCCAGGGACTTGTCCCGTACCAGAAGGCGGATCAGGTCGGGGTGGACATGAACGCCATCGGCTATAACCTCGCAGGACATTTCCGGATGTATCAGCACCGCACCGACCGCGCCGGGATTCCGGTGATGCATCTGGCTCATCGCGTTGAATATGTGTGTGGAATGAAGGATGCCCACCTGCATGCCCTCGACCATGTTCTCGTACATCGCGTTCGTGTGGCCCGCCTGAAGGATAATATTTTTGCGGATACAGTAGAGAGCCAGCTCGCGCATGCCTTTCAGCTCGGGAGCGACTGTCATATTGATAATGTTCCCTTCCGAGGCTTCCCACAGTTTTTCCATGAGCGGAATATCCACGGCCCGCACGGTTTCGGGCCGCTGTACGCCCAGCTTGTCCGACGAAATAAAGGGGCCCTCAAGATGGAGGCCCATGATGCGCGCGCCGCTTTCCTTTCCCATCGCCTTGACGACGGCCGTGATCGACTCGATCATATTTTCGGTCTCGCTCGGATACAGGGTCGGATTGAACGCGGTAACCCCGTACTGGGCCAGGGACCGGGACATCTCGATGATAGCGTCCGGAGAATTGTCCTCCGTTCCGTAGCCTGCGAAGCCATGAACATGCGTATCGATCAAACCCGGGGATATATAAGCGCCTTCGACGTCGATGATTCGCACTGACGGATCAAAATGCTTTTGTAGAAATCGTTTCTCGTTGAACACATCCTCGATCTTCCCGTCCTGAATGAGGACCGAGCAGTTTTCCATTACGGAAAATCCGCTGATTATCGTTCCATTGTGAAAACAGATCGGTGAGCTCATATTTTCTCCTTTCACTTGGTCCAATGCGCCAGCCCGCTGCCGCGGGCCATACCGGTGCTGCGGGACGGCTTTCCATCTCCGACGCCGACCGGCAGTATCCCTGTCGGGGTGATATCGCCCTTGATTGCGCGGGCCAGCGCATGCAGCGAACACTCCGCGACCCCGTAGGTCGCGATGAGGGTTTCGATATCGTCAGGCATGCACGCAAGGTCCGCGGGACTCCGGAGGGCCACCACGATCAGTTTTCTCTCGTCAGCGAACTGCCTGCATGCCTCGAGCATTTTCAACTGCTCGGGCCATTTGTACGCGTTGTATGTGCAGAAAATAACATAGTCGCCCATAAACGCCCAATCGCTCGCTCCGAGAAATTCGGTATCGTTCGGCTGAAGGCCGACGACGTATTCATACACATGGTCAAAATACTGGCTGAACACATCCTTGAAGTCGAACGGATAGAAATTCGTGTTGTCGCTCATCATCAGGCGCCCCATGGTCGGCCTTATTATCGAAATTCTCGCGTTCGAACGTATCTTTCCGAGCGGAAGCAAGGCCGCGCTGTTGCGTAAAAGGGTAATCGATTTGTCCGCGCTTTGCTGCACCGTCGAAAGGTTTTTTTTGGAAGCGCAGCTTTTTCTCGTCCTGCCGCTTGAAGGCACTTTGAGAGGAACGCATTTCTGTTTGTATTCGAGAACCTTTCGCACAGCCTGGTCCAGCCTTTCCTCGGACAGCTCTCCCCGGCGTACACCGTTCGCGATAAAGGTATTGGCCTCGCTCACGCCGCCCGAGATAATGATGATGTCGACTCCCGCGGCTATGCATCTGACAAGGGCGCCTTCAATTCCGTAGGCGTCCCGGATCGGCTTCATCTGGATGTCGTCCGATACAACGAGGCCTTTATATCCCAGGGTGCCCTTGAGCATACCCTCGATTATCGGTTTCGAGAGAGTTGCCGGGGTATTGGTCGGGTCTATCGCGGTAAAGCCCGCATGAAGGGTCATCATCATCGAAACGTCCGCCTCGATCGCGGCCTTGAAGGGAATCCATTCGCGCTTCATCATGTCTTCGACGGAATAAGGAATGACATCAAGCTCGAAATGGCTGTCGATGTCGACATTGCGCTGTCCGGGAAAATGCTTTGCGCAGGACATGACGCCCGCGGAATTGAGACCCTTGATGAAAGCGGCGGCAAGCTTGCCGGCGCGAACGGGATCGCTGCCGAAATACCGGTTATCCTTTACGGGAAGACCCTCTTCAAAGCAGAGATCGACGACGGGGGCAAAGCAGGTAGTGATGCCGATCGAGGCGAGTTCCGCTCCGGTGATCCGGCCGTTGTCAAAGGCGGCCTTTACCGCTTCCCCCTCGTCCCGTATGGCGGCCAATGCCATGTTTCCCGGACCGATGGAAATATTCTGGGTAATGGGAGCGAGCTGTCCGCCCTCCTGGTCAATCGCCACGAATACCGGAATGCCGAAACGGCTTTTCCGCGCGCTCGCCTGCACCTTTTCGGTGAGATCCCGGAGCTGAAGGGGATCGATTACATTGCAGCCGGAGAAATACAGAATTGATCCGACGGCGCCTTTTTGAAGGAGTGCGTCCATATCGGAGGGAACCTCGAAGCGGTCAACAAAACTGGACATTACGAGCTGCCCGGCTTTTTCCTCAAGGGTCATTTGTTTCAGTATTGAATCTATATCAAACATAAGCGCTCCTTATTATCTAATGTAAGTTCGTACAGTGATTGTACATACTAAAGATACAATGTTCCCTTCACTTTGTCAATCTGTACTTACACAGAACTATCCGTGAGCCGGAATACCGTATCCCAATCAATAGACCGGCCTATCAGGCCGGTACTGCTTCCGGGAACAGAAAAAAGATACAGAAAATACATAAGGGCAGAGCCGGTCGCAACGGAATAGGTACTGCCGTCACCCAGGACGACGCTGCAGCCGGAACGCTGCATCAGGGCCTGGAATTGAGGAACGCGTTCCGCTATCACCTTGAGGACCGTTTCGGATTTACGTGCAAGCTCACCGTGAATAAAGACTGAGGCGGGGTCAAGAACCGAGGCAACGGGTACAAAACTGGTAAAGAGATCCACTATCCATTCCGCAAATGAAATATCATCGGTTTCAAGAGAATTCATTATCTCCGAAGAAAGCCCTGTTTGACCCGAGTCGCCCTTTCTCCATGAAGTGCTCACAAACTCGCCTGCGGCGTGTTTGCTGCCCGAATAGACGCTCCCGCCGATGGCTACGCCCATACCGACGCTCATTCCGCTTCGTTCCCCGAACCGCGAATCCTTAAAATGATACTCCGCGTTCAGGCAGATAAAACTTTTCAGGTTATCCCCGCGGTTGTTCGCGAGCTCCATCCAGGCAAGGCAATTCGCGTCATTCTCGAGAATGACCGGTACTCCATTTTTGACGGAAAAACGGGAAACGAAGTCATACTGATCAAGGTTAAACGGATCTGAGCGCACAATCACGCCCTTTCCCGAATCTATGATTCCCGGCATACCCACGCAGATACCGAGAAGGGGAATGCCGATTTTTTTAGTTTGTTCCTGCAGTTCCCCGAAAATCTGCTCCACTATAGCTTCAAACGCGCTGTCCGGCAAAGGCGCATCAATTGAATACAAAATGCGTCCAAACACATTTATTATCACCGCATGGTAGCCGGAGGGCTGAATTTCCAGCCCGATCACACAGCCGAATTTTTCATTCAAAGCAAGGCTGATGGGCTTTCTCCCGCCCTGGGGCATCGCAACCCCTTCCTTTTCCTCAAACACGATTTTATGGTCTATAAGTGAATTGATGATATTCGACACGGTTGAACGGTACAAATCAAGCTGATGGGCAATTTCGACGCGGCTGATTCCCGGGGACTTCCAAAGCAGCTGGGCAACCATTGAGATGTTCGCATTTTTTTGAAAATTATTGTTAATCTGCATCATGGAATAGGGTTCCCCTGTTAAATAAAAGACGATAAAAAAGCCAGAGACAAGCTTCTTTATCGTCTTGATTCAGTATACATGAAAAACTGAGTACATTCTATTCTCGCGTCGAACTACTCTTTCAAGGCTCCGCCTGCAACACCTTCAGCAAGACGTCTTTGGAAACTGAAATACACAACCATCGCAGGAGCCGTCGCAATCACAAGAGCCGCCAGCTGCCAGCCAAGCTGGGTTCCGGTTAAACTCGAGAAGGAGAAAACCCCAACCGGCAGGGACTTGGTGAGATCTGAACTCGCCAATACCAGAACAAGAAGGAATTCATTCCAGATTCCCAAACCGCACATAATACCGATAGTGATAATAACAGGAATTGTCATCGGTATAATGATGCTCACGAAGGTCCTGAAAACAGAAGCTCCGTCGATATAAGCAGACTCTATCAGACTATCCGGAAGTCCTTTCATGAACTGTGTTGACAGAAGAACTGCCATCGGCAAGCCGAAAGCCACATACACCAGGATGATTCCGATATGAGAATCGGTGAGCCCGACGGAGGAGAGCATCAGGAACAAGGGAATTATCACCGAGTTGATGCTGATCAAATATCCAAGGCCAATCAAACCCATGATAACGGCGGAAATTTTCTTGAACTGCATTTTGCTGAGAGCAAAACCAATCATCAGCCCGAGGAACACGACAAAAAAGGATGAAACAAAGGTATAAATAAGACTATTGCCGAATTTCTGGAAAAGTCCCCCGCGGAACAAGGCCGAAGTGTAGTTCCATACCATTGTTTTCAAGCTTATACTCAATCGCATATTCGTCGGTAATTGATTAAGCCGAAGAGTATCATTCGGTACCAGAGCAGCAACCGCAGGCGGCAGCTCGGTTTTCAAGAGAAAGAAAACCATCAGCCTTCGCTGGGGCGCTATTTCGGTTGATTCAATAATCAGCCGTTCCCTGGTGTCGACAGCGGGATCATAGGGATACATGAGGTTCAGCTGGGGCTTTACCACGATGTATTCATCATTATTATTGTCAAACATGGCATGAGGCAGGGAGAAAATGCTTCTATTAAGCTCTTCATTTGTCTTGAAGGATGAATAAAACATCCAGAAAAGAGGAACTATGGTGATTATTGTCCAGGTGATAAAAACAATATATGAGAGAGATTTACTCAATCGGCCGCTGCCGACTTTTGTTGGTTTATCGGTCCATTCATTTTCCATCAGAAATTCTCCTCGCTTGTTCCCAATTTCTTGCCAAGAAAATTGCTGAACAAAATTAAACCGATGCTGATAACGACAATTGCGTTTGATATGGCAGATCCATACGCAAACCTCATAGGATTTGAATAATCCTGGAAGGCCGTCCTATACATGAAGATAGGCAGAACTTCGGCGTTCAATCTCGTCAATCCTTGAGCAGTCAAGGCATAAATCAGGTCGAAACCGCGAAGAGAACCGGCAATTGCCAGTACGGAAGAAACCAGAATAGTACCCGAGAGGAGCGGTACAATTATTGTCACGAAAATCTGCAGCTCGGAAGCGCCGTCAATTTTTGCCGCTTCAATCATGCTGTCATTGATCTTCTGTAAATTTGCCAAGAAAATAATCATGTAAAAACCGGTATACATCCAGATAAGCGCAAACCCTATCGGAATCATAACAGTATTAGGGTCAAGCATCAGGGTAAACTGCTGCGTCGAATCTCCGGTCACCAGCTGCATGATCTTTGATACGGGCCCGTCAGCCTGAAAAAGACGCCGCCACATTATACCAATTACAATCGTAGACAGAAATTGGGGCAAAAAAACCATTGATTGAAAAAAGTGCCTGGCTTTGACCAGTTTTCGATACAGGATAAAGGCCAGAACGAATCCGATTGGAATCTGACCGAAGACAGAAACCAAAACAACTATCATGTTGTTTTTTAAGGCATGCCAGAACGCAGGATCATGAATCATTGTGTTGTATTGAAGTAATCCAACGAAATTCCAAACTCCGCCTTTGTTGGGATTAAAATCGGAAAAACTTAAAATTAATGAATACAAAATGGGGTACGCTACAATAAAAAGATATATCAACAGGCCGGGAAGAATAAAGCCAAGATATATCAACAATGAACTACGATCGCGTGCTTTCACATAAAACTCCTCAAATGCCAAAAAAAGGGGGATTTTTCAATCCCCCTTTTTATTTCACTCCCTCAGATACTATTTCTTTCTGAGAAGAGATTCAACCTCAGCTGCAACCTGTTCAGGTGTAGCTGTTCCGGAAACGATTTTCTGCGCACCGGCATTCAAGGCATCGTTCGGAGCTCCGCTGAGGAAAGCGTCGATAACGTCAGTACTCTTGGCTTTCTGTGCGAGGGCAACTTTTGCTTTGATGATGGCAGGAAGATCAGCAGGAGGCACATACC
>JAYVSC010000140.1:0-16958 GCA_043775705.1 Spirochaetales bacterium | reverse complement strand
TTATTTAAGACCGGTGAAGTCAGAAGCAGGATAGTATCCTGAATCTACAAGAGCAGCCTTAACGTTCTTGGCGTCAACGGTTACAACTTCAGTCTGCTTTGCAGCAACTTGTTTCTTGCCGTTGTCATATGCACCGGTGGTTACAGGAGTCTTTCCTGCGAGTACATCGGTTGCCATCTTTACAGAGTCGCGTACGAGTGTGCGGACGTCCTTGAATACGGTCATTGACTGCTTTCCGTCGATGATGTACTGAACAGAAGCTTTTTCGGCATCCTGGCCGGTTACGAAGAACTTGGTTACGTCTTTGTCTTTGGCGAATTCGTCAGAGATAGCACGTGCGGTTCCGTCGTTCGGAGCGATTATATATACGCGGCCTTTGTCTTTTGCAGTGGTGGAAGTAAGGTTATCAGCTGCTTTTTTCTTTGCATCGTTGAAGTCCCAGTTCGTCGTTACCTGACCGATGATCTTGCCCTGTTCTGCACGGGTAAGAGTCAGTTTGGCCTTGAGGGCAACAGCTTCTGATGAATTCTTGATGATGAATGTGCCGTCGGCAATCTTCGGCTGGAGAACTTCCCAAGCACCCTGGAAGAACAGGAATGCATTGTTGTCGGAAGCAGCACCTGCATACAGGTACAGGGGATTGCCCTTCTTGCCGGCTTCGAGGTTCTTCACGAGGTACTGAGCCTGCGCTTTACCTACGGAAACGCTGTCGAAGGTTACATAGTAGTCAACGGCAGTGGTATTGGTGATGAGGCGGTCATAAGAAATAACGACAACGCCCTCCTTCTTGGCAGCTTCAGCGGCGGCAGCGGCGGCAGATCCGTCCTGGGGACAGATGATAAGAACTTTGATACCCTTGGTAAGAAGAGCTTCTACGTTCTGTTTTTCTTTTCCGGAATCGCCCTGGCTGAACAGAATTTCAACTTTTGAGCCCTTCAGAGCTTCTTTAAAGCGTGTTTCGTCCTGTACCCATCGTGGTTCGTCTTTTGTGGGAAGAACAATTCCAACCTGCAATTTGGCATCAGCGGCGAAAGCCACGGAAGCAACCATCAGAAGTGTCGAAAGAATAACAATAATCTTTTTCATACCAATCCTCCTAACTAACTTGAGGAATCCCTTATGAGATTCCTCTTTTATAACTTTAACAGAGGAAGAAGAAAAACTGTAAAAAAGGAACTGTATTATTTTATCACTTTCTGGAGTATTTATCTTCGAATCATAAATTGACGTTTAAACAAGGGAAAATATTGGTAACAAGAAATCACCGGTATTCGGGAGGGCGTTTTTGAACGGGAATATTGCGGTAAATTTCCTCGGCTGTATGGAAACCGGATTTAATGACGACTTCATCCATATTTTTCCGGGTAACTTCGACAGGAGACAACCAGAACACAGGCACGTCCTGTTTCCCGTTATTGATTATTGTACTTGGCGCTTTATACTCGTTCTTTACCATAGATACCGCAAAAAAGGCGGCTTCCCGGGCAAGCGTGGATATCGGCTTGTAAATGGTGATCAGCTGAGAACCTTCTACCACATACTGACAGGCCGCAATATCGGCGTCCTGACCTACGACGGGAATTTTCCCCGCCAGCCGCCTTTCTGAAAGCGCCCGGATTGCTCCTCCGGCAAGACCGTCATTTCCGCAGACAATCGCGTCAATCCGCTTTTTCTGTTCCAGAAGCAGGGATACCTGCTCATAGGCGCGGTCATAGCTCCAGTTGTCGGCATAATAGTCCAGGATCCTGAACACGCCGGGGTAATCCGTCAATACGGAGCGCAGCCCTTCCCGCACCAGGGAAACGTTATAATCGGATTTAGGGCCGTTGATAATCACATAATTTCCGGTTGGCGCTTGCTTGATAATGGCCCGCGCCATTATTTGACCCACCTCATAACTGTTTACACTCACATAAAGATCAATATTTGCGTTAAGAATCAGCCGGTCATAGGAAATGACCTTTATTCCCTTGGACTTCGCCCGCTGAACCACCTCGGTCAGTATCTCCGCGTTCTGGGGTATTATCACGAGGACATCAACGCCTTTATCGATCAGATATTTTATCTGGTTGATCTGCTCCTTTTCATCATTTGCCGCATTCTGAAAAATCACGTCGGCGCCGAGCGAATTCGCGGCGGACACGAAAATATCGCGGTCCCGGATCCAGCGCTCGACGATGAGAGAGTCCAAAGAAAAACCGATCTGTATTCTTTTTTCAGGAACGGGAACGGCAACATTCGACGCCCCCTGATTTTTATTGCAGGAGAAAAAGAGGCACGGCATCAGGATAAAAAAGAAAAAAGCTTTTCCCGTTTTTATTTTCATACGCTCTCCCTGAATTCGGTCGGGGTAAGCCCGACTATTTTCTTGAACAGTTTGCTGAAATAATTCGGATCGGCATATCCCGTTTCCGCGCTGATTTCTTTTATGCTTCGGGAAAGATCATGAAGCATTTCCTTTGCCTTCTGCATGCGCGCCATGGTGATGTAGTCGATAAAATTCTCTCCCGTCTCTTCCTTGAAGAGTTTGCTGAAATAAAAGGGACTGATCTCGACACGACGTGAAATTTCCTCAAGCGAAATGTCCTGCGAAAGCAATTCATGGATGATAGTGCATGCCTTGATAATTATCGGACTCATTCTGCCCCGCTTGTGCTCGGTTATGACGCCCATGCATTCATCGATTCCCGAAAGAATAAAATCCTCGAGGGAGGCTAAGTCGTCAAGGGCGGCGATATGCTTCCAGGTATCCTTCCATACGGGAAAACCGCCGAATTGCGCCTGTATCTGCTGGGTTTGAAACCGGACGAGCACGAGGATTTCAAAAAATTTGTTTCTCGCGATATCAAGGTCTTCCGGATACTGTTCGCTGAGCCATGACGAAAGGGTTGAAAAAAGGCCATGGGCGCTCTGAATGTCGCCGACCATCGTCCGGTCAAAAAATTTCTTCTCGATTTCAGCCGGGTACACGCTCGAGCCTTGGACCGGCTTGGCGCAGTCAAAAGTGTAAATGACTCCATTCAGGTCATCCGTGCTTACCAGAGCCTTCAGCGAATCGTTATAAGCCGAGAGAGACCGCCCAAGATTCGGCTCTACCCCGCTGATGCCGATTTTTATCCGCAAGCCGAGACGCGTCGTCATTCGCGAGTGAAGGATCTTGACAATCCCCCGAATCTCCGCCATATCGGCCTCGCTGCCCGCGCCCGTCTCGAAGGGGACGAATACGACGATGCGGTTGCGCATCAGCGGACCTATGATGCAGGATGCCGTCGCGGAAATAATGTCGCGGACGGTGGTGTAAATTTTAACGCGGTCGGGATCGGAAAGGTCGTGTATCTCGATCGTCATAAAATAAAAACTGCGATCCTTGATATTGAAAAAATCAAGATAGGATTCCATGTCCCCGGGTTTGTCGGACGGAAAAATCAGGGAGTAGATAAAGTCGCTCTCGACTATGTTGACGACCGAATCGAGCTTCTCGCGAATCTGGATCTCGGAAACCTGCTTCCGCCGGCCGATATCCACCGAAGACATCGCATTCCGCATCGTCTCGGCTATCTTGTTCCGGTTTACCGGCTTCGAGAGATACTCATACACTCCGAGGTTTACCGCCTGCTGGGCATACTCGAAACGGTCAAAAGCAGTAAGGACAATAATCAGGATCGCCGGGCTGAATACCTTTATGGACTTGATAGCCTCGATGCCGTTAAGGCCCGGCATGCTTATATCCATGAAGGCGATGTCAATCTTGTTTGCCTGACAAACGGTGATTGCATCGCTGCCCGAACGGGCCGAAAAGAACTCAAGCTGCCCGGGAAAATTCCGTTCCAGAATAAAGCCAAGCGAGTCAACAACAATCTGCTCATCATCCGCAAGCAAAACTTTATACATTTTTTATCCTTATTGAAAACGTGGTGCCGGGATCCGGATCGTTCGTCCGTATGTCGAATATGTCGTTATCATTGAAAAAAACCCGAAGCCGGGTAATCACGTTTATCATCCCTATTCCCACCGAGGGGCTCAGGATGCGGTCGAGAGAATTCTCCTCGTAAAAATAAGTTCCGTGAAGCAGCGAGTCCCGTATCTCGGGAGAAATGCCCATACCGTTATCACTGATCTCGACGGTAAGGAAGGCATCCTCCCGGAATACCCTCATCGTTATCGTGCCGCCGGATTTCATGTCAGCGATCCCGTGCTTGATGGCGTTCTCGACCAAGGGCTGCAGGATCATGCTGGGCATCGCGATATCGAGACTCCCGCATCGTATATCCTTGACATAGGACAGCCGGTCGGCAAACCGGACTTTCATGATGTACATATAACTGTCGACCAGACTGATCTCGTCGGAAAGAAAGCAGTCCTTGTTGAGGTTTTGAATGTTGTAGCGGAAAAAATCTGCCGTCTTCTCTATGAAAGTGCAGGTGTTATCGGCGCCCTCCATCATCGCAAGCTGGGCGCCCGCGTTCAGTGTGTTGAAAAGAAAGTGGGGATTAATTTGCGCCTGCAGCGTGCGCAGCTGGGCATCCTTATAGAGCTCGCGCATCTCCATCTCCTGCTGGCGCAGCTTGTTTTCGATCATTGCTTTCGAGTGTATGGTCTCGATGTACTCGCGGATGCTGACCGTCATCCGGTCAAACGCGCGGCAGATATTTCCCACCTCGTCCTGGGTTTGTACTTCGAGCAGTTCCACGTCGAAGTTGCCCGCGGCCAGCTCGTTCGCGGCTTTTGACAGTTCCACGAGGGGGCCGGTAATCTTGTTGATAAGCAGATAGACCATCAGAAAATTGATGCTGATCACGGACGCAAGAATGAGAATGCTGACGATTTCTATCAGCTTCATGTCGCCCATAAGAATATTGTACCCGGTAATATTCCGCTGAAAGTACCGCGCATTGAGCTCGTTTACGGACTCGGACAGAAAACTGAACACGCGCAGCGCTTCGGTATAGTTACTGAGGTATTCCTGTACGTTGTTTCCCCTCCTTGCATAAATCGCCTTGTCGGCGTACTCAAGGAAAGATTCCATAATTTTCTTGACCTTGTACTCAAGGAGAAGGATAGGGTCATTCGAAAGGGTCACGTTGAATTTAACCGCCAGGGTATCCAGCTTGCCCCTCCAGCTGTAGTAACTCTCGATGCTCTCGAAGGTATGCAGAGAAATATAATTCTCCATGCTCGACTCAACCTTCCCGAGCACAGTCTGGTATTCATTCAAGGCGACATTCGTTTTATAGGCGTTCGTGATTGACAGAGCGATGGAATTGAAACTCATGAAGCTGTAAAGAACCATGATGCACATCAGGGCGGCGGTGAGAAAAAAGGAATAAAAGAGTCTGTCGCGGATGCTGTAGTGCTTTACGACGCTCACTTAAGGTACTCCTCTACCGTTTCTTTTTTTACTACGTGCATGTCCGTAATGACATAATCATTCGCGTGCTTTGTTTCGAGGAATTCAAACATGGAAGCGGCGGCCTTCATGCCCATCTGACGGGCATCGATAACCACGACGGCGTACACAATTCCCTTCCGGACGTAGTCGAGGATATCCTTGCTTTCCCGGAAGGCAATAATCGCGATCCTGTCGCTTTTATTCAAGTCAATCACGGTCTGGGCTACGCGCATCGTGTCTTCAACATTGAGACACACGATTACCTCAAGATTCGTATCGTTCAGGATGCGCTGCCGTATCAGCTCCTCATAGCCTGAGTCCCTTGACGAGTTGTTGAAGCCGATCGGGGAGACATGAAGCGAAGGATAAGACTGGATTGCCTCCTGAATGCTCGAGAGCATGATATTGCCTGAAGATTTCATGGTGACGTCATTGATGAGCACGAGCGCGTTGCCCACTTCCCCGGCCGCCTCATGAATAAGGCCGCCGAGAAGTTTCCCGAGCTCGTAGCTGCTGACGCCCACAAAGGATTCCCGGGAAGTGTTGAGCACGTCATTTTCGAGCGTGATGACCGGAATGCCTTTTGAGGCCGCGGTAAGCAGGGACTGCCTTGTGGCGGGCTTGTCGTTTATAAAGGCCAGGATTCCGTCAACCCGGGCGTCAATCGCGTAATTGATGTATTCATCGGGGGTTTTATTGTCGGCATCGGACGCAGGACCGACGAGCTCGATGATGGCACTGTTCCTGGAGCCTTCTTCGCTTGCCCCCGCATATACTTCCTGCCAGAAGGCCGAGTCAATCCGCTCGCCTATCATCATTATGTGATATTTGTAGGGCTCTCCCTGCTTTTGCCTCACAACCCCGGCTGCCCGGGTACTCACCCGGATAAGCAGAAAGGTAGAAATTAAAACCAGGGAAGCGGTGATTACCAGGAGGATGATAAACAGGGCTGTCGTTTTTCGTGCAGGCATGTATTTAAAACTCCATGGAATTAATGAAAATCCCAACAAAAGAGGGATCGTCCGCAAGCTGAATCGTTAAGGCTTGCTGCATTATAGCATTAAATTGCTTTTTCAGGAAAACATCTTGCAAAAAACGAACAGCTCCGGCCAGGGAGGTGTTTCCGCACGGACTGATTTTTCCCTGGAAGGAAGGAGGAAGCAAACCGATCGTTAGTGCGCTCGACACATTCAAGGCAGAACCGAATCCGCCGGCCAAATACACCCGTGAAATATCCGCAGGCTTTACGGAAGCAGCCGATAAAAGCACTTCGATTCCGGCACGGACAGCAGCCTTGGCGGTCTGGAGCTCGCGGATATCCTTCTGGGTAAGGGTTAATGCACCGGCCGCATCAAGCAGTATTCCTGTTTTTTCGCATGCGGGGACAACAGAGCCGTCCTTCCGGATCAAGCCGGTCTCGAGGGCGCAGGCGGCAAAATCAAGCAACCCCGAACCGCAAATACCGGACGGCTTAAGGTTTCCGATGGTATGGTACGAAAACCGGTTATCTTCTATAGAAACAACCGATACCGCACCGGAAACGCTGCCTGTTCCGCACGAGATATTACCCCCCTCAAACACGGGACCGGCGGCCGCGGAGGTACACCAGAAAGCCCCCTGTGCGGCAAGCACGATTTCCGCATTTGTCCCGATATCAAGAAAAAGCGCTTTTTCAGCGTTTCCGCTACCGTTTCCGCTGCCGTGTCCGCCCACCAGGGCCAGGTCAAGGGCTGCGAGACCCGAAACTATATCTCCGCCGATAAAAGTACTGACTGCGGGGATAATCCGAACGGGGCATTGCAGGGTTGTGTCCGGTGTTCCGTCGGGGGCCTCTCCGAATAGCGCAGAGGCGCAGTATTCGGGAAACTCCGTCATGACAGGGGTAAATGGGGCGACTCCCAGCGTTTCGCAGGAAAGGCCCAGGAGAAGATGAACCATCGTCATATTTGCGGAAAGAGTTATGAGGAGAACCTTATCCCCCCGGATTCCTGCCTTTCCGAGCAGAGAGCGTATTACCCCGCTGATATCTGTTTGGACTGCGGTGCGCAGCTCAAGGGCATGGCCGTCCAGGGCCGATTGTACGCGCGAAAGGATATCTGCGCCAAAGCGTCTTTGGCTGTTCAGGGCAGAGGCGGTGCCGACAACCAAGGCGGTCGAAAGATCCACGAGAGCTGCCGCGATCGTCGTCGTTCCGATATCAAGAGCAATTCCCCATCCGGAGGAAAGGTCAGCCTTGAACGGAGGCGTATCCCAGGTTTGAAGGGCACGGTATCCTGTCTCATCGGTTTTTTCGGTTTCTCCGGGAAGAAAAACCGTGCATTCTCCGGAGGGAAAAGTCCGGCAGGCTAACAGCGAAGGGCCGTCCGCCGTCAATTTCACCAGGCATTTTCCGCATGTTCCCTTTCCCCCGCAGACGGCCTGGGGCAATTTTCCGTTCAGGAGGGAATACAGGGAAACAGTCCCGTTTCCCGTTACGATAATTTTATTCATTCTCTTTCCAGAGATACAGGGCAAATCCGGAAAACAGCAGGAGGGATACATAGGCCGGATAGATAAAAAAACCCCCGAGCCCCAGGCAAAAGTTATAAAAGCCGTGAAGGGCAACAGAGGCCACGGCATACCGGGCCGCCACGGCATACCGGGCCGCGTCGGTATACCGTACGGCTCCGCCGCCTGCATCTGCTCTCAGGCGTAAAAGAAACACCCCGGAGCAGAGGGCGGTCGAGACATGGAGAAAGAGGGAGGTTACGGACCGCAGAAACAGCACTGAAGGATTTCTGAGCGTATACATGAGCGTTTCAAATGACGCGAAGGACACGCCGATAAGGACAGCGAAAGACAGCAGGGAACGCATATCAAGCGGGGAGGAATCGCAAGCGAACGCATGCGAACGCGCGCGTACTTCCGGAATCGAGTTCAGCATTAAAAGCTTGATCCCTTCCTCGAGCAGGGCAGCCTCTATGAAACTGGCGAAAAGCAGGGCGGAAAAACCGGAAAAAACTCGGGTTAGGGGATCCAGAAGCCATTGAAGGGCAGCAGCGAGCAGCACCGCGCCAAGGCCGAACAAAACACCGCGGACTGCCTGGAAAAACGAAAAAAAACGGGAATAGACACCATATGCAATCCAGATTATGGGGGGCAGAAAACAGAAAAATAGCAGCTGAAGAAGGATCATAAAATGAAGAATACTGTTGGTTCATCTTTAAAACAAGCATAAATTGCGATATAGTTGGGTCAATGAGACAATACACCCATATTATCCTCATGGGGATGAAACATACCGGAAAAAGCACGCTCGGCGAACTTCTTGCGAAAAACCTGCACCAGGCCTTCTATGATACGGATACCGTTATCGCCAAATTATCCGGAAAAACACCCCGGGAACTTTGGGATTCGGGCGGGGCCCCGCTGATGATTGAATGGGAAACAAGCGCATGCCGGTATTTAACCGCGCTCCGGGAACAGAACGGCAGCATCATCGCCACAGGCGGAGGACTCGCCGACAATCCGGAAGCCCTGAAAATTCTTAAAGAAACGGGACTGTGCATCTATCTTGATACCCCTTTTGAAGTCCTTTTCGGGCGTATTATGGCAAGCGCAGAAAAGGACGGACGACTGCCGCCCTTCCTCACCGGAGGGGATCCCCGCGAACTTTTCGAGAAACTTTTTACCCGGCGCACCTCAATCTATGCTACAATGGCGGATGTTCATATTCACTCTTTGAACAAGACACCAGTGGCAATTACCCAGGAAATAACGGAATATATTAGATATGAGCAAAGAACGAATATACATAGTCGAAGATGAACAAATAATCGCGCTGGATCTTCAGCGCCGGCTGGAACGGCTCGGGTATATCGTTTGCGGAAGCGCTGCATCCGGCGAGGAAGCGCTTGCGGGAATCCGGAAAACCCTGCCTGACCTGATCTTGATGGATATCATGATCCATGGAAGCCTCGACGGCATTTCGGTCGCTATCGAATTAAAAAAAGACTTGAACATACCCGTCATTTTTCTCTCCGCCTACACCGACAATAAAACCCTTGACCGCGCAAAAGAAGTAAGCCCTCTCGGCTACATATTAAAACCCTTCAAGGAACGCGAACTGGCGACAATGCTCGAAATGGCCTTGTTCAAGAGCATCGCGGACACCCTGATCAGGAAAAAAGAACAGCTCTTCTCCACTATTTTGAACTCGACGACGGATGCAATTCTCGTTATCGACCTGAAAAATACGATTGTTTTCTTAAATACCGAAGCGGAACAAATTTTCGAAAGAACCTACGAAGACTCAAAAAACCTCAAACCCGATGAACTGTTCACCCTTTCGGATATGGAAACCGGCGAATTATTCCAGATTCCCCGCTTTTCCGACCAGCTGAAGGTGCTCAAGGCACGGAACCTGCGTTTGACCAACGGGAAAAACACCTCTTTTGTGGTGGAAATGACTGTCACCCGCGAACTGTCAGCCAGTGAGGCCGACGAGAACTACATCATCTCGTTCAAGGATATCTCCCGCCTGCACGAGATGACCGATACCCTGAAGTATCAAACCAGCCATGATTCGCTGACGGATCTGCTTAACCGCTCCGAACTGGCTCTCAGGATCAACTCGATTCTCTCGAAAATCGGCCAGCAGCCGATGCAGGTCAGCGCGCTCTTTATCGATATCGACTACTTCAAAATAATAAATGATTCCTGCGGAACCCAGGCGGGGGACGTGCTGATCAAGGAAACGGCAGCCCGGATCAACTATCACATGTCAGGGCAGGACTTTGCCGCACGCATCGGCGGAGACGATTTTGTGCTCATCCACTTTGACGATGACGCGACAACGATAGCCAAAAATCTGGTTTCGGAAACCCAGGCACATCCCTTCAAATGGAACAACAAGGAATATCCGATCACCCTCAGCGTCGCCATAGTGCCCCTCAACTCGGTGTTCGTGAACGAACATGACCTTATGATTACGGGAAACCAGACGGTTATGAACATTCATGAATCCGGCGGAAACAGATATTCCGTCTTTTCCCAGTCGGACAGCATCAATAAAAACACGATTTCCATCAGCGAATGGATCAGTAAAATCCATCAGGCCCTGCTGAATGACCGTTTTGCCCTGTATTATCAGCCCATCGAGCCCCTTGATCCCGCCAATAGCCAACCAAAACTTGAAGTTTTGCTGCGAATGATCGCAGAGGACGGTTCGATAATCCCTCCCTCGGAGTTCATACCGATCGCCGAGCGTTACAGCATTATTCCGGCCATCGACCGCTGGGTTGTCAACAAGAGCATGGAAATCTTCGCACAGCTCCAGAAGGCAAAAAACCCTCTTGCGAACTCAATATTCTGCATCAACCTGTCAGGCGCATCGCTTGCCGACGAAAGCATCATTGGATACATCATCGACTCCGCTGAAAAATACCAGGTGCCGCCCCAGCACCTTTGCCTCGAGGTCACGGAATCAAGCGCCATATTCAATCTCTCATCGGCATCCCGGTTTATCAGGATATTGAAGGAACGGGGCTTCAGCTTTGCCCTCGACGATTTTGGCTCGGGGTTTTCTTCCTTTAATTATCTCAAGAATCTGCCCATCGATTATGTAAAAATCGACGGCTGCTTTATCAGAAATATCGACCATGACCCGGTGGATTTTGTCATGGTTCAGGCGATCACCAGTATGTGCCGAATTTTGGGCCTGCGGACCATCGGCGAGTTTGCGGAAACCCAGGGAATAATCGAAAAGCTGCGGGAAATCGGGGTCGACTATGCACAGGGTTACGGCATTTCGAAACCCCTGCCCTTTGCGCCCTGTTATTAATCGCAAGAAGAATCTTCGCCGCCCCTGTTGACCGGCAGGCTCACGATAAAACTCGAGCCGCCCAGACTGGATTCATCCACTGAAATGCGCCCGCCATGGGCTTTTATTATTTCCGCGACTATCGCGAGGCCGAGACCCCGCCCCCCGGAGCTGGAAGAGCGGGATTTATCGAGACGGTAAAAGCGCTCGAATATATGAGAGCGCATACTGCTCTCAATACCGGGGCCCGAATCATTCACGCTGAAGCGCACATATCCTTCAAGCTCCGCTTCCAGCCGGACGCAAACTGTACCGCCCGCAGGGGTATAGGAAACCGCATTCGAAAGCAGATTGTAGACCACTTCGCCCAGACGAAGATAATCGCCCCGGACAAGGGCAGGGGCTCCGCCTTTTTCCTCGAATGTCACGGTGATGGATTTCGTTTTAGCCGCACTCGCGAAGAGTACCGCCGCTTTGCGGATAAGATCGCGCATGTCCACGCCCTCCAGGGCAAGCACAAGTTCGCCGGATTCGATTATTTCAAGTTCACGCAATGTATCGATAAGGCGGGACAGGCGCAGGGTTTCCTCATGCACGGACTTCAGGGTTGCCGTATCGATGGGGAAAATCCCGTCTATCATGCCCTCGATCGTACCCTGAATCAGGGTTACCGGAGTCCGCAGCTCATGGGCGGAATCGGCGATAATCTGCTTTTTCGCCGCGTCAAGGCGTTTCAGTTCCGCCGTCATATCATTGAAGGAAGCGGAAAGATCCGAAATCTCGTCGTTCCCGGAAACCGGCACGGGCATGGAAAGATTCCCCGAGGCAACCTCCTTCGCGGCCTTTGCGAGCTTACCCAGGGGCCTGGTGAGCCGGGTGGCGAAAAGCACGCCCAGAATCAGGGCGAGCGCCACCGAAACGAGGGTTGATATCAGAAGAGAGCGGGTTATCGAGCCGAGGAAGCGTTCCTCGATTCCGGTAAGCGAGGAATCAACCATGGAACCGACGAGCACCGTTCCCTTTTGCTCGAATTGAAGCATCACGGGTATGCCGTGAGAAAGGTGCATGGCAGGATGGACGGTCCCGAGTATCAAGCCCGCGGTATCCGCGATTATCACTCCTTTCGAATCGGCAAGAACCACACGGTCGGCCAAAAGGGTACGCACGGCGGGCGACCCCTGCATCTGCGCGCCGAACGCGCCGGAGCCGAGAAAGGGTTTATCCTCCAGATAGGACTGAACCCCGCTCCATGAACCTTCCTGCAGGTAGTAATCCGCCAGCAGGCCCGCATACACCTTGGCCTTTTCCGAATCCCCGGTAAACACAAAGGACCTGAACACGGTTTCTGTGGACCCGCGCACAAGAAACAGAGTGCTGGCGGCTCCAAGGGCTATTACTATGAGGAAAAAGAACGTCAATCGATATTTAAGTTTCATCGGATTGCTGCTCCATAAAACGGTAGCCGATTCCGCGCACGGTCTCGATAATGCGCGGTTTCGCGCTGTCGTCTCCGAGAGCTTTCCGTATATTCTTGATATGCGCGTCTATCGTCCGCTCGTAGCCCTCAAAAGTCGAGGGCGACGAAGCTTCGAGTATGTTGAGCCGCGTCCATACCCTTCCAGGCTCCCTCATCATAAGAGCGAGCATGTCGAACTGCACCGTTGTAAGGGCAGCGCTTTTTCCCCGGATCGTCAGCGTGCGTTTCACGGGATCGAGCACGATATCCCCTTCGGTGAGACAGCCGGTATCGCTTGAGCCCTTCTTCGCCGTGCGCCTGAGAACAGCCTTGACCCGGGCCACGAGCTCCCTCGGACTGAAGGGCTTGACCACATAGTCATCGGCGCCGAGCTCAAGGCCGACGATGCGGTCGATCTCGTCGCTCCTCGCGGTCAAGAATATTATCGGCACCGAGGATTTCCGGCGAACTTCACGTGCAAGCTCGAGGCCGTCCATGAGGGGCATATTGATGTCGAGAATGAGGCAGTCGCAGTCTTTTTCGCGGAAAGCCTTCAGGGCATCAAGCCCGTTGAACGCACGGATAACGCTGAAGGAAGAAGCCTCCAGATATCCCGCGATCATCGCGACTATTTTCGTTTCATCGTCGGCGACGAGAATGGTTTCCCTCATTGGCGGATGCCTGTCTCAGTCCCCGAGACAGGTGCCCACGTCCCGGGCAGTTTCGATCATGCGGTGATCAAGCGGCACGGTCTTTATCTTGTAGGCGATTTTTTCGAGAGGAATTCCCACGAGCTTGTTGTCCCGGAGGGCTACCATTTTTCCGTAGTCTCCCTCGGCGAGCATGTTCGCCGCCGCGGTGCCGAACTGGGAGGCAAGCACCCGGTCGAAAGCTACCGGGGTTCCGCCCCGCTGCAGGTACCCGAGCACGGTCACTCGTGCTTCCTGGCCGGTGGCCGCTTCTATCTCACGCGCGACCCGGTACCCTATGGAGCCGGAACCGGACATCTGCTCGCGCGTTTTCTTGAAGGTTTTCTTGTCCATTTTGGCCTCGTCGACGGAAAGGGCGCCCTCGGCAACGACTACGATCGAAAAGGTTTTACCGTTGCGGACGCGCTCTTCAAGATGCCGGGCGATGCTTTCTATGCTGTAGGGAATTTCAGGCATCAGCACGACGTCGCCGCCGCCGGCCACGCCGGAAAAGAGGCTGAGCCAGCCGGCCTTGTGGCCCATCACCTCGATGACCATCACCCTGTTGTGGCTTGAGGCGGTAGAGTGCAGCCGGTCGATGGCATCGGTCGCGACGGATAGGGCCGTGTGAAAGCCGAAGGTAATGTCTGTTTCCACGATATCATTGTCGATCGTCTTCGGCAGGCCCATCACGTTCAATCCTTCCTGGGAAAGGAGATAGCCGGTCGTATTCGTCCCGTTTCCGCCGAGCACCACAAGGCAGTCGAGCTCCATTTTTTTGTAGGTATCCTTGATCATGTCAACGGCGCAAATACCGCCGCTCTCGCCGCACCAGGTTTTGTCCTTGAACGGCTTTTCGCGGGAGGTGCCCAAAATCGTGCCTCCCATCGCGAGAATCCCCGAAAATTCGGAAGGCTGAAGGATGCGGCTCTTGTTCTCGATGAGGCCCCGGTAGCCGTGCTCAAAGCCGATCACCTTCATGCCGTACACATCAATTGCCGTTCTTGCGACTCCGCGAATAGCCGCGTTCAATCCGGGCGCGTCCCCGCCGGAAGTCAGGATCCCGCAGGTCTTTGTAACCGATTTTGGCATTGGGTTTCTCCGTTAATCAAGATTATAATGGTTTTCGCTCTTTTTCAATATAAATATTTCTGATATTCTCTTATTACATATGAAATTAACATTCCGTCTTCTAGTAATCTACCTGACCTTCACAGGGTTTGTATACGCACAGAACGTCTTTCTCGCGGGAACCGATAACGGGCTTGTCCGGATCGAGGGGAAAAAAACAACCCGGCTCTGGGAAAAAGCCGATGTCCGCAAAATCATCCATTCCGGCGCTTACTGGTATTTTTTGACCGGAGCCGGCATTTATGCCAGCAGCGACCTCTCCTCCTTTGAGGAAAGGAACACAGGACTGCCGGTCAAGGTGATAAAACTTTTGGACAACGGCCAAAAAACATTTTCCCGTGAAATCCAAGTACTGAAAGACCTTGAGGCGCACCCGACCAATCCCCTGATCCTGGTAACCGCTACCAAGGATGCGGTGTATCTTACCCGCGACGGCGGCATGAACTGGAAAAGCATGGGTCTCAACTCGATCACTTCCGGTGCGAAAGCCGTTTCCGTCCTCGATCTGCCCGATTCAGCCGGGAAATTGCAGCTGACGATTCTCATGTCCCATCCTATTTACGGGGTTTCCTGGTGCCAGCCGGACGCGAAATCGCCGGGGTGGGTCGAGATGAACACGGGGCTCGAGAAGGTTCCCTCGATACGCTGGCCGGACGAGGTAGCCGACATGGTGACGGTAAGTGCGAACAATTCAATCGAACTCTACGCGTCCCAAACCTTCATGCCCCGAATTTACAAGCTCGACTGGGCGGCCAAGAAATTTGTGCCCGTCTGGTCCGGATCCAACTACATTGATACCATCGAGGGGCTCGCTTTCACCGGCAATTCCCTCCTTTTTACCAGCCCCGAGAACATCAGGGAAATACCCTTAAACCCGGCAGTCCCGACAAAGGCCTCAACGACCCTTACCGACTGGGATTCCGCCTTTTCCCTTGTCCCGGGCAATATTCTGTGCGCATGGATACCCGAAAGCCTCACAAACCATCGGGGCAGCCTTTCCCTTTCGGAACTCTGGCTTTTAAAACCGGCGGAACGGTCCGGAGCCTATACCCCGCTCGCCAACTTGAAAAAGGGAAATTACCTTCCCGTCCATCAGGTCACGACAATTGAAGGATATGATGCTCACATCAAAACGCTGAAGGACAACAAGCTCAACATGCTCGTCGTGGACATGAAGGATGACGTCGGATTCATCAGGTATAATTCCCGGGATTCCCTCGTGCTGCAAAAGGGGAAGATGCGCACCGGCATCGATGTAGAGCCCTTTGTCAAAAAAGCGAAAGAAAACGGAATTTATCTAGTGGCCCGCATCGTGGTCTTCAAGGACAAGTCCCTTGCCTCATGGGGCAGCTCCCGCTATGCGGTTTGGGACAAGGCCGAGGGAAAGGCATGGCAGGGTTACATGAACGTCGTCCAGAAAATCCCCGCCTCGACCGAAGGAACGGCGGCCCTGACGGAAAACGTCAAAAAAAATATCGAAGAATACTGGGTTGATCCCTATAGCGAAGAAGTATGGGAATACAATATCGCGATAGCGAAGGAACTGGTTTCCCGCGGTTTCGACGAGATCCAGTTTGACTATATCCGTTTCCCCACCGACGGGGACAACCTGGATAACGCGAGCTATCGCTGGAAGGATACCGGCATGGACAAGGAAAGCGCCCTGATGTCCTTTCTCTCATATGCCCGCGCACAGATAGCAGCCCCCATCTCGATCGATATTTACGGGGCAAACGGATGGTACCGCACCGGCGCGCGGACGGGCCAGGACGTCGAGCTTTTATCCCGCTATGTCGACGTCATCTGCCCCATGTTTTACCCGAGCCATTTCGAGCAGGACTTTCTGGCCCAGGACCCCGCACAGGAGCGACCCTACCGTATTTTTTACTACGGTACATACAGAAACACCATCATCGCGCGGAACCACGTGATTGTACGTCCCTGGGTCCAGGCTTTTTATCTGAACGTTTCCTACGACCGGACCTATTACAACCCCGACTACGTGCAGAAAGAAATATACGGCGCGCGCGACTCGATCAATCAGGGCTATACGTATTGGAACAACTCGGGCCGGTACGGCGACCTTCGGCCCGACATCGAATTGACGACTCCCTATCCCTGGCTGACGCCCGAGACCGGTTATGACAAGGTGCGCCCCGCCTTCGGCGGACGGTAAATTTATTAAAAAGAGGTACCGCAATGGTTGAAATGACCGTATCTGTCTCTCAAGTATCCGGAAACGGCTTCGCAGAAATGTACGCGTGGGGGCTCGATGTGATCCGCGCACTTCAGGGGGCAGGCAACCCGGCGATTACCCTGATTGCCCGCTTTTTTACCCTGCTCGGCGATCCGCTCGCGTATCTTTTGATTCTTCCCGTTCTCTTCTGGTGCATCGACGAGAAAAGAGGGTTCCGGATAGGCTTGACGGTTTTTCTTTCGAACGGCATCAATGTCGCTCTCAAAGAGACGCTCCGTGTTCCCCGTCCCTTCGTC
>JAYVSC010000139.1:0-71838 GCA_043775705.1 Spirochaetales bacterium | reverse complement strand
GAAGGTCGCGCGGAGTCCGCCTGAAGGAAAGCTTGACGCGTCCGGCTCGCCCTGGATGAGCTCCTTGCCGGAGAATTCAAGAATCGCGCGTCCGTCTTCGGTGGGAGATATGAAGGAATCGTGCTTTTCGGCGGTAAGACCGGTCATCGGCTGGAACCAGTGAGTATAATGGGTCGCGCCTTTTTCAATTGCCCAGTCTTTCATCGCATTGGCGACAACTTCGGCAACGGCAACGGTAAGTTCGGATTCACCGTTTTGGACGGCTTTTACATCTTTGTAGATCGATTTGGGTAGACGATCCCTCATTACTGAATCGCCAAACGCATTGATGCCGTAGTTTTCATTAAAGGGCATATTCAACCTCCTGATAGTCCGGTTTCCCGGTTGTCGCTTGCATACCCCTTTGCACACTAAGCTTTTGTATATTTATACCAATTTCAATATAATTATGCAATTACATACGGCCTTTCCACAGCAAATATTTTTTTCCCTGGAAATTGCCGTATCAGCTGTTTTGTACCTCCACTTGCCAAGCCCCCTTCATTAGCGTAGCATCGGCTCATGGAAACATGGCAAATAGAGGGAAATCCCCTGAAACTGGGACGATTCCCGTATGACAATGAAGAACAAAGTTTGCGCGCCTGGAACGGCGCGGATATATTACTGACCGAACACCTGGTCTCCTTCAGCGGCGGCAATGCGTGCAAGGTTCTGCTGCTGAACGACTCCTTCGGAGCCCTCGCCTGCGCCGCGCTGAAAAACGACTGCACCGTTCACACCCAGATCGACTCGGCCCTTGCCCGCGAAGCACTCCTTCAAAACCTGAAGCTGAACGCCCTTGACCCCAAAAAGGTGACCATTGTCGATTCCCTCGCACCGCTTGATTTTACCCTTTGGAAACCCGATCTCGTTCTTATGCATGTGCCCAAAGGAAATGCCATGTTGGAATACCAGCTTCTGCAGCTGTCCAGCTCACAGGAAGGCGGCGCCGGTATCGCGCTTTGCGCCGGGGCAATGACCCGGGACGTTCATAATTCGACCATTGAACTATTTGAAAAATACATAGGCGAAACGAAAACAAGCCTCGCTTCCCATAAAGCCCGTCTGATACACAGCACGTTTACCCGCACCGGTTTGACGTCTCCTTCTCCCCGCATAGCACCGCTTGCGGAACCCTTTCTTCCTGCCCTAGAACTGGTCAATTACGGCGGAGTTTTCTCGGCAAGCGGACACGACAGGGGCAGCCTTCTCCTGCTCCGTTACCTGGCCGAAAATACTGAAAAGTCAAAGGCAGTCTCTTCTATTATAGATTGCGGCTGCGGCAACGGGCTGCTTGCCCTGACTGCTGCGGCGCTTTTTCCGGAAGCATCCCTGATTTGCGCCGACGAGTCTTTCATGGCGGTAGAATCATCCCGCGCAGGATTCATCCGGAACGGAATGGAAGGACACGCGACTTTTGTGTGGGCTGATTGTCTTCATGGGATAGAAAAAGAGAGCACAGACCTGATTCTCTGCAATCCGCCCTTTCATCAGGGAAACGGTCAGTCGCAAACCCTCGCAATAGCGCGCCGCATGTTTGAGCACTCGCGCTCCTGCCTGAAAACCGGGGGAAGCCTCCTGGTCGTCGCCAACCGTCATCTCGGCCATCACAAATACCTGGAGCAATTGTTTTCAAGGGTCACTATTGTGAAGGAGAACGAGCAGTTTATGGTGATAAAAGCCGAAAAGAGCTAAATAACGGTCAGAGCTAAAAGCCGAGAAGGCCGTCGTCCGCGTCGGCAGCCTCGGCGAGCCATTCTTTGGCCGCGTCCACAGTATCGCAGAGGTGGGCTTTGATACCGCTGAGGGATATCATCGCATTGAAAAGGCCCTTCTGCACTGCGGAAAAACCGACAAAGGCCGTTGCCTTGACTATCGAAAGGTTGTTTTTCGCAACCTGTTCAAAAAGATTGATAAAGGCATCGGTGACTTCAATGTTGTCAAACACCATCACCGACAAAACGGTTCCCGCCTTGTAATTTCCTAATAGCACCTTGGTTTCCGCGAGAACACCCACGATGGAAGGAATATCCGAACCTTTGGGAAACACCGTCTGAAGAATTTTTTTACCCTTGAAGTCAAGTTCTGTCACGTTCGCCATACTCTTCACCTCTTTCACTTTTAATCTATATTTCTATTTTAGGTGTGAAAGCGGTACCCGTCAAGGAGATAAAAAATCTTCCCTCAACGGTTATTTTTGAATGACCAGATTGTTCCATATCTCGAAATCTTCCTGTCCAAGCTTCCAAAACGAGATGTTTCTGACAGTGGCGTTTTTATAGATTTTCAAACGCGAAAGTATAGAAAACACATCCTCGAAGTATACCTGCACGTTGACCGTTTCCTGATATTGAAAAAACGGAATTTCGTTCTCACGGTTCAGCGTGGCGATTTTTTTGTCGGCAACCAGCTGGGAAATCGATGAATGCTTGTATGCCTTGGCCGGATTTGTGTCGCTCCATGCGCGACCGTAAAACGGCACGCCCATAACCAGCTTGTCCGTCCCGATTTTTGAGACTGCATACAGCACAACCTTTTCACACCAGGCAAGGGAAGCGATCGAACCGGGGCTTCCGCCGCTCCAGTGCTCGTCATAGGCCATGATGATTATTCTGTCGGCTATCCGCCCTATGCGGAGATAGTCATATGGCTCATCGATGGTTCTGGTTCTTGCCGGCAGGGCTACGCTCAGGATTTTCCTGCCCATCAACAGTTTCAGGCGGGAAAGGAAAGAGATAAAGTTCTCCCTGTCGGCGGCGGGAACCGCCTCGAAATCGATCTGAATGCCGTCATACGGGACGGAAGCGGCAAGGATAGCCTGAAGCAGGGCTTCGCGCACGGGATACTGCGGATCAATGCAGAAATGGGTCAGTGCGAGATTTCCGCCTTCTGCGATGACGAGGTGTTTTTTGCCGGTAAAAAAGGCGATTTTGCCGATATCCGGAACGCCGCTCAGTTTGCCGTAGGTATTGATGCCCGCGCCGAAATAGCCGAGATCCGTAATCGGAAAAGAGGCATCGAGAAACTGCTCGTCGCCGTTCATCAAATATGCCCATATTTCCGGAAACTCAACGCGAACCGGAGCAGTTTGCGCGCAGAGCAAAGCCGACATCAAACAAAACAGTATACAGAGCGTTTTTTGAATTTTCATATCATCCTGCTGCAATTATTGTGTTGCGGGTAAGTATATCACAAATCGCTGAAGCATGCGAATCTTCGCTATCGCGTCCCGGAGAGCCTCGCTCAAGGGGAGCCGTTCCTGTATGCGGTCCGGCATGAGGGACTGGGCTCCGGAGGTGAAATCCGACATAACCGGAGGAGAATGACCAAACCGCTCAAGAAGCTCGTCTTCCTCAAACTGATGTCCTGCGTCCTTTGTTCCGGTGGGCAGAAACCGGCACGGCTTCCACCGCTTCCGTCCGTCCTTGCCGCGGTCGCCCGAATGGCCGAACAGACGGCAGATCAGGGCTCGTCCGCCGTAGACCGTGCAGTGATAGGGACTATCCGGATCGAAAAGGAAACAGCCGGAACCCTTAACCCCCGCCGTGCTCCGCGTCCGGGGAGAGATAAAGCTGCCGTTTAAAATCGCATCGGCCTTTTCCTCCTGGTGGTATATCATCCAGGCGGCAAGATAGAGGGCTTCGCTTTCAAGCAGATCGGGCTCAAAGTCCACACAGCAGGAGCCGCATCCTTCAGGGCACGAAAAGGGACTCGCCGCCTTCCATGCACTCTGGGCAGTCTCGATGCTTTCATAAATCGCGTCCAGATCCTGTATTACCGCGCGGGTTTGGGTTCCCGCCAGACTTTCCGTTTCTTCTGTCATTTTCACTTCTGCACTATACTATAGAGGCTCGCTATCCTTCAATAGAAACCGAATTAGCTTGACAGCGGCGCCTATCAGGATAGACTTAAAATCTGGGGGGAATACATATGATGCTCTCGAGCGGGGTTGCGGAACGTATTGACGGTATTTTCGCGAATGCGGTAAAGGATGGCCGCAGAAGTTTGTTCGAATTCGAGGTATACGCCATACTGGAAGCCGTCGGGCTGATGGTGCCCCGGTTTTTGTTCATCAAGGACAGCAGTGCGGTAACGGCGGAAACCCTCGCCCCCTTCGGGTCCCAGGCTATAGTCAAGATCGTGTCGGCGGAAATCGCCCATAAATCCAAATTGGGAGGGGTAAAAAAAGTCCGCTGCGAAGACCCCCTTTTTGTGCGCTATGTACTGGACTCGATGCGGACCGAAGTACTCTCCCATTTTCCCGGGGATAAAAAACCGTCCATTGACGGATTTCTGATCGCCGAGTTCATTCCCTTCACCCTTGCCCTCGGAAACGAAATCCTGATCGGCATCACGGAGGACTCTTCCTTCGGCCCCATCCTGACGCTGTCGAAGGGCGGAGACGACGCGGAATTCTTCTCCCGCTATTACGACCCGCCCAATCTTATGCCTGTTCCCTTGAGCTTGGAGCGGGCCCGCGCCATCACTTCACACATCAATATACGCCATCGATATGAAGAATGCGGCCACCCCGAGTATTGCCTCATGATAGCCGATTCCCTCCATTTGCTTTCCCTGTTTGCCTGTCACTATTCCTTTGTGGCAAAAACACCGCCCGCCTACTATCTGAAGGCGATGGACGTCAATCCGCTGGTGTTTTCCCTGGACGGAAAATTCGTGGCTGTGGACGGTTTTGCCGAATTCGCAACAGCTGAAGAACATGTGCTCGTCCCCATCAGACCGGAAGTGTCGGGGCTGAAGGCTTTTTTCGAACCGCATGGCATCGCGGTGGCGGGGGTTTCCTCCGATCCGCTCAAGTATTCGATGGCACGCATCATCGTGCAGCTCCTCGTCGACATGGGAAGAAAGGACGTTTTCTGCGTGAATCCCAAAGGCGGTCATGCAAAGATAAACGGGCAGGACTTCAAGCTGTTCGCAACTCTATCCGAACTTCCCTCGCGTCCGTCCCTGATCGTCTTTGCGGCCCCGGCCAGGGGCCTCCTCGATTTTCTGGAAACGGTGGGCGACAACACCTCGGTAATCCTCATCTCGGGCGTTCCCCAGGAAATCAGGTTCGAGGATTTTGCCCGGGCACTCGCGCGCCACCGTGAACGCGGGATACGCTTTATCGGCCCGAACTGCATGGGAGTCTACGTTGCCCCGGACTCGAGAACCCAGGGTCTCGACACCCTGTTTATCGGGGAATCGCGGCTCACGATAAAGAGCACGGAAAAATCTAACTGCGCCCTTTTCAGCCAGTCAGGCGCCATGGCGATCACCTCGATAGAAAGATGCCAGAATGCGCCGATCTTCAGGGCTATCGTCTCGTTCGGAAACAAGGTGGACGTCAACGTTCCCGACCTCATGAGCTACTTCGAAAAGGCAAAGGAAGTCGAGGTCATGGCAATGTATATCGAAGGCTTGGGTCTCGGAGAAGGAAGGGAATTCTTCGACGCGGCAAGCAAGGCCAAAAAGCCCCTGATCGTCTTCAAGTCGGGACGCACCGAAGCCGGGGCAAAGGCCGCGGCTAGCCATACCGCCGCAATGTCCGGCAGCTATGACGTGTTCCAGGCCGCCTGCGAGCTCTCGGGCGTCGTGCTCGTGGACGAGCTGCCCGATTTCTACAACGCGATGAAGGCATTCTCGATGCTGTCCCGCCGGCTTCCCTCGGGGAACCGCGTCGCGGGCGTGGTGAACGCGGGACTCGACGCCACCATGGGCGCCGACCTCCTGGGCTTTTTGCGCCAGGCGGAATTCGACTCCGCGACCCTCGAGCGCCTTCACCGCATCAACACTCACGGACTTGCGAACGTCGGCGCGAGCCTCCTGGACGTAACCCCGATGACGGACGACGCGATGTTCGCCGAATTCGTCGAGACTATCCTCGCCGACCCGAACGTGGACTGCGCCTTCATCGCCATCGTTCCCCACGTGGAAAATCTGAAAAGCGACGACGGCCGCTGCCGTGAAAGCGACGCGGTCGCAAGCCGCATAATCCGCGCCGTCCAGAGATCCCCCAAGCCCGTCGTCGTTTCGATCAATGCGGGGAACCATTACCTCGATCTGGTGCGCTACCTCGAGGAAGGCGGCATTCCGGTATTCACCGACATCAGATCGGCGATCCGGGCCCTGAACCTTTTCGTGAAATACCATGTGAGCAAAAAAACCAATTAAGGAGCGCGTATATGAATGAGATTGATATTGCACACACGGCTGTGGTCGTTATCGATGTGCAGAAAGATTATTTCCTTGGCGGCAGGTTCCCGCTGTGGAAAAGCACAAAGGCCCTGAAAGCCGTCATAAAGGTAGTGAACGAAGCGAGAAAGGATAACCTGCCGGTAATATGGATACGGCATGAGGGGCTGTCCCCGAAAAGCACCTTCCTGTCCGCGGGAACGGACGGCTGCAGCCTCCATCCCTCCCTGCCGGTGTTCAGCGGAGACGCCGTAATCGTAAAGCATGAACCCGATTCCTTCCAGGATACCGCTCTGGATGCATTATTAAAGGAAAAAGGAATAGAAACGGTAATATGGATGGGAATGATGACATGGATGTGCGTCGACACGACGGTGCGCGCCGCATTTAAAATGGGCTACAGGAATATTCTCGTCACCGACGCGACGGCCTCGGGATGGCTGAAAGACAGCAAAGGCCTGATATTTCCCTGGCACACACAGAGATCATTTATCGCGTCCCTCGGGGCTAAATTCGCCGCGGCATGCGTGTCGCGGGATTGGCGCAAAACCCTTTATTGAAGTATTTCCTGAACCCGTCCCACCTGCCCCGATTCGAGGCGGACCTTTATGCCGTGGGGATGGGTTGAGGAATTGGTAAGAATATTGAGGACGATCCCCTCCGTCCGCTTTCCCGTTTCCTGGTCTTCCTTCAATACGATTGAAACCCTGACCCCGGTCCTGATGCTGCTTCTGTGCGTTCCGTCCATTTGTGTTTCCTCTTGATGCGCATCATAGCACAAAAAAAGCATTGTGTTTTATTCCGAGTCCCGATATATTCGATCAATGACATGGACACTTTTTGCGGGACTTATTGTTTTCTCGTCGGTCACGGCCTTTACGCCGGGTCCGAATAACCTGATGGCCTTGGCCTCCGGCGCCAATTGGGGCTACCGCGCGACCCTTCCCCATATTTTCGGGGTATGCCTCGGTTTTGCCGTTATGCTCGCACTGGTAGGCGCGGGTCTCGGCAGTCTTTTCAAGGCATTGCCGATGGCCTATACCTTTCTCAAATTCGCGGCTCTCGCGTATCTGTTATTTCTCGCATGGAAAATCGCTTCCTCGGAAAGTATCGGCGAAGGCAGAAAAAACACGAAACCGCTCACCCTTCTCGGCGCCGCCGCCTTTCAGTGGATCAATCCGAAGGCATGGATAGCCTCAGTGACGATCGTCGCCTCGTTCACGGCTCCGAATGATTTCTGGCCCAGCCTCTGCATCGGGGGCGGGGCGAACATCGTGCTCGCTTTTCTGGCGGTCTCCTCATGGGCACTCTTCGGCACCATCGTCAAGGCATGGCTTTCAAATTCCGTCCGCCTGCGGGCCTTCAACTGGTCTATGGCGGCCCTTCTGGTGCTCTCTGTACTTCCCTCGGTTTTTCACTCAAGCTGAACTTTTCGAGCGGGGGTGATGATTATCTTATGGGTTCGGTGACGGCGGACTGGGTGATGGTAATTGCTGCTTGCGAAAAAATCCTTCCGTTCATCGTCACCGCAGCGCTCAGAAGCACGTCATTGCGGCATAGAATGATGCCCTCGAAGCGGGATCCTGTGCCGAGCTTCGTCTCTCCGGCAACCTGCCAGAAAATATTTTTCGCCTGCGCTTTTCCTGCTAGATTGATGTAAACTCCGCTGCTCGTGGAAAGATCCCCGGAAATCTGGAAAATCCATACCTCGTCTGCCCCGCCTGCTTGTCGCGGTATTGGTTTATATACTCATCACCCTTATCGGCATTATCAGATTTTTAAAAAATATGAATATAGTCATTGAGGGGAATACCGAACGCATCAACGCGACCTTCATCCTGCTGCCCGGCGTCGTGACGAACATCAATGACGCGGCTCTGGGCGTGAAAGAAAGTCTCGCGGCGGTCAACGGAGTCGTCGGTTCGTTTGACGGCACTTTCCTCAATACCTCAGCGGCGGTTCACGCGGGAACGGAGAGCATCATGGGCATTATCGCCCTCCTGAGCCCGGCCGTAAGAACGATAATGAATATTTTCCCATCAAAAAAGAAAACCTGATCAGGGAAGCCTTACCCGCACGGCGACATACAGGTTCACGAAAGACAGGGCGGCGGCAAGGTAAAAGATATACTGGGGACCCCAGAGCGTCCATACAATGCCGCCCGCATACGCGCACAGGATTGAGACGATGTGATCCATGGAAAGGCCGAGCGACAGGGTCGGCGTGACGTCGGCGGGGCTTAAGGCGATGGTCCTTAGGTACACGGTCCTGATAAGGCCCATCTGGGTCGACATGCGGTCGATGATGAATACCCCGTACGCGAGAAAGACCGTCCAGCCGAATGTCGGCAGGCTGCCCGACGCATAGCCGCCGGCGACAAGCCCGTAGAGTATGTACACGCCGATGAACGAGAGCGCGTCGGCATAGAGCATGGCCTTTATCCCGAAGCGGTCGAGTCCTCGGCCGAGCGCGGGTATGAAAAACATTCCGAGAAAGCCGCCGATGATGCCGAGGATTGCCAGGGTATCGGCTTTCTTTCCCAGCAGCTCGATGAGCACCCAGGGACCGTACACGAGCATGATCTGCTTTTGGACCCCGAACATGATAACCAAAAGGTAATAGTAGCGGTACTCCTTCCGCAGCACAAAACGCGTCCTCTGGTGGGTAATCTTTTCCCTGCCCAGTTTTTTCTCGAGCGAGATAAACACCGCAATGACGACTGCCAGAAGAAGGGCGGCAACCAGAAAGGGCCACTTTATCGCCGAGGTAAATGCGAAAAAGCCCGACTTGAAACCGATAAAAACGAGGATAGCCCCTGCCATCTGGAAAGCGGTCGTGACCCCCTTGAACTGTCCCATCCGTTTGCCGAGAGCGCCCTTTGCCACCAGATTCATGCCTATGCTGTCCTGCAGGGGCATAAAGAGGTGCTGTCCGAGGGAATTGATGAAAAGAAAACCGAGCATAATATTGAAGGTAGGGGTGGAAAAGCCGAGAGCGGTGATGCCGATAAAGCTCAGGACCTGGGCGAGCATCGCTATCCGGATATCGCTGAAACCCGCAAGGGCCGCCACGATGAAGGTGCACAGCACCCCCGGTAGTTCGCGGGGAAACTCGATAAAACCCCTCTGATAGGGGGTGACCATGTAGGCGTCCTTGAAATAATTCGATATGACGTCCCCGCTGAAGGCAAGGGCCAGTGCCGTCAGCGCAATGATGATCATGTAGCGTTTCAGTTCGGGTGAAAGGGAGGAATAGGCAGACCAGGGATGTTTCATTTTCGCTCCGATATAGTCTCACGCAGGTAAAGTCAGGTTTGTACTATAAAGGAATACGGAAATTAGTGTCAAGGTTTTTTTCCTTCCCACGTCTCCGCTTTTCCGTGATAGTATGGCTGTATGCAATATACACTGCCGCAATACACCGCCCCGAATTTTCAAACCGGGCCCTTTACGAGTGACCCGGACGCCAAGCTCGTCGAAGTGCTCATCCCCGGCGTTGCCCCGGACAATTTCCATGCCAATACCATTTTTCCCGAATATTTCAAGCTGGAAGGACTTTGGCATTTGGCGGTGGAGAGCCGCATGGACTGCGTGACCGTCGCGGCGCGCACCTCTAAAGGCGTCTGGACGCTGCACGTCACCGAATTCCGGCGTCTGGCCAAGGGCGACCTGGTCGTCACCGGCCGGACCGAGGACGGATCGGAAGGAATCTTCGTTCACGTGGACGGGTTCAGGGCCACGAACACGAGCGCGGACGTTTTTGCTTTCCGCACCGGACGATCCCGGGAAACGTCCTATTCAAGGGACTATGACCGCCTGTACGAATTGCTCCGTTACGAAAAATCCCACGGCCATGTCATCTGGGTGCTGGGGCCCGCCGCGGTTTTTGACTCGGATTCCCGCCATGCCCTGGTTTCCCTGATTGAAAAAGGCTATGTGCACGCGATCTTCGCCGGCAACGCCCTCGCCACCCACGACATGGAGGGGGAGTTTTTCCGCACCGCCCTCGGTCAGGATATATACACACAGGTTTCACTGCCAAACGGCCACTACAATCACCTCGACGTGATCAACACCGCGCGGCGCGCCGGTTCACTCAAGGCACTCCAGGCAGAAGGCCGCCTGAAAGACGGAGTGGTCAATGCCTGCCTGAACCATAATATTCCCCTCGTCCTCGCCGGCTCGATCCGCGACGACGGGCCGCTCCCCGGTGTAATCGCCGATGTCTATGCCGCCCAGGACGCCATGCGCGCCGAGGTGAGGAAAGCGACTACCGTGCTTGGCCTTGCCACCCAGCTGCATTCAATAGCTACCGGCAACATGACCCCGTCCTACCGCATGGTGAACGGCAGTATCCGGCCCGTGTACATTTACAGCGTCGACGTTTCGGAATTCGCGGTAAACAAGCTTCGCGACCGGGGCACCCTCGAGGTGACGAGCATAGTGACCAACATCCAGGACTTTCTGGTCAACCTCGAGAGGAACCTGCCGTAGGCACTTTTTAAAAAATGTGTCTATTTTCTGTTTCTTGAAAGCACTTCCCTCACCGACTCTTCGGGAAGGACGTGCCCTCCCGGGTGGGTGGACGTTTCAACGCTCCAACCGTTTTTTGTCAAAAAATCGGCGGCATCCTTTCCATGGTCGCTCGCCTCGGCTTCTCCCCAGAATACATAGACCGGTACCCGGACCGAATGAGCGAAGGGATCCCCCCTCCCGGCACGCTCCCTGTCCATGATCAAGCCGAATCCGCCCGATGCGGCGGCAAGGGAGTCAAAAAGAGGGGTGCCATCCTTCTGCTTCGCGTTTATCGCAGTAAAGCCCTGCGCCATGATCGCCCCTGCGGACCATCCGAAAAGCTGAATGCTGTTTTCCCGAACCCAGCTCTTCGACCGGAAAGTGCGCAGGATGCGCTCGATCAATCTGGTATCAAGCGAATCCCTTCTCTCGTCCCATCCCATCGTTCCCCTGTCGGCAAAAAACAACACCAGATCGTATTCCTCGGCAAGCGGTATCCAAAAAGGCATGACAGAAAGGGAGCGGGAAAGGGTGCCGTAGCCGTGCAGAATTACCGTTACCGGCCATTTTTCACGGTCCTCGGCTTTCCAGCCAGGGGGTAGATACAGCCGTCCTCCGCCAAGGTCGGTATAGGTTCCGACTGCAGCGTTTTCGATTCCCGCGAGCGGATCCTGGGAAGGGGAAGCGGCACAGGAGGATAGTATGAAAATAATGAGCAATAGCATATTGACGGATTTTAGACGCAGTTTAATTACCTCCGAATCAGGGGATGCAGCAGATATTCGAGCCCGTTTGTCTTGATTTCCTCAATGGCGCGGAGTTGATCCCCAAGCTTGCCCGAGGGGTAGCCCTTGCCCTTGAACCAGAGCACGTAGGTTTCAGGCAGGTCCACCAGATAGCGCCCCGAATATTTCCCGAAGGGCATTCGGGTATTGGCAAGTTCCACCAGGTTTTCTTCTTCATTTTGCATGACCCTTATCATGACGGAATTTCCCGATCGGGAAAAGACCCTCGCCGAACGAAAGACCCTAGCCCAGGTCGATAACCATACCGTCATGGGCAAGACGAATTGTCTTGCCCATCTGGTTCGAGTAAATGTACTCGAGATGACGGGCCAGATCGACCGTGATGTTGTCAGGCTCCTCGATGTGGGAAAGCACGAAAAGATCGGAGTCGAGCTCCCCGATGATCTTGAGGGTATCGGTAATCGTAGCCTCTGTTTCGAGCATGGGATGGTCGCTCGCTATATTCCGCTTGTTATACACCGGGTTGATATCAAGTATGCCGAAAGGCAGATACACCGCGTCAAAGCGCGTACTGCGTATGGTCTCGTCCGGAAGCCAGCCCTTCAGCTCGTCCATGATGATGAGCGCGTTTTTTTGCCCGTCCGAAACGGTATAGCCGAACACATAGTCTGCGGCGAGCTGTACCGGGGTAATCCGGAAGCCCCCCATTTCGACCGTTTCGCTGTTTCCGATCACCGATATTCTCACCAGGCGCTCATTTTCCAAAAACCTGAAATGTTCCATAAGGGCCATGCATGAATTGAAGGTTTCCTTGATTTTTTCCGTAAGCACAATATGGGTCACCCGGTTTTGCGGAGGGAAACCGTTCCAGTCCTTGTTCATCTCGAATATCCGTTTTCCCGAAGTGTGGTCCGGATGCCAGTGGGAGTAAAAACACGCCTCGATGCGGGTGACAAGCGAACGGTTCAGCTCCACAGAGATTTCTTCCGGGGTATCGATCAGGATATCCGGGCCATGGATAAAAACAGAAGGGCCGAGACGGGAAAAACGGGCGCCGCCGGAGCGTGCCTGAACGCAGGATTCACAGGTGCAGAACATTTTAGGGGTTGTCACCGCTCCCCCGGATCCAAGTACCTCGATTTTCATGCGGTGGTCATCCTTTAAGAAGAATATAGCAATTCAAGAGTATCTTGACAATTGTTTCCACGCGCACCATATTATCCCTTAAAGAGGATACCATGATAGTACGGCTCGGCCACCTTTGCTTCCGGACAAAGCGCTTTGAGGATATGACCTCATTTTACCTCAACATACTGGAACTCCCGATAAAATTCTCGCTTCGCCTTCCGGATGGACGGATTTTCGGTCATTACTTTTCGTTGGGCAAAACCACTTTTCTCGAAGTCTTCGATCACTCAGGCGCTTCCGAAATGTGGGGAGGAAACGCGGATCGTCTTCATGTTCATCCCGACAGCACCTACCAGCATTTTTGCCTGCAGGTAACCGGTCTGGAAACGCTCCGGGAAGGCCTGATCAAAAAAGGCTGTATGGTTACCAAAATAGTAACAGGTATGGACGGGTCTCTTCAAGCCTGGATCAAGGATCCTGACGGCAATGATATAGAACTGATGGAATATACCGACGCCAGTCTGCAAACGGCATCGTCATCATTGTGATATGATTTGAGTCCCCATCCCGAGGGTAAAAAAAACTATTCCAGGATGGGGATAACCTTCGGTTCCTTGATGAAAATTGTCGGAGCCGCTTTCTTTATCGCCTCTATTGCCCGCTTGATCTGCGCATGGGTGCAGGGCTTTGTCGCGATGGAAAACAGTGCCCCTTCAAGGCCCTTTCCGCGGATATTGTGGCTGACCGTATCGATATTGATCTGTTCCTTTCCGATTGCGGTGGTCACCAGTCCGGTAATTCCGGGCACATCCTCTGTCTCGAAAATTATATTGTAAGAAATTTTCAGGTCGTCAAAAGAGGTAAGGCGCAGTCCATCCCCTTTGTATTCCCGCAGGGATGCCTCGCCGTACCGCGCGATAAAGAGAATATCGGACACGATGGCGCTTCCCGTTTCGAGAGAACCCGCACCCTGGCCGATGAATACATTTTCCTGCGAATACTTGCCCGTCAGTTTTACCGCATTTGTCGCATTGTTGATGTCTGACAGCACATTTTCCTTCCGTACCATCATCGGGCGAACCGTGGCGCAAACCCCGTCGCCTTCCTTTTTCGCGAAGCAGATCAGCTTGATAACCGAGTCGATCTCGCTGGCGAACTTGGTGTCCTCCGCGGTAATCGTGTCGATTCCCATCACCGGGAAGGCGCCGATCTCGGCTTCGATGCCGTATATGATTTTCAATAAAATGAGCAGCTTGTGGCCTGCGTCTCCGCCGTTGATGTCGAGAGTCGGGTCCGCCTCGGCATACCCCATTGCCTGGGCTCCCTTCAGGGCTTCATCGAAGGACATGCCGTTCTGGGACATTTTGGACAGGATATAATTGCTGGTGCCGTTCATGATGCCCGATACGGAAAGTATTTCGTCGCCGCTCATGCATTCGTTTATTCCCTTGATGACGGGGATAGCGCCGCAGACCGAGGCTTCGAAACCGACAGCCTTGCCGTTCCTGAACGCCGTCTCGAATATTTTCCTGTTCTGCTTCGCGAGCAGGGCTTTGTTCGCGGTGACCAGATGCTTTCCCGCATTCAGGACGTCAAGCACCAGATTCAGGATGTAATCCGACGAGCCGCCGATTGACTCGACGACGAGGTCGATGGATGAGTCGCCGAGGATTTCCTTCGTATGAAGGGCTGCCTGTTCCTTCGTCAGTTCCGCGCCGTTCCCGCAAAACAGGTTTCTCGGCAGTCCGTGCCTCTTTGCGGCTGCTTCCGGAAAAAGATCGAGAATCTTTACCAGGCTGATCTGCACGCCGCTTCGGGAAGCAAAGGTGCTTTTATTTTCAAGGAGAATCCGCGCAACTCCGCCGCCGACCGTACCGCAGCCCAATATCGCCACATTAAAAATTTTCATGCATTTTTCCTCTAAGGTGGTCAGTTTAGAGAAGATGGCTGGCAGTGTCAAGTTTTCTAAAAAACCCGCTTGACCCTATCCAGCTAAACCGATTTAATAGAAGTATGACAACAGAACCGGTTCAGCGAAAACTTCAGTTTGTATTCGAAAAATACGGCATCAGACCCGCAAAAAACTTCACTTTCAGCTTTTTCAGCATGGGAAACGAGGTGTTTTTTATCAGGGACACCAAAAACCGCCGGCTTGTGCTCAAAAACTGCCTGAAAAACCGCTCGGCGCAAATGCTCGCTTCGGAGATAGCGCTGGTCGAGCATTTGAACAAAAACGGATGCGGTGCGCCGGTTATCGTTCCCGGCGTGAAGGGCGAAAAATTCGTCGAGATGGACGGCGATTTTTTCATCATGACGAAATTCATGCGCGGCCACATGCCGTCCTGGAATACTCATTTGAAAACCTGGCATTACAGGGAATCCATAAAGGGGCTTGCATGCTATCACCGTGCGGCGTCGACCCTTGATCCCACAATCGATACGGACCGCATCAAGACCTGCGAATATGAGAGGACGCTCGAGTGGACGGAAAACCTCGCGCGCATACTCAAGGAAGATACCTCGGGCCGGCCGAGCGTCGCCAAAATGAGAACCATCATTGACGCATACGTGGATATCGCGAAAAAACTCCCCGAGACGCTGCCCGCCGCCGAAGCGGCCAAGTGCGAGACGCTCATGATCCACGGGGACTTCCACGCCTTCAATGTGGTGTACCGCTTCCGCCGCTTTCATGCCTGCTACGACTTCGATTTTATCCGGCGGGACCTGAAGCTCTTCGACATCCTCTGGACCTTCGGTTTCGCACAGCGGAAATTCTACTATAACAAATACGGCAAGAAAATCTGGAATGACGATTTCCGCCCGGAGGCCGACGATGCGAGAAAAATAGAGATCGACTCGCTCCGCTGGTTCGTGCGCATCTACCGGAAAACATGGAAACTGTCCAAAGCGGAAATCCTGCTGATTCCCGGCATGCAGAATGCCATGGCCCTCTACAACCTCCGCTTTTTCGACCTCGCCCACAGCGAGGAGGAATGCATGGAACACTTCGGCTGGTACGCATGGATCCTGAAAAAAAGAGAATATATGGACGGTCCCTGCCGCGAGGCTGCCTTGATCGTTGCTGCGGAGGCAGACGAATGAAATTGAAATTCCGCCGCGTTGAAAGGAATATCATCGCCCTCGCGATCCCCCTCATCATAAACAACATTCTGTTTACCCTGATGGGCTTTGTGGACGCCCTGATGGTGGGCCAGCTCGGAGAGGACACTATCTCGGCCGTGGGCAATTCGGCCCAGGTGCAGATGTTCCTCTTCCTTATCTTCGCGGCCATCGGCCAGGGAGGGAGCATCCTCATAGCACAGTACTTCGGCGCGGGCGACGAGGACAATGTCAGGGCCACCACCTCGACCACCATCGGCGCGGGGGTATTCATCGGCCTTATTGTCGGAGGTGCAACGTACTTTTTCGGCGATACCTTCATCTGGCTTCTCACCCTGGGCAAGAGCCCCGAGGTAGTCAGGATAGGAGCGCGCTACCTGCGCATCATCAGCTTCAGCTATGCGCTTTCGGTTCCGGGAAACATGATAGCGGCCTCGCTCAGGGCCGTCGGCGACACGAAAACCGCCGTGTACATCGCGGTCGCGGCCAACGCCCTCAATATATTCGGCAACTGGCTTTTGATATTCGGCATCGGCCCCTTCCCGGAGATGGGCTATGCGGGCGCGGCCGTCTCGACCCTGATCTCGCAGATTCTGCAGGCCCTTGCGCTCATCGGATTCACCTTGACCCGTCATTCGAAACTCCGCTTCAAATTATCCAATCTGTTCAAAATTGTGCCCGAAAGGCTGAAAGCGATTGTCAGGATCGGCTATCCGATGTCGGTGGACGGATTCTACTGGCAGGGAGCGCGCATCGCCTATACGGTGATCTTCAACGCAATCGGCTCCCACGCCTATGCGGCCTACACGATAGTGCGCAACCTCAAGGGAATGGCGACCCTGCCCACCTCGGGGCTCAACACCGCGACGATGATTACGGTAGGACAGGAACTGGGAAAAAACAACAAGGTGTTTGCGCGGCTCAAGGCCTATACGGGACTCAGGATGAGCGTGATCATCATGACCATCCCCGCTGTCCTCGTAATCGCGCTCGCCGGTCCCTTCGTAAGCCTCTTCAAGATTGCCCCCGTCACCTGGAACGAGGCCTTTGTCTGCACGATGATTCTGGGGGTCTCGATTTTCTTCACGACGATAAACTCCGTCATTCCCGGAATTCTCCGCGCGGGAGGGGACACGGTCTACGTAATGAAGGTAACCCTCCTGTCCTTCCTTTTCGTCGGCGGACCGCTCGCCTTTCTGCTCGGCATAGTGTTTCACTTCGGCACCATCGGCGCCTTCGTCGGCATTTCCCTCGAGGAAGTGTTCAAGGCATGGGTATTCGAGCGGCGGATGAAAAAAGGATATTGGCTTAAGAAGATAATCTAGAAGTCAACCGGGCTCTTGCAAAAGTCGGTTATTTTTGCAAGAGCCTCTATTTAGTATTTATTTTAGTAATTACTATACCAATGACGATTTCAAGCACGCCTATGTCCCATGCGAGGTCAAGAAGCGTGTATCTGTTCCTGATGGTCTGCGCTGCAAGTAAACCCCAGGCGGCAAGTTTTGAATCAATTCCGATAGCAGATAACCCGGGGCAATGCGCAGAAGAAAACATGTCTGACAGCCTGGAAAATGAGGGGCGGTCCGCAAAGGCAATAGAACGCAAACTATTCCATGAACCGCATATTTTTTCCAGCCGCCCCAGCCGGCTTTGCCCCTCATCAAGTTTCTCGAGCGAAATCCGGACTGCGTCTCCAATAACCCCTTCGCTTATTCCCGTATCGGCGAAGATTTTCCTGATTTCTCTTTCACGCTCGAGCGGTGAGACTTCAAAAGTTTTCAATGCATGATATTTCACTTCTTCAGCGGTAAATGAAAATAAAACTTCCGCAAATAAAGCCATCAGGCGCGTGCCAGCTGCAACCTTTTCCCCATGCAGAACATCCTTTCCCCGTACCCGTAAGCCCCGCATCTCCCAACAATGGCTGATATGGTGTTCGGCACCGGAGGCAGGCCGGGAATCCCCTTGGTCCTGCATCGCCAGTCCTGTGTCGCACAAACCCTCAAAAATATCCCGAACGGATACCGCATCTCGGCGGACAAGCGTTTCGGGCCGTGACAGCCGGTCAAGAAGCTTGCCCTGCGAAAGGTGCCATACCGCGGGGTCTATGGATTCCAGGCCGAGAGCCTCTGCAATAAGCCAATCCCTTCCGCTTGTCAATTTGGCGGCCAGGTCACCGTATCCCGCGGCAATGAGCTCATACGGCGCGGCCGCCATTATGTCCTGATCTGCGACGACAAGCCATGGAGCATCGCAGGGAAGGGTAGTTTTGAAACCGTTAACCGTCACTGCAGATCCGAAAGACGTGTATCCATCCACAGAAGGGGCGGTTGGAACGCACACATAGGGAAGATCAAGTTCGAAAGCCCCTCGCTTCACTATGTCGTTTACCGTGCCGGAACCTACGGCTATGGGAACAATAGTGCCGCTTGGGCAATTCTTTTGCGCTGCAGTGCATGCGGCAGCAACCGAGGCGATCCGCTCAAGATCAGCATGCATGTTTTCGTCATTCGGAAAGATATACTTCCCGGCGTTGGGATATCCTGCATCCGAAATAATCGCGGATACCATCTCCCCCGCGGCTTTCCATGTATGTGTATCGGCAAAAATCAGCGCGTTTCCGGATGGCCAATAAGTCGAAAGATGTCGGGGAATCTCGCTAAGCGCATTTTTTCCGGAAATTATCGATCGGGTTGTTCTTGTTTTCATATGCGTGTACGTTAACATGTACTGCGAAAACGGAATTTAGTCAACGAGGGTACATTTTCAGGTTCTGACACGATCCTTCCACGGACCAGAATATCCCGTTGCAGACTCTTTCTTTTGATTGCCGTTAAGCGCTCAGTAACCGATATTCAAGCCGAACATAAAGTTGCCCAAAAGCCCGCGCTTTTCCAGCACGTTGATAAAACCAAGCTGGACACCCTTGAGTTCCCTGGCGGTGTTGATGAGGCCGATCTGTGCGCCGTAGACCCGGTCAGCGGTATTGATGAAACCTACCTGGGCGCCGTAAACATTATTCCCGTGATTCACCAGAGCGCCGGCCTGCAGGCCCCACATTCGGTCGGCCGTACATATTAATCCGGTCTGGATTCCGCCCATCGTGGAGGCGCCGGCAATAAGCGCAGCCTGGAGACTGAAGACTTTTACATTATAAGTTTGTATTACGCCGACAGAAGGGCCATAGATGACGTAGTCAGACGGAAACGCCTGAATAGGCGTAAAAAGGCCGAACTGCAGTATTGAAAATCCGTTTACGGCCGGCTCTGCTGTCGGCGGTTCTGCCCCTGACTGCCGCCCCTGATCTGCCTGCTGCGCGGGTTTCTCCTGCGCTGCAGTCTCCGCGGCCTTTGACCCGTTATTTTCTTTCTTCATGGATTCCGCAACCGCCGTATTCACCTTTTCCTTTATCGCGGAAATGAACGCATGGATATTGTCGGCGGAAGCATCCGCGGCGTCTGCAGCGGCTCCTCCCGCGGCGGGCGCGGCAACGGAAGGCGCGGCAATTGATGCGGGAATGGAGGCGGAGCGGGAGACGGTTACGTCAAGGGTTGAAATATCCCCGGCGCCGCTGTAGGAAACCGCCTGCTGGCGCAGTCCCTGATCGAGGGCATAGGATGCAGTGGCGTCCGGAAGCCAGGCGGCGAGTTCCGAAAAAGTCACGAAACCGTCGCGAAGACCTGAAGGACCCGCACCGTCGGCTGAACCGGAAAGACCGGCGAGCATAAAGCGGGTAAACACCCCGTTTCTGCCGTTTTTATCCTCGTAGCTGTACCAGCCCGCCTTTGTCGCGTAGAGGGTGAGCGCCGCATCACCGCTTTGTGCGGCCGTCCCGTTACCCCCGGATGCGCCGGCGATGCCGACCACCGTGAGCCCCTTGGTGGTCGCAACTTGCTCGCAGCAGGCATCGACGGCAAGAACGACCTTGCGGAGACCGCGCGCGTTCAAGGTCTTTATGAGGGAAGAAACAAGAATACCCGTTTCCTTCAGGCGGCTTAAGGACGCATCCACCGGCAGAATGAACGAGTCATTTCAGTCGCTGATGCCGTGACCGCTAAAAAAAAAAAAACGGTGTCTTCGCTCTGAGCCAGATCGGCTAACAGATTGATCCGGTTTTCAATATTGGTGCGGCTCGGAAAATCCTGATTCCGGTAATCCGCGTCATCCTTGAGCATAAAAACCTTGTCCCAGCCGGATGCGGCCAGGGTGCTCCCAAGATCGGCGACATCGTTACGGGGGGTGGTCAGCTTGACTATGGACGAGTCGGCATACTCATTGATGCCGATCAGGACTGCGTAGCGTTTCCCCCCGGCATCGGGAGCTGTGGCACACAGGGAGGCTGCGGCGCACAGAACAAGCAAAACCGGCAGGGCGAAACGTGTATGTAAATGAATGGAATTCTGTTTCAATGGATTCTCCCGTCGGTTGTATGCCCATAAGCATAACACCTGACTGCTGCTAATACAACAACCGGGACGGGGAAATCTGTTACCTTCCCGGAGTCGAGCTATTGAGCTCACCGATCAATTCATCCAGATCGGCGATTACCTTCTCGCTCTGAATGCCGAGTTCCTTCACATTTCCGGCGCGAAGCAGGATATCGGTAAAGCTTGAATTGATTTCATCCAGGCTTGAAAGGGCGTCGCCGGTCTTCCTGAGCACCGCTTCGATAGCCTCCGAATTCTGCTTGATCATCGTGTCCGTGGTCTTGATGGAACTGGCGACTCCCTGCGAGCTTGAAACGACGTCGGCGACCGCGCGGTTGATGTCCTTGGTTCCAACCGACAGTTCAATCATTCCCGAAAGAATTTCCTCGAACGCCCCTTCCGCGCGCCCGATGCCGCCGCTTATCTCCTTGAAGGCCGCGTCGATATCATGGTTTGCGGTATCGGCATTCTTGATGTCCGAAATAAAGTCCTCAAGCCCGGTCGTTATCGCCTGGCTGTTCACCGCGGTTGCCTCGGCAAGGCGGCGGATTTCGTCAGCCACGACGGCAAAGCCCTTTCCGCTGTCACCGGCATGCGCGGCCTCGATTGCCGCGTTCATAGCCAGCATGTTGATCTGTTCGGAAATCGCGCTGATCACATTCACGATATCGAGGAGGGATTCGCTGTTTTGGGTAATCTGGGAAATCGTTTTGGCGGAGCTGTCGACTTTTTCCAAACCGTCGGAAATATTCGAGGCAAGTTCCTCTATTTTGGTTTTGTTCCGGGTAGTGACACCGGTAATGCTGTCGATCGACGCGGTCATTTCCGTCACGGCCGCGGAAGCCTGGACTGCCATGGACTGATACGCCTCGCTCGACACGCTCAGAATGCCGGCGGCCTTCACTATCTCGTTGTTGGCATCCTTTGTGCCCCGGATATCGCCGCCAAGGGATACAACCTCCTGCCTGACGGCAGAGATATTATGCTCTATGTCCCCTGCCGCCTTTTCCATGGAGACGGACTCGCTCATCAGGCGGCTCCCCACATGCATGCCTTCATGCGCAAAAGCCATCGCGTTCTTTACCTTCTCGACCTTGGAAGCGGCAATTTCCGCTTCTTTTTTCAGGCTGAGCGAATATTTTTCCATGATGTTCACCAGGGAATAGGCGACGACTCCCGTAACCAGAATGCCTATCGAGCTGTTGATGATTCCGGTGGTAGAGGTAGAGGCGATAACGCCGGTGACGCTCCTGACCCTCATGTAGACTGCGATATTGGTCAGGGAGAAGTAAGCCGTCGTGAGGGGAACCTGCCATTTTTTTCCGAAAACGGCGACAAAAACAATCAGGTAAGGCATGTAAAAAACATAGGTGCTGAATGCAGTCTCGGGAATCGAACCTGCATTGATATACCGTATGACGGCTACCATCAGGATGGTAGGGAGGGCATATACCCAAACCGCAAGACCAAGATTTCCCGTGCGGAGACAAAACAGACTTGCACTCACCAGGGCCATGATCCCGATTCCCCCGATGATACCTTTTGTCACCTGGATTTCCGACAGGGGCATAATCAAATAAAGGATGATAAGCAGGCAGAGCAGGGCAAACATCAAAAAACTGTAGTAGAGGAAAGTTTTTGCCTTGTTTTGCGTGATAAAGTCCGTGGTTGAAAAAGCAGCGATAAAAAAACGTTCAATGCTCATAGGTGTATTTAATTTCCTTGTGCACTAATTGTCCGAGGGAAACTCGAAAATGTCAAGTTTATTACAGAAAATTACATTCCCTCTCTTTTATAATTTTCTATTTTGGAGAGCACAAGCTCCTGTATTTCCTCATCAAGGTTCCCCATGCGGTCCGGCAGTTCCGCAGTCACAAAATCATATTGAAAAACCCCGTCCTGAACCAGCACCGGTGACTGGTTGATCAGTGTCCTGTCGCCCTCGTCAATCCCGGTATGGGAGAAACCCTCTTTTTCAGTCCAGGTCAGAGCTTTCTGAGAGTCCCCCGAGGTGTACACAATCTGAAACCCGATTATGCGCGGACTTTCTCCCGTGTACCAGACATATAAATCGAAGAGGTCATCATAAAATAGGCGTCTGTATCCGTTTTGTTCCTGCCGTAACTTTTTATATTCCTGCATGGATTTTCCTTCATCAAGGAGTATAGTCCCCGGAGCAGGCAAAGTCCAGAAAAAATACAAAGGGACAGGCACGCTCCGCGAAGGCCCGCAGTCGCGCGGGGGCTACAGGCATTCAGCTTTCTTCCCCGCAAGGGGCGAACCAGTCGTCCCGGCTCAGGTCGGGATGAATGCCGGGGCGCGTCAGGCAAAAATCATATTTCACCGGGTCATTTCCCTCGATCTCGCGGAAGCGCCTTGTCACCTCGAGAGCCGTCCTCAGGTTCGGCGCGCTGAGGCAGGACGCGAAGCCGAATCGCTGCGCGACCCAGGTCATGTGGGTATCCATGGGCTGCACGAGAAGCGGCGCGAGAAGAGGATCCCACCCGCCCGGATCGACGGAATCGGACCGTATCATCCAGCGGAGAAACAGAAGAGGTCTCTTGCAGGCAGAGCCCCCCGAAGGAGACGGAAGCAGATTCTTCGCGAAGGGAAACGCTCCGCCGACCGGTGTAGACGCTCCGACAAGAGAGTGCGTAAATTTTCCGAGAGCCCCGAGAACCGTCTCGTCGCCCGACTTTATAAATGAAGAAAACACCTCGCCCAAGCCAAGCGAATTTCCGACAAGAGTTTTGACTCCGTACAGGAGAGAAGCGATGTCGTCACCCGAGAAAAACCGGTAGCGGAATCCCGAAAAAGCCTTACGCAGATCCGAAAGACCGGCTCCTTCGAGAAAAGCGCGCGGTGAATTATTCATCCGGGAAAGGATATCGCGCGATGCCTTCACGATAAGGGGAGCCCGCCCCACCGCGAGGCAGGAAGCGACGAGAGCCGCTATCTCGCGGTCGCTCACGAGCGGAAATTCGCGGGGCAGGAGCAAAGGATCAGGATCGATGAATTCCGGTTTATTGAAACGCACATAGGACGTTTCCAGAAAGTCGCGCAGTTCGCTTTGGTTCACTGAACGATCACAGGGGTTTCAGCGAGGTCGCCGACTGCAGCTCTGGCGCGGCCTGCGGATTGACAAGCGCCTTCCGGCCCCGGCCCATCAGGCGGACAAGGTCAGAAGCTACCGCGGGAAGGGACAGCCCCCCCGAGAGCGCAAGAAACCGCGGATTCCATTCAGGGGAGAATTTCGCCTTGAAGGCACGAAGGCCCTGAAAGTTGTAGGACTCGACTCCCGAGTGAAACACGAGGGAAACCGCCTTGTTCCATAGGGGAGCGACCTTCCGCTGTTCCAGGCCGGACAGGGGCGCCATGCCGAGGCTGAAAGTCTCGAAGGAATTATCCTTGCCCCATTTAATGATGCTGACAAAGAGATAGTCCATCATGCCGTTGGGAAGTCCCGGTAAAAAACGCATAAGGTCAATCGAAAAAAGCCGGCTGTCTCCGCTGGGGCAGATATTCGCGAAGGCGACTATCTTTCCTTCGCTCTGCACAATCGCGACGGGAAAATTCCGGAGGTAGGTCTCGTCGAAAAAGCCCATTGAAAAACCCTTTTCCCTGTTTTTCCGGTCAGCGAGCCACGAGTCCGACACGGTACGCAGCTCTACGATAAAAGAAGAAACCGCATCCGGCGCGATTACCTGGAAGGTATAGCCAGCCTTGGTCATCTTGTTCAACGCGGTGCGGAAATTCTGCGCTCCTGCTCCCGCAAGGGTGAAAGCGCCGAGATCGAGCAGGGCTTCTTCCCCGAATTTCAAGATGGTAAGCCCGAGCTCAAGGTAAATTGCCAGATACTTGACGCCTACTTCATATAATGCGACGCGGCCGCCCTGATGCCTCACCTCTTCGTAAAAACTCCAAATAAGATCGTCGAATTCCGTCTCGTCTCCGAGCGGATCGCCCATCACCACATAGGTGGATCCGCTGATCCCGTACATGATGAGGGAATTCCTTGCGGAACCGTGAAAAAAGCGCTTGTCGCCGAGCAGGGCCAGCGAAGAATAGGATTCTCCCGAGAGGGCAAGAATGCGTCTCACCTCATCCTCATCCTTTTGGAAAGTCGTGCCGAAAGCCTTCGAACGGACGGACAAGAGGAGTCGGAGCGCGATAAAGGTACCGGCGATTATCACGCCGAAACTCGCCCGGAGAAAGCGCGGAGCATCCTTGGAAAGCTCGAAAACCCACCATAAGTCATTCGAGTACTCGACATGCTTATAGGAAAAGAGCCCGAGCCACACGCTGGAAGCGAGCACCGTTCCGACGCCGATTATCCATATCACCACCGAGGGAGGATCGAGAATCGCGGCGCGGCGGTGAAAGAGACGGCGGGTCGGGATCAGCAGAGCCAGCAATATCAACAGAACGATGGTTTCTTCGTATTGAAACCCTTTCAGCAGGGCGAAGACCGCTCCGAAGGCCAGCAAGGCTGCAGAGATGAAATAGGCCGCATCGACGCGCCTCCTGAGGGCGTCTGCTATCACGATAAGCGCAAGTCCGATAAGGCTGGAGGTAAAATGCGTCAGCTCGATGACTTCCGGGGGGAAAAATTTATCCAGGAAAGAAAGACGCTCGGAAAGTGCGGGCGTAACCCCGGAAAAAAGAAGGATAATGCCCGCGATGAATACGCCGATCGCAAGAACAGTGGGCACAAAGGGCGCCATGACAACCCCGGCGTTTTTTGTAAAGGTGCGGACCTTATGAGAGGCGAGAATCATTTCATGGGTGACAAAGAGGATAATCGCCGTAGCAAGGGGAATGAGATAGAAAATCGCGCGGTAGACAATGATGGAACTGAGCAGGGCATCCGTCGGAATCCGGGTAGAAAGGGTGAGAACCAGCACCGATTCGAATACGCCGATGCCGCCGGGCACATGGCTGGTGGCCGCGGTCATCTGGGCAACGAGAAACAGGGCGAGAAATGCGGGAAATGCCGGTTTCCCGGCGGGAAGAAGGACATACAGGATGAGCGCCGCAAGGATCCAGTCAGCCGAGGCGACGAGAATCTGCGCAAGGGCGATGGGACCCTTCGGGAGGGGGAGATGGAATTTGCTGATCTTCAGCTCGCCTCTGCCCTTAAACGCCGTCGCAAGATACACGGCGACAAGCGAGATAAGGAGGGCCCCTATCAGTTTTGAAGAAACGAAGAAAAGGGATATTCCGCTCAGCGCGTCGTGAGGGAGCACCAGAAGCGCAATACCCGCGGCGGCGCTCAAGCCTATCCAGAACGTGACGATGCAAAAGGTTATCAGGCGGGCAATGGTTCCCGGCTCGATGCCCCAGGAGGAATAATACCGGTAGCGGAGGGCGCTTGAACCGAAGATCGAAAGGCCCACATTATAGCTGAATACGTAGCTGATAAAAGAAACGAAGGCAACCCGGCGATAGGGAAGCTTTTCCTCCACATACCGGAGGGCCAGAAGATCATAACCGCCGAGCACCAGATAGTTGCAGATTGTGAGAAAGAGGGCAAGAAACAGAACGGCTACCGGAATGATTTTTATCCGCGCGACGATATCCGCATAATGATAATGCTTGAGCGAGTTGTATAGAAGCCACAGAGCAAACGAGAACAAAATCAGCCCGACGAAAGGGATTAACGGCTTTATGCGTTTATCAAGAAAATTTTTCATATAGTAAGTATATTATCCTTTATTATTCCGTATATTCTAGATATCGATTTTTCAAAAAAAGGATAAATATGAAAAAAGTTATTGTGGTCCTTACCCTGCTGCTGTTCTGCGCCGCAGTTCTCCTTGCCTACTTCGAATTGAGCAAACCAACTTATAAAGCTACAGTAATCCTGATGAAAAACCTCGCCCTGAAAGAGGATATCAGGCGGCCGGCGGTGGTATTCATCCCGGGAGTGATGGGAACGGACCTTTTCAAGGAAAATTCGCGCCGTATATGGCCGCCGGATGTCATGTCCGTTGCGCTCGATTTTGCGCAAAACTATCTGGATACCTCCGGTAACTCGGCTAACCTTCACGTCAAGCCGGGCTTGCCCCTCCAGAATGTATACGGCGAAATTTACGAATATCTGGAGAAACAGGGCTATAATGTCTATTATTTCGGTTATGACTGGAGACTGGACAATACAATCAATGCCAAGCTGTTCGGGCAGTTCATTGATTCCCTTCCGGCGGAAAAAGTAAGCGTCGTCGCGCACAGCATGGGCGGCCTTGTGACGACGGAATACCTCAGGCATACCTCGTCAAAAAAGGTCGAAAAATTCATCGCCATCGGTACGCCCTTCCTCGGGGCCCCCGGTGCATTAAAAGACCTGGAAATGGGCACCTTTTTGGGGAATGGCCTGGTCGGCCAAATTTCCCGCCCCTTCTTCAAAAAACTCTTGCGGAATGAAAGTTCCTGGTACCAGCTGCTGCCCGGGAAGAAGTCCTTCGATCTCGGAGCGACGACCTATATTGAAAAAATACTTGTCAAGGGAAACGAAAGTACCACGGTCACCCTCGGCAATTTCAACGAAACCGAGGCCTTTCTCCGGAGCCGGCCCTTTATCAACAAGGCTCTGCTCGATTCAGGCATCCGGTTTACCGATAATCTGGACCTGCCCGGCACCCTGAAAAAGACCGATACTTATTTTATCGCAGGCATAAACCGTCCAACCATCACCAAACTCAATTACTTTTTTCACGCAAAGGGAACAAGGGAAATATTCGACAAAGTGCTCTATGAAACAAGCAGCAGGGGAGACGGCTCCGTGTCAGTGTCGAGCGCGACCCTGGGAGGAAGTGCGGAAAACATGTTTCCCGGTCATGTGTTCTATTTTGACGAGCTGCACGGGCTGCTGCCTGCAAACGGGGCCGTTCTTGAAAAAATCGACTCTATTCTGAAGGGGATTCCCGCTACTGGAAATTAGGAGAAATAAAGGATATAAATAGGGCATTCTATAGCTGAAACAAGGATGACCCGTATGTATGAATTCATGCTCCTGATAGTCCAGATACTATTTTTAACCCTTACCCTCCCCTGCTACCTGGTATACCTGGTACTGCTGCTGTTCCGCCTTACGAAGGCGCGCCGCGCCTTCGTTTCGTTTGTCACGAAATTGTGGGCGCAGACGTTTTTGCTGGCGACCGGGGCGCGCCTTTCGATAATCGATAAACGAAAGGACTCGAGCGTCAGGGAGGGCATCTGCTATATTACCAATCACCAGAGCATGATGGATATCATCATTATACTCGCGAGCCTGCCCGGCCCTATCGGTTTTATCGCCAAAAAAGAGCTGCTTTCCGTACCCGTGATTAATATGTGGATGAGCGCGATGGGCTGCGTCTTCCTTGACCGGAGAAGCCTCCGGAAATCCGTCGCGGCCATCAAAAAAGGCTCCGCGAACATAAAGAACGGAAACAACATGGTTATTTTCCCCGAAGGGACAAGGTCCCAGGGCGGCGCGCCCCAGGAATTCAAAAAAGGCAGCTTCCATCTGGCCACCGATTCCGACTCCAACCTTGTCCCTCTGACAATCGACGGCTCCTACAAGCTTTTAGAAAAGAGATCAAAGGACAAAAGGGTCAAGCTGACCATTCACGAAATAATCCCGATTGCGGGCATGAGTCGGGAAGTAAAAAAAGAACTCCCCGCTCGGATCGAAAAGACGATCATGGACGAGTTGAAGGCGAAATAAACAAAAAGCCCGTTCAGGAAAACCTGAACGGGCTTTTTTTTGCCTGGGTTTTTACAGGACTTGCGCAGTTACCAGACGATACCGGCGCTCACGCCGAGAGCCAGGCCGGTATTGAAATAATAGTATATCGGCACATCAATCTTGACAGGCCCCAACTGAACGCCGAAACCGGTCATCAGTCTCATGCGCGCCAGAGAGGGATTGATTCCCTTGGTGCTCGCGTCAAGCTTGATCGTTCCGGGAACTACTGTCGAATGCACGGTTTGCGTGACCCCTGCTACGGATACCGTCATATCTCTGGCTGTAAAACTGCTTCCACTGTCAGCGGTAATATCGGTTTTCCCGAATACCAGATCGACACCCGCTCCAAGATTGAGATTTAACAGCCAGAGCATCTGGATTGAAGTTGTCGCCTCAAGGGGAATCGAGGTGGTGGTCATTTCCAGGCCCAAATTGACCTTCGGCGTTCCGGCAAGGGTAGTAGTGACAGTACCGATTTGTGCTGCAGGGAGCGCACCTGCGGGAGTTGTCTGACTATAGGCTTGGGAAATTTCGGCTATGTCTGTCGAAAAAGTGACCTTGTTGCTCTGATAGTTGATTCCGGTGCCGAAATTCACCCCTCTCCATTTGGCAAGTCCCCATAAAAAACTCTTTCCGGGAGCGATCCACTGATAGTTGAGACCAAGACCGAAGTTCACGGTATTCATCTTTATGTCGCCCTGCGCGGCTGTAGGATAGGTATAGCTAAGGGTTCCGTATTTGACGTTCATATAGAATTTTTCCAGGGATTTTCCCAAATCCTTGTTGAATATGCCGATGATCGCGCTCGGGTGAACTCCGAGATTAAACGAAAGGGACGGAGCAAATCCGGCATAGATATCCGGATGTTCGGCAATCGTATCCGGAATGGCGGTAAGTTCAGCGGGATTAAAGGACGGAAGCTGGGCTCCTATCATTACGCCGCCCATAAGGGAAAAGAGTTTATAGCCTTGGTATCCCTGAAGTGTCGCGGATTGGGCAGAATAATTGTTTGCGTTTGCGAAACCAAGAGCCAGTTTTTCCTGGCTGCCGTATTTGCCCAGCTCGGTATTCGCCTGTGTTTGCATGTTTGCGATCGCGAGATCAAATTGAGCTTTATTTGCACCGGTGAACATAGCATTCAATGCGGCATCCAGCTGCGCTCCATTACCGCTAAGGAGTGCGTTATTACCCGAAAAGGTAATTACCGGAGCGGTAATCGTAATCGTCGGTGCAGAAAAAACAGGCAGTGTGACAACTGCAAGGGCCAGTCCCATAAAAATAGTTTTCATTCTTATGCTCATATACTATTCTCTCCTTTTATTACACGTGACCATTCCGGTAACCTTTAATCATGGTGCGGTCATGTACACTGAAGTATAGGTTCCGCACTGTATGGAGTCAATGCCGGATTGTAAATTCAATTAATTCGTTTTATAGGCAGTGACGGTCAAACCGTCAATATCCCTGAACTCTCCGGGTAAAATCGGAATTGATTTTTCGACCGTGGTTATCAAGTTGCGGATTCCTGCGACTTTAGTAGTAGTACCGGAAAGCGCGTGAATACCTCATACGATGCGTATACATCACAATTATCAAAAATAAAAAAAGGCCGTCCGTTTGACCGGACGGCCTTGTGTTCGCCTTATTCGGATTCTTGTATCTAGTCGGCTTTCTTTACGGTGTAGTATTTCTCCGGAACTTTCTGAGAGGTCGTCGGGAGGAAATGTCCGGGGTTTCCGAATATATAGGTATCCATATAGATCAGAACCTGATTTTTTGCGCGGACGCCCGTCGCCATGTCCGTGTAATAGGCTCCGTTCCACTTGGCACCCGGCGTATACTTGCCGAGCGAGGTGTAGAGGTCCTTGAGCGAGTCTTTCTTTGCCTTTCCCGCGATTACCTGCATGGCGAAATCGCCGAGGCCTGCGCTGAGGGTGTAGCCGTAGGAGAATGCCCAGGTTCCGAATTTGCCGGCGCCGCCTTTGGCGACGACTGCGGCTTCAACTTTTTTCAGGATGGCGGGGAAATTTCCGGCTTCCTTGGAAAGATCGATGCCGAGAGCGGCGGGATAGCCCATGAGGGGAGAGGGAAGGTCGGCTTCCACGAACATGCCGCCGTAAGCCAGGAGCTGGCGGAGGAGGGGTTCGGTGTGTCCGTCATTGGTGCAGAAGAACACGGTGTCTTTACCGTATTTCTGGATCCACTGGGGAGTCTTCTCCATGATGAACTGCTGCGCGCCGGCCATACCGACATCGGAAGTCGGGTCAGGAGCGGTCTCGAACACGAACTTGATTCCGAGGTCCTTGCAAGCCTGTTCCATGATCGCGCGCCTTCGGCCGAGGCTTTCATAGGACATATGGCGGGGGAACGAGATGTGAACGAAGGTCTTCGCTCCCATCTGCTTCGCGGCCCAGATGATCGTGTATCCGCGCGAGACGAAGTCGGCGCTGACGGCGAGGTCGGCCGCGCTCTGGATTACGAGCGGGTCTTCATGGGCTTCGCCCGCGAGCAGGAGAATGTCGGATCTTTTTTCCTTCACTCTCTTGAATGCCTCTGTCGTGCCGGGGATTGCCTGATTGATGATAATCGCCTTCATGAGGGGATCGTCAGCGAGGGAAACAACCGATGATATGAATGTTTCCTGCTGCGACATGAAGTCGTCAGGATAGGTTATATGCTGAAATATTCCGCCGCTCTTTACGTCGCCGTACGCCTTGATGAGGGCCTCGGCCCCGCGTAGATCGTCCTCGGACTGGGACACGGTACCGGTTACAATACCGATGTGGTATTTCGCGGTCTCGGCAAAGATCTTGCCGGAGATGCACAGGGTCAGCGCGATGCACAAAACCGCGACTGCTTTTACGTTCTTCATAATGCCTCCTATTTGGCTATTATACACTTCAACAAATTATAGGACTCTTTCATGTCTCCGTCAAGAAAAAAACCGGCGGAGCGGAAGGTCACTGAATCGAAAGAGGCATTGCCTCGGGAACGGCGTCCGGAGACGTGAATGAATTGGTGTTTCCCACGCTTTCGTCCGCCGGAGGCGCGACATCAAGCGGAACAAATGTCTCAATGCAGGGCTCGATGCCCGCGACGAGTTTCGGAATCGACAGAAGCATCATTTCTGTCATGAGGGGCAGCGCGATGCGTTTTTCGAATTTTGTTCCGTCATTAATTATTTCGACCTTTACCACATGGCTTTGGCCCTTCACTTTCTGCATGTCCCGGTCGCCGCTATAGAGCTCGAGCTCTTCCTTCCCGTCGACAGAAACAAGGATTCCGTCGATCGCGGAAATACTGCCGCCGGAGACGTCCTTGTTGTCGACCAATATCGTGTGACCCTTGCCCGCCAAAAAGGAAAGCACAAGGACGCCGATGAGGGCGAGCACAAGCAGGGAGCGGACAAGCAGGCGGCCGAGCTTTTCGGACATCTTCGATTTATTTCCGTTCATATGGGGCTCCCGGTTTCGGCAGCAGCGGCGCCGCCGCGCAGTCCCTCGCGGGCTCGGTGCGCGTCAGCCCGCGCGCGCCAGGCGTAAAGCACGAGAGACAGGGCGATAACCCCGTAGCCTATGAACTGCCTGAAGTACTCGCCTATCATTGCGGAGCCGAAAAGATTCTGTCCCGCGCGCGGCGCTACGACGAAAAGAAGGTGCAGCAGGATGACGCCGATAAAGACATTCGGGAGCGCCGCCTTTTTCACCGACGCGCCGCCGACTAATATCGCGGCGATGGCGAAGAAACTCGTCTGGTCATGCGCGTTGTAGGTCGCCATATTTCCCATGTTCTGCAGGAATATAATCTGCCCGAAGCAGGCAAGTACGGTCGAGATGATGATCGCGAGGATGCGGGTGCGGTCGACGGGAATTCCGGAAGCTTCCGCCACGGCCATATCGTTGCCGACGGCCCGCATATCCTGACCGAGCTTGGTCCGCTTGAACCATTCGATAAAAATGCAGAGGACGGCGATGACGATGAAAGTCGCTATCGGAAGGAGATACGGGTTCGCGCCCACCTTCAGCATGAACAGGTTGTCGAGCGACTGGCGCACGCCCTCGAGATTCAGCGTGTTCCGGATGCCGTAGCCGCGGGACAGGAGGATGGCGGGAGAGCTTATCGGGATTATCGCGCCCATCATGTACAGGACTAAAAGCTGATAGATTCCATTGATGAAAAAGGCAAGGATGTAGCCGGTGACCATTTCCCTGCCCTTCGCCTTGTTCAGCACCGTGCCGCAGATCCATCCCATCAGTATCGAGATCGGGGTGCCGAGCAGGGCCGCGAAGATGAGGCCCTCGACGCCGCAGATATTCCAGTTGATCGCGAGGATGAGCCCGATCTGTCCCGACATGGCGCCGAGCGTCATTCCGAAGTTGAGTCCCATGCCGGCGAAAATCGGAAGGAGGAGGGCGAGGACGAGAAAGGAATTGCGCCCGATGCGGGTGATCATTTCCTGGACGATGTAATGGATGGAAAGGCCGGAAAAGGGCGTCGCCGCGACCGTCAGCGTAAGGAAGATGATGATGACCGCGTTGTCGAGAAAGAAGCGGCCTATGCTCTGTGTGCCTTTGGTTTTGATGCCTGTCATTTTGTCACCTTCGTTTTCCGCGTAAGCGCATAGATAATTATTCCCTGGGATATGATGATTCTGACTACCTCGGAGATATCGGTCTGAAGGGCCGAGTTGATGACCGACGGCGTCATGGTGAGAATTCCCTGGAAGAGGATGGTGCCGATGATCACGTTGATCATCGTGGCCTTGTTCACCGAGGCCCCCCCGATCAGGATGGCGGCGACCGCCGCGAAGGGCATCTGGAGGGGAGCGGTATACAGCTGGATAAAGCCGTAGCTCTGCTGGTAGACAAGGATGCCCGCCGCGCCGAGTGCCGTCGATATGATGACGGATATCGTCCGCATGCGGTCGGAGCTCACTCCCGAGGCGCGGGCGTAGTCGGGATTGGAGCCGACGGCTGTCATCGCCGTCCCCGTCTTGGTGCGGAGAAAGAGCCACATCATGAAGGCGGCGAAGAGCACGAAAAGTATCTCGCCCGTGGGGAACACGAAGGAATCTCCCAAGCGCAGGGCCATGAAGTTATTGAGGGCCTTGTCGTAGAAACCCTCGACGGTGATAGTCGTGCGCAGTCCCTTTCCGGCGTAGGCCCATATCATCGTCGGCGCGTCGAAGGGAAGCACCAGCCACATGATGCACATGAACATGACGCCCGCGAAGCCGACGTACATGGCGATCGTCATTTCCTCGCCCTTGACCTTGTTCAAGAGGCGTCCGTAGAGCCAGCCGAAGAGGACCGCAAAGGGCATCGCGAGGGCAAGCGCCGCGAAAAAGCCGAAGGGACCGGTGATGCCGAGCTGGACGGCAAGCGTGCCGCCGATGAGTCCCGCGATGATGCCGAGGGAGAGGCCGAAGTTGAGCCCGCATCCCGACTGGATCATCGGCACCATGGCAAGCACGAAGAGTCCGTTCTGCCCGAAGCGGTTGATGACGTCGCTCAATGAAGCGTCGAGCCGGACGCCCACGAAGGGAGCCGCGCCGAAGAGGGAAACGAGAAAAATGAATATGATGATGCGCGGCCAACCGAAGTCGGTGATGAATTGCTTAAAGTTCGGCATTGACGGTCTCCTTGTCCATAGTTGCGCTGGAATTCTTTATGTCTCCCGACATGAGAATGCCGAATTCCGAAAGATCGGCGGTCGGCGGAAGGATGCCCGCAATCCTGCCCTCGTCGACGATGGCGATGCGGTCGCAGATGGAGCGCAGCTCCTCGAGCTCGCTCGATATGATGACGATGGTCGTCCCGTATTCCCGGTTGTACCGGTGCAGGGTTTCGAGCACGAGCTTTTTCGCGCCGACGTCGATGCCGCGGGTGGGCTCCGATACGAAGAGGAGATCGGGCTTTACGGCGAAGGCTTTCGCGAGACATATTTTCTGCTGGTTGCCGCCCGAGAGCTCCTTGGCCTTCTGGGAAGGACTCGTGCATTTGATGTCGAGCATCTGAATGTATTCTTCCGTGAGACGCCTCATGCTTTCCTCGTCGCGGATGCTGAAGAGGCCGCCGAGTATGGGACGGAGGTATTTTCCCTGAATCTGCATGGCAGTGAAGGCGATGTTCCACTCAAGGCTTTCATCGAGCAGAAGCCCTACCCCGCGCCTGTCCTCGGACACGAAGGCCATTCCCATCTCGAGCACCTTGCGCGGCTCGTTCAGGGGAGATGTCTTGCCGCGGAGACGTACCGCGCCGCCGGAAGGAAAAAGGCCCATGATCCCGTTCGGGATGCCGAGTTTGCCCTGCCCTGCAAGTCCGCCGAAACCGAAGATCTCTCCTTTTCTGACGGAAAAGTTAATATCCCTTACCGTCTCGCCGGGCATGTCCACCCAGAGGTGCTCGACGGACAGAACTTCCTCCCCGAATACCCGCTCCTTGCCGTCGGCTACGCGCTCGGTTGAAACCTGGCGGCCGACCATCCATGAGGCGATGTCGCGCACCGTGACGCCGGCGACCGGAGTATCCTTGACGACGGAACCGTCGCGAAGAACCACGATGCGGTCGGAGACGTCGATAACCTCATGCAGGCGGTGAGAGATAAAGATGATGGCTATGTTTTGCTTCGCGAGATTCCGGAGCGCCTGGATAAGCACCTCGGCCTCGGTTTCGGTAAGGACGGCGGTGGGCTCGTCGAGTATCAGTATTTTCGTTTTTTCCCGGTTGATCTCGCGGGCGATCTCGGTGAACTGCTTGTGGCCGACCGGCATCTCGGAGATGAGCATGTCAGGATCCAGGCGGACGCCGAGCTTGCTTATCGCCGTTTCCGCGCGCATTTTCATCGCGGGACGGTTGAGGCGGCTCATGCGGTCGCCGAACACCGGATTGAGCAGAGTCTTCGCCATAGGCTCGCGGTTGAGCACGATATTTTCGGTGGTGGTAAAGCCCGGCAGCAGGCTGAATTCCTGATGCACCATGCCGAGTCCCGCGTCCAGTGCGTCGAAGGGACTGCTGAAGGAAACAACCTCGCCGTTGAGGCTCACCTTGCCCTTATATCCGCCGGTATCGATAATAACCGGCTTGCCGAACAAAATGCCCATAAGTGTCGTTTTGCCCGCGCCGTTCTCGCCGACAAGGCCGAGGATTTCTCCGGCGTGCAGATTGAAACTGACATCATGAAGAACGACGTTACCGTAAAATTCTTTCGAGACATGCTCGACAGAAAGGAGAGGACTGTCTTGTCCCATAAAAGCTCCTGATTCAAACTTGAGTAGATGCGTGACGAGTACACATTATAGAAGCCGATTGCGGAGGCTGTCAAGTTTTTTCAGGTGGCGTTTTCGAGATGTTCCATGCGCGACAGCAGGGGCGGATGGGAATAATTGAAGAAGACGTACAGGGGATGGGGATACAGGTTCGCAAGATTGTCGGCGCTGAGCCTCTTGAGTGCGGTGACCATGGTGGATGCATCGGATGTTTTCGCGGCAAACGCGTCGGCCTCGTATTCATGGGCGCGGCTCGCGATCATCGCAAGAAGGCCCGTCGCCGAGGCTATAGGCGCGAAGAGAATGCCGAAGGCTATCAGATTGAGGTGCAGTGCGTAAGAAGCGCCGCCGAGAGCCGCGGAGAGGGTGGCATTGCCGATGAAGAGGGAAAAAATCCACGCGGTCGCGGTAATCTGGATTGCGGAAAACACAAAGCCCTTCGCGATGTGTGCGAGCTTCAGGTGACCGGCCTCGTGCGCCAGAATCGCGACAAGCTCGCGGACGGGATGATTTTTGATGAGGGTGTCGAAAAGAACGATTTTCTTTTTTGGTCCGAGTCCGGAAAAGAAGGCGTTGGCCTTGCTCGATCGCTTCGAGCCGTCCATCACGTATATGCCCTGGAGCTTCAATCCCTGCGCGGATGCATACGCGTTGACCGCGTCCTTAAGCTCGCCTTCAGAAAGTTCAGAGAGCTTGTTGAAAAGCGGCAGCATGAGACTGGTATAAAACATGTTGACGAAAAAAACGAGCGCCACGGCGAGGGCGGCGAACGCGATCCAGAAAAGGGAGCCCATCGCCTCTACCAGAAAGATGAACGCGAAGAGGACTGCGCCTCCAAGGACAAGCGTGAGAAGATAGCCCTTGAGCTTGTCGGCGATAAAAAGTGAGGGCGTCGTTTTGTTGAAACCGTATTTCGCTTCCAGAACGAAGGTTGCGTAGAGCTCGAAGGGGATGGAAAGGATATCCGAGCCGAGAAAAATGATGATGAAAAAAACGAGAGCCCGTAGGTGCGTATTCGCGGCAAGGGGAACAAGCAGACCGTCGAGCCGGCCGAAAAGGCCGAATACCAGAAAAGAAGCGTTCAGGACAAAGCCGAAGGTCGAAACGATGCGGGAGAATTTTGCCTTATCCGCTTGATAGGCTATTGTCCGCGCATACTTGCCGGCATCATAAAAATCGGCGACACGGGGGTCGATATCGGTGCGCTTCACCGATGAATTGAGAAAGCTCAAGATTTCGCCGGCCGCATAAGAAACGGCAAGCACGGCCAGCAGCAGCCAATATAATTGATGTTGATTAATTTTGAAGTTCCCTTATTTAGACAATTGCACGAATCGGTAGCATTTTGCAAGAGTCTCCGAATGCTATATTCTTTTTTTGAAAGCCTTCACCGGCGTTTCGTCCTCGTTCGCGAGCATCGCGTCCACAATTGTCTTTGCCGCGTCGGGAAAGGAAAGAGCCAAGGCGTTATCGGTCATCTGTTTCAGTTTTTCCGGATTGGAAAGAATCTGGTCAACCTTGAAACCGATGGTAACTGCGTTATTCGGCATCACACCCGCCCCGTTCTCGATCACGTGATAGGTATTGTACAGTTCCTGGCCGGGGATAGGGTCCCATATAATCATGGGCACGCCGCAGACAAGGCACTCGCTCGTCGACAGACCGCCCGGCTTTCCTATGTAGAGATCTGCCATCTTGAGGTACTCGTGCATGACGTCGGTATAACCGACGATTGTATAGGAGTTCACTATCGCGCTCCCCGCCCCGGCGAGGAAGGTCTCGAGCTCCTCTTTCAGTTTTTCGTTTTTCCCGCATACCACGGCGATCTGGCAGGGCGTCTTTATCTGCTCGAGAATTTTGACTATATCCGAGGCGCTCATCGTACCGAAGGTTCCGGCGGAAAGGAGCACCAGGGGAAGGTTCGCCTTCATGCTGTATTTTTTCAGGAGGGCGGCCTTGGATTCCTTTTTCGAGAAGGCGTTCATAACGGGAATGCCGGAAACGACGATTCGATCCGGCGGAAGGCCGAGCTGACTCAGGTGCATCCGGCTTTCTTCCTTGGCGACGAAATAGCGGGTAAAGAGATCCGTGATCCACAGCGCGTGCACGTAATAGTCCGTGACGACGATCCCGAGATTCGCGTGAAGCTCGTCCTGCAAAATCAGGTTCGAGATAATGTCGGCCGGCATGTAATGGGTGCAGATGCAGATGTCCGGCTTGAATTCCCTGATCTTCTTGACCAGGGGCTGGGAGTTGATCCGCTCGAGGGCAGCGACGATCAGGGATTTCTGCCAGGGCCTGTCGGTCTTGTCGAAGGCGCGGGCCCACAGGTCGGGGGCTGTCTTTACGGCCTCAAGATAGCCCTTGGAATAAATCTGCTGGAATAGTTTATTGGTATAATCAAGGGTATCGATATTAAGCACTTCGGAAACCCGCGTATCCTGCAGGCAGGCTTCCTCAATCGCGTCGGCCGCGCGGATATGACCGCTTCCTGCGCCCGCCGATAATATCAATATTTTTTTTGGCATCTTTTTTACTCCGCTGTAATAAAGATAATTGTTGAAACCTTAAAAGTCTACAAAAAACTCTTTCTGCGGCATCCCGTTTTTTCTTGACAATCCGTTTTTTTCCTGTCATTCTGATTACAGTCGAATCGCTTCGATGAATGGTATAGATCAAGGAGATTTCATGATTACCATCAAGGATGTCGCCTTGCGCGCAAAGGTTTCAATCAGTACCGTTTCCTACGTGCTTTCGGGGAAACGCCCGATTTCCGAAAAGACAAAGGCGCGCATCCTCACAGTAATGGAAGAAATCGGCTATCAGCCGAATGCAATCGCACAGGGCCTCGCCCGGGGCAAAACCGGCATCATTGCCCTCCTGATGAGTTCTACCAAACGGGACCTCGGCAAAACCGAACTTGAATTCGTGAACGGCGCGGCCGCGGCTGCCCATGAGGCGGGATACCATCTTGTGTTATGGACCGATCCCGTCGAGACCCCTTCCAAACTGGAAAGTATGGGTCAGCGCGGTATGGCCGAAGGCGTATTATTGATGGAAGTGACCATGCACGACTGGCGGGCGGAAGTTCTGACCCGGCTCGGCATCCCCTGTGCCATGATAGGCCGTCCTTCCAATTCGGAGGGATATGCCTGGGTCGATATCGATTTTGAAGCGACGGTCGCGTGCGCGCTGGACGCGCTGGAAAGCGCCGGACACAGGCAGCTGGTGCTGATCAACCAGTCCCGCAAAACCTTCGATCAGGGATACGGTCCCGCGGTACGCATCCAGGAAAGCTTTATGCATCAATGCGCGAAGCGCGGGCTTTCGGGAATGACCGTTTTCTGCGAATCCGAGGCCAAAGCGGGCCTCGACACCGTCCGCTTGATTCTAAAGGGAAAACCGAAACCCACCGCTCTGCTCACCATGAATGATCCGGCCCTGAGCGGCATCATGCACGGCATCCGAGAGGCCGGCCTTGCCGTTCCCGAAGATATTTCCGTGCTCGCCCTCCTCAGTTCGCCCGCGGTTGCCGATTGCTACTGGCCTCCCCTATCAACCATGGACGTTCCCGGCGCGGAACTGGGAAGGCTCGGCATCACCCGTCTTGTTCACCAAATAGAGGCGGAGGGATCACCTCCCGAGAGCGCGACAATGCTTCCCTGCACCCTGTCATTGAGGGGCACCACTGCCCAAAGGAAAAAATCATGAAATTTACCGACGGATTCTGGCTTGTCCGCAAGGGCTTCAAAGCCTATCACCCTGCCGAGGCCTACGAAGTCGAGGAAAAGGACGGCAGCCTGACGGTCTTCGCCCCGGTCAAAGCGGTTAAAAGCCGCGGAGACACCCTCAATGCGCCGCTTCTTACCATTACCGTTTCCTCTCCGATGAGCGAGGTCCTGAAAGTCCGTATATCCCATTTTGACGGGCTCCGGGAAAAAACTCCCCGCTTCGTCCTGGATGGTCCCGGGGTAGCGGACGTAAAAAAACCCTTTCGAAGCGTGATACAAACGGAGGGACAATTCGCCTCGATTATGAGCGGCCGCCTGCAGGCGCGTTTCACCCGAGGGGAGGGAAAGTGGAACCTTGAATTTCTCGGTGACGGAAAAAGGCTCACCGTCAGCGAAAACAAAGGAATGGGCTACATTACGGGCGATGACGGATCGGCCTTCGTGCATGAGCAGTTGTCACTCGACGTCGGAGAGTTGATTTACGGCCTGGGCGAGCGTTTTTCTCCCTTTGTGAAAAACGGACAGTCCGTGGACATGTGGAACGAGGACGGGGGAACCGCAAGCGAGCAGACCTACAAGAACGTGCCCTTCTACCTGACGAACCGGGGCTACGGCGTATTCGTAAACAATCCCGGCCTTGTCAGCTTCGAGGCGGCCTCCGAAAAGGTGAGCCGCGTACAGTTCAGCGTCAAGGGCGAATCCCTCGAATACTTTATTTTTTACGGAAGCAATCCCAAGGCAATCCTGAACGCATATACCGGATTGACCGGCAGGGCAGCGCTGCCCCCGGCCTGGTCCTTCGGCCTTTGGCTGACTACCAGCTTCACTACCTCCTATGACGAGAAAACCTGCACGGGTTTTATCGAGGGAATGGCGGAGCGCGGCCTTCCCCTGTCGGTCTTTCATTTCGACTGTTTCTGGATGAAAGAATTCTCCTGGTGCGATTTTCTCTGGGACAGCAGAACCTTTCCCGATCCGAAGGGAATGCTGTCCCGATTGAAGGCGCGCGGCCTGAAAATCTGCGTATGGATCAATCCCTATATCGCGCAAAAGTCCTCCCTCTTCACGGAAGGTATGGAGGGCGGCTTTTTATTGAAAAAAAAAGACGGCGATGTATGGCAGTGGGATATGTGGCAGGCCGGCATGGCCATAGTCGACTTTACCAGCAAAGCCGCCTGCGCCTGGTATGCATCCAAGCTTTCAGCCCTGCTGGACATGGGCGTTGACTGCTTCAAGACGGACTTCGGGGAACGTATCCCCGTCGACGCCGCCTGGAGCGACGGTTCGGATCCGGAGCGCATGCACAACTTCTATCCCTACCTCTACAATAAAACGGTATTCGACCTGCTGCGCCTGCGGAGGGGCGAGGGAGAGGCGGTACTTTTCGCGCGTTCGGCCGCGGCGGGCTGCCAGAAGTTTCCCGTTCACTGGGGCGGCGACTGCAATTCCACCTTTCCGTCCATGGCGGAAAGCCTGCGGGGAGGACTGTCTCTCGGTCTCTCGGGATTCGGGTTCTGGAGCCACGATATAGGCGGCTTCGAGGGCACCCCTCCGGCCGACCTCTTCATGCGGTGGATAGCATTCGGCCTCCTGTCGTCCCACTCGCGCCTGCATGGATCCGCTTCCTACCGGGTACCGTGGATCTATGGGGACGAAGCCGTCGATGTGCTCAGGCATTTTACTTTTCTGAAGCTCCGCCTGATGCCCTATATATACGCCGCCGCGGTCGAGGCGACGCTCACCGGCGTGCCGGTAATGCGCGCAATGCTGCTCGAATTCCCCGAAGACCTTACCGCCGCCCATCTTGACCGGCAGTACATGCTCGGACCCGATCTTCTCGTGGCGCCGGTGTTCAGAGGCGACGGACTGGCTGACTACTATCTGCCCGCGGGAAAATGGACTCACCTGACCAGCGGCGAAAAAAGGACGGGTCCCGCCTGGTTCAGGGAAACCTACGGCACGAAAAGCCTGCCCCTCTTTGCAAGGCAGGGAGCCCTCATCCCCCTGGGCAACCGGGCGGACACTCCGTCCTGGGACTGGTGCGGCCTCCTTACCGTCGAGGCCTTCGGGTTCGACGATCCCGAATTTGACGGTCCCTCGATAAAGACAATATGGGACGAAAAGGGCCGCATGCAGGGAACGGTGACGGTCTCCCGCGAGGGCGGACGGCTGCAGAGCGGCATAACCGGCGCGCTCGGAACAAAATCCGTGACTGTTGCCTTTATCGGCGTTGACGGAAAATCGTCGGCCGTCGCGATGGCAGAATAATTTGTGCAAGGAGACATACCGTTTTTGTCCATGTCAAAATCCGGAATACGGGGCCACACTGAGACGGATCTTGAAAAAGATTCATCCGATCGGGGTTTATACGCCGGCGGAACAACTTGAGGAGGAATGAATGAACAAGAGGATAGTTCGCATCCTGGCGCTGGGCCTTATGGTTTCACTGGCCGCCGGATTCTCTGCCCAGGACAAGAAAGCGGTAACGCTTACCTTCGGCACCCACCAATCGGGACTGCCCACGAGCGGCATAGTCCAGCAGCTTGGGCTTGACTTCGAGAAAGAGACAGGCATCAAGATTGACTTCCAGATTGTTCCGGACGCGCAGTGGCGCGACTTGCTGAAAGCGAAGATCCAGGCGGGTGAAGCGCCCGATATTTTCTGCGCCGACGCCGATCCTTTAAGCCTCTACGAACGCGTCCGGCCCGACACGAACTGCGTCGACCTTACTTCGCAGGAATTCGTGAAACGCATGGATGCCTCGGTACTGCCCGCAATCTCGTACCAGAAAAAAGTGTACGGCATTACATTCCCCGGCGCCAAGATCTGGGTATTTTTCTACAACAAGGATATCTTCGCCAAACTCGGTTTAAAGCCCCCGACAACCTACGCCGAATTCAAGGCGATCAGCGCGAAGATCCAGAAAGCCAATATCGTTCCCGTATATGAAGCCCTCCAGAACGGCTGGCACCAGGTACTGCCCCTCTTCGAAAACGGACCCCTGTATCAGGTAGGCAATCCGGACCTCTATGCCAAGCTGAACGCGAATACCTACAGCATCAAGAGCGTTCCCCCGCTGAAAACCGTCATTACCCAAATCAAGGAATTCGCGGATCTCGGCTACTACGGCAAGGATTTTATGAGCAATTCGGTTGAGGGAGACGTGAAGGCCCTCGTTGACGGAAAAGCCGCCATGGTGCTCGAAGGCATAGGCTGGGGCTCACAGCTCGAAGCAGACTATCCCGCGATGAAGGGCAAGCTCGGCATCTTTATCATGCCCTGGGCGGACAACCAGATAATAGGCATCAACCCCGCCAGCAACGCGTACTTCGCGAACTCGAAGGGCAAATACCAAAAGGAAGCGCTGCAGTTTTTTGCCTTCCTCGCACGGCATGACAACCTGGCCAAACGACTTGCGGGCGATCCCGGCTCCCTCGCGATATGCTGGCCCGAGATTCCGAGCAAGTACCCCGCCGAGTACAGCGCGTATATAGCAAAGCACAAAACAGGAACGGTCATGCAGGCCGCGGTCAAATATATCGACTCGCAGTGGATGGACGTCGGCAAGGACCTTGAGGCGATGTACTCAGGCGCCCTGACGGTCGATCAGGTTCTGCAGACTATCGCGGACCGCCGCGACGAGCAGGCGAAACTCCAGAAAGATTCAGCCTGGAAATAACGCTTCAGTAGAACCGAACAGGGCGGCTGTCCCTTCCCGTTCCGGAAAGCCGCCCTTCTATTCATCCGGGAGAAATACACATGCACACCAATAAAATGTATCCGCTTTATTTTTCCTTCGGGGCCCTCGTAGTCTATTTCGTCTTTTCGTTTTTTCCGAGCCTTCTCGGAATTTTTTACGCGTTTACCGACTGGAACAGCTTCAGTCCCGATGTCGCGTTTATCGGTCTCGACAACTTCAGGAACGTCCTGAAAAGCAACACGCAATACCTGCTTTATATCCGCAATACCTTTCAGTTTACGCTCTTCACCACGATCGTAAAGACAATCCTCGGCTTTTCCCTCGCCCTGCTCTTTACAAGAAAATCGGCATTGAGCAATTTCTACCGCATGGTCGCCTTCTCGCCCCAGGTGCTGTCCTTTCTGATAGTGGGCCTCGTATTCAGGAGTCTTTTGCATCCAAGTACGGGATTTCTGAACAACAGCCTTCAGGCGATCGGGCTCGGCTTCATGAAACAGAACTGGCTGACCGACCTCCACTTCGCCTTTCTCTCGGTCATGACAGTGGACGTATGGAAGGGAGTCGGATACGTAATGGTCGTCTTTATTGCGGGGCTCCAGGCAGTGCCGCAGTCCTATTACGAGGCGGCGAAAATCGACGGAGCCTCAAGCCCGCAGCGCGTCATACTCATAACGATACCGATGCTCATTCCCTCGATCATGGTGGTGAGCGTCCTGAACATAACCTACGGATTCCGCGTGTTCGACATCATTTACGTCCTGACCAACGGCGGGCCCGGCTATGCGACGGGGGTCATAAACACCGCCGTCTTCAAGGAATTCTCGAAGGGGAACTATGCCATGGGAACGACTCTGTCAACGATACTGCTAGTGTTTATCACCCTCATCTCGTATTTCATCATCAAGTCTATGAAATCGAAAACGGTGGAAGCATAATGACAATCAAGCAAAAGCTTTCCGGTGCGTTTCTTCTCATTCTGTCCCTCTGCATCACCGCCGTCTTTATGACCCCTATCCTGGTCATCCTGATCAACTCGCTGAAAACGGCTTCCGATTCCGCGACCATGACCCTGGCCCTGCCCGCAAAATTCGAATGGAGCAATTTCGCCGTCGTCTTCGAGCGGGGAAAGCTCGGCACCACGTTCCTGAACAGCCTGATCTATTCCTCGGCGAGCAGCGCCGGCATCGTGGTACTGACCACGGCGGCGGCCTTCGTGCTCTCGCGCCGCGCGGGAAGGATCGCCGAAATAATCTACTACTTCATCGTGCTCGGCACGGCCCTGCCCCTAAACTTCATCGCCCTGATGAAGGTCATGAAGTCGCTGTCCCTGATCAACACGAGCGCCGGCATCATTTTGCTTTACATGTCGATAGGAATCCCGATCAGTCTCTTCATCAGTTTCGGCTACATCTCGACGATACCGCGCGAACTGGACGAGGCCGCGGTCATCGACGGCTGCACGCCGCTGCAGCTCTACGTAAGGATTATCGTCCCGATGATGACGCCGGTCGCGATGACCATATTCGTGCTCAACTTCATGTCCTGCTGGAACGACTTTATCATGCCTCTGTATTTCCTTAATTCCACGAGCAAGTGGCCCATGACCCTTGCCGTCTATAATTTTTTCGGCATGTTCCAGACCTCATGGAATCTGGTCAGCGCGGATATAGTCCTGACGAGCCTTCCCGTTCTGGTCACATTCATCCTCGGGCAGAAATACATCGTAGGCGGGATAACGGCCGGGGCCGTCAAGGGATGACGCCCTTCGGGTCCTGGCGGTACTCGCTCGGGTACACGCCGACATAGGTCTTGAAAATGCGGCTGAAGTAGTACTGATCCCGATACCCGACGTATTCCCCGACGTAATGAATATCGCTGTCCTTCTGCTCGACCAACAGCCGCTTGGCCTCATTCATCCTGAGCTTGATGATGTACTTGAGCGGGGTCTCTCCTGCGTATTTCTTGAAGGCCTTGCTGAGGTAATCGGTGGTGATCCCCAGCTTTTTCGAGATGTCGGCGAGCGATATGTCCCTCCTGAAATTCTCCCTGATGTACAGGCCGACGACTTTCGCGATTTCTTCCTGATCCGAGAGGAGACCGCTAAAGGAAACCTGCACGAGCTCCTTTCCCCGCTCGGCGTCGAGCTTTATGCGTACTGCCTGCAGCGCGTCCCTCAGATCCTTCTCCGAAACCGGCTTGAGAAGAAAATCGGCGACACCGTACTTGATTGCCGCTTGCGCATACTCGAAATCATTGAAACCCGAGACGATTATCGTCCTGATTCCCGGATGGGAAAAGGACAGGGCGCGAAGCAGCTCGATGCCGTCCATCACCGGCATCCGTATGTCGGTTACCAGCAGGTCGGGGCAGTCTTCCTCGATGTATTGCAGTGCAGAGTGTCCGTTTGTCGCCTCGCGCTCAACGGCGAAGCCGAGGCCGGAGGAGTCAATCTTCGCCGCTATTGACTTGCGCACCCACTGTTCGTCCTCCACGACAAGCACTTTATACCGACTCTGGTCCATTTACGGCGCCTCCTATCGTAACGAGAGTACCGCCGCCCGGCGCTTCGTCCACGGCAAACACAAAACTATCCCCGTAAAGTATGCGCATTCTCAAATTGATGTTCAGCAGTCCTATGCGCTCGATCCCGTAGGGCAGCACCACGCCGTCAACGGTCGATTCCCGTATCCGTTCGCGCAGCAGGGCAAGAGAGGCAGGATTAAAGCCTATTCCGTTATCCTCGACGAAAAGCCGCCACTGTCCGCCATCGATGGTGCCGCTCACTCTTACCCGCCAGGGAGGAGAGACCTGGAAGCCGTGCTTGACCGAATTCTCGACGATGGGCTGCACGATAAGCTTCGGAATTACGATGAGCTGCATCGCGTCCGGTATGTCGACCGTATACGAAAGATCGCTGCCGAACCGGACGGCCATGCACTTCAGATACCGCTCCGTATGCTCGATCTCGAGCGAAAGGGGCACGCCGCCTTCTCCGTCCGAGGAAATATAGCGGAGGATGAACGAGATGTCCTGGCAAACCGCCACAATCTCCCCTGTGTGTCCCGTTTCCGCCATGGCGCTGATCGAAGCGAGATTATTGAAGATGAAGTGAGGGTTCATGAGGGACTGAAGCGCAAGCATTTTCGCCTTTGTCTCCTCGCTCCTCGCCAACAGGAGATTGCCCGTCGACTGCCGAAGCGAGCTCCGCATCACCTTGAACGAATGATTGAGGGCCTCGATCTCCCTGATAGGATGACTTTCTATCATCGGGGGAATAAAATCTGGGTCAGCGAGGTCGCCTGCGTCGATGGCCGATAGGGCATGTTGCAGATTTTTCAGCGGAACGGAGAGCCGGGACGCCGTCGCGAAGGACGCGATCCAGCCCAGAAAGATCAGGATAGCCGAAGAGAGCGCAAGATAGAGCACCACGCGCCTCACCGGCTCGTAGATGGTGCGGGTCGGCTCGGAAACAATGATGTCCCAGTTTGTGTAGTCGGAATGAAAGCAGGTTGTCACCCGATTGTCATTGAGATGCGGATCCTTTAGCGGGATAACTTTCATCGGCAGGAGAACCCGTCTTTGAAGCAGGTCCTTGTAGTATGGGCCCATAATTCCGGTCTCCGCGGTATCCGGATAGAGGAGATCACCATTCTCGCTCAAGACGAAAATTGAAACATTCTTATTAAGACGCTCGGCAAGATCGATGTGGCTGAAAACGGTGGTTTGATCCTGCAGCACCTCGACAATACCCTGGATGATGAAGCGATCGGAGGAAAAAAACCTGGTCAGGGAAAAAAACTTGTGTCCCTTCATGATATAGTTTTTTACGTCGAGGAAGGGCATCAGCTCGGGTTTGCCTATGTGCTTTGAGCCGCCGAGTGCCATCGTTTCTTCGTACCAGGATTTATCTTCTACCCGGACTTCCGCTTCCATGTTGAAAAGCCCCGAGCCTATCATTTTCCCGTCAAAGGAATAGATGTTCACCTGGCTGACCGTCTGGAAGGGCCCGATAATAGCCCATATCACGTCGAATATCGTTTCCGCCGTCGTTGCCTTCGCAGAGGCAGGAAGGCCCTTCTCCGGAGAGGCGAGGTAGGACTTAAAATTTTTCGTTATCAGGTTCGAGTAAATGATATTCATCGATACCGTGTTCATCTGCTTGATCTCGGAATCGAGGGAGTCGGAAATGGAGGAGCAGAGATTGATCTGGCCGGAGGTGACCATCTTTCCGCTGTACAGGGAAAATATAGCGTAGAAAATGGCGAAGCAGACTATCATGATAAGGCAGATGATCAGGGAAAAATTGATGAAGAGGCTGTGCTGAAGGGTATTGGAACGGGACTTCATTGATTAAGTATACCGCCTAAATACCGATTGCACCACTGTCATTGAGTCTCCCTCCAGCTGCAGAAGGCGAGCTCGGCGGCGTCTACGGCGAGGTAGCAGAAAAAGCCGAAAGCCGAAAGGGACACGATTGCGGTGTACATATCGATGTAGTCCACGCGCGACCAGGAGTCGACGATGTACCAGCCGAGGCCCGACTCGGTCGCGAAGGTTTCCGCGATGAACAGGACGGCTATCGCGGTGCCGAGGCTCACCCGCAGCGCGGTAAGGATGGACGGAAGAACCGCGGGAAAGACAACATGATGGATCAGGGCAAGCCTTCCGGCGCCGAGGGAGCGCACCGAATCGAGGAGAGCCCCGCTCACGGCGCGGGAAGCGTCCCGGACGGCGACCAGAATCTGGCCGAAAATAATGACGCTGATCAGAAATATCTTGGCCCCGTCGCCGAGACCGAAAAAAAGCATGATGACGGGAAGAAAGGCAACTTTCGGAAGGGGATGCAGCAGATAGATGAAGGGCGAGACGAAAGCGTCCAGTTTTGCCGAGCGTCCCGAGGCAAGGCCGAGGGCGGTTGCGGCGGGAAGCGCGATCACAATCGAAAGGAAAATCCGCTTTCCGGAGGCAATTGTATGAAAGAGTAGCGTTCCGTTCCGCAGACTAAAAAAGAGACGTTCGAATACAAGGGCGGGCAGCGGGAGAAAGGGGCGCGCGACAAATAAGGAAGCGGCCTCCCAGAAGATGATTACCACGGCAAAGGCCGCGAGCGTGCGCACGATCCGGGAGAACGCCGTTTCCTTTTTCATCGGTCCGCTCCTTCCGCTTTGCTTTCAAGGCAGGTGCGGACGGCGACGCACAGCTTGAAAAAAGAAGCGCTGGTGCGGAAAGACGCGCTGCGCGGGCGGGGAGCTTCGACGAAGCAAGCAACGCGGCCGGGAATGCGTCCTTTCATCACGTAGATGCTATCCGCGAGAAATGCGGCTTCCTCGATTGAATGGGTTACGATCAGTATAGACATCTTCCGCCGGGCGGCTACCTCGAGCAGCTTGTCCTGCAGGCTTTCGCGGGTGAGCGTGTCGAGGCTTGAAAAAGGCTCATCCATGAGAAGGAGATCGGGATCAGACGCAAGGGCGCGCGCAATGGCGACGCGCTGTCTCAGGCCGCCTGAAAGCCTGAGCGGATAAAAGGAAGCGAAGGGCGAAAGGCCGAGCTCCTCGAGGATGGGTGCGACCCGCCCGCGCCGCTCTCCGCGGGCGATGCCGCGGAGCAGAAGCGGAAGCTCGGCGTTCTGCGCGACTGTTTTCCAGGGAAGGAGACCGAAATCCTGAAATATCACGGCGGTGTTTTCCCTCGTCGAGCGGACATCCTTCCCGCCGACGAGCAGCCGGCCCGAGGCGATTTTTTTCAAGCCCGCGGCGGCCTGCACCAGGCTTGATTTCCCGCAGCCGGAAGGGCCGATCAGCGCGCATATCTTCCCCTCGGGGCAGACGAGGGAAGCGTTCTCGACGGCGGCCAATTCCTTCCCGCGTACCGTATATATTATCGAAACCCCGTCGAGCTCAAGCATTGGTGTTTTTTACAATCCCTCTATCGCGCGCCCGTCAAGAAAGGAGGCGATCTCTTTTTTGAGAAGTCCCTTTTCCCTCATCCATGAAAGAACGGAATCAACATCCGCGGTCGAAGGCAAGCGCGGTTTTTTATACTGGACGAAACGGTAGCTTGATTGAACCTCGGAGGGAAAGCCCGCCTTCGCTACCATAAACACGCGGTACTTTGCCTCGTCGGCGTTTATCGCCTTCGCCGCTTTATAATACGCGCGGTAAAAGGCCTTGAGTTCCGCCACGCGGGTGTCCGCTACTTTTTTCGAAAAAAGAAGGACTCCTGCGCTGAGACCCGCGTCATCGCTCGCATCGACAAGGGTTGCGCCGCGCACCTGGGCCGCGCTCAAAAGCGGCTCGGGAAGACAGGCGGCCTTGAGGCTGCCGGCAAGAAGGAGTTCCATGCGCACCGGTATTTTAGGCACCGCAAGGCTCCTGATTTCGGATGAGGAGAGGCCCCCTTTCACCAAAAGCGACTCGGCGGCGTACTGAATGATCGTGTTTGCGGAAATTCCGATTTCGATTCCCGCCAAATCAGACGCCTTCGCGAGGCCCGAACCGGGTGCGGTCACTATGCCGTAGCGCCCGTCGGTAAGGCTTGTCGCGCTTACCTCGAATCCGCCCTGAGTCGCGAAAGCAGCGGCGAGAAGATCAGAAACAACGCCGTCCACCGCTCCCGACTGGAGGGCCGCATCACGCTCGAGCGCCGTCTTGAAGGGAACGAGAATGACTGCGACTCCTTCTGCTGCGAAGAAGCCCTCGGCATCGGCGACGAGCAGGGGAAGGGAATCCGCGTCGGGAAGAACCCCGACTTTGAGGCTGCTCGCCGGGGATGAAGACGCGGAGAAGGGGAAAAGGAAACAAAGACTGACGCAAATGATGAAACCGGCAATTCGTGCGGATAAATTCATTTTATAAACTCCCGTTGTAATTTTGTATTGCGCTCCCGAGCATCTGTCACGATCCGGAAGTTATTCCCGGGGACTTCCCATCCAGGGTTTGGAAAGGGGATTCCTCGCGCCGAGCCGGTCGAGAATCCGGGATATAAACCCGTCAACGAGTTCCGTTATGCTTTCGCTCTTCTGGTAAAAGCCGGGGCTTGCGGGCATGAGCGAAGCGCCCGCCTCGGCGAGGCGTGTCATGTTTTTCAGGTCAATGACCGATACGGGGGATTCCCGTGGAACAATAATGAGCGGCCATCCTTCCTTCAGGGCGACAGAGCCGGCGCGGTGCACCAGGGTGCTCGAAGTACCCGAGGCAAGGGAGCCGACGGTACCCATCGAACAGGGGCAGATAAGGGTCCCGTCGAGACGGAAGGAGCCGGACGAGACAGGCGCGGAGAAATCCCCGCTTTCAAAGCGGGTAATGCGGCTGCCGCCCAAAAGCTGCAGTTCCCTTATCCATGCTTCGAGTGACTTGCCCGTTTCCATCGCGATAACCCGCTCGCCCCAGTCGGAGGCGACAAGATAGAGGTCATGAACGGCTGTCCCGTGCCCGGGAAGCGAAAGCGCGCGAAGGAGACGGATTCCGTATATGGCGCCCGAGGCGCCGGTAATGCAGACAAGATAACGTGCCATGCTTCAATTATAGCACATAAATATCAAGGATTGTCGAGCCAAGAAAAATGAGCGGTATTACCTCGTTTATCCCGTAGGCCGCAATCCTGATATGCTTTTCCGTACCTCCCGGAGCGACAAGGTGTTCTGCCGCCAACAGGATAGAGGCAAGGGCGAAACCCGTCCAATACGCGGGCCCCAGGGGCCAGAACAGGGGAAGGAGGGCGAAACCGGCGATGGTGCCCATATGAGAAAGCGCGGAAAGGACATGGGCTCCCCTCGCGCCGAAACGCGCCGGGACGGAATGGAGTCCTTCCTTCCGGTCAATATCGATATCCTGGACAGCATAGAGGATATCAAAGCCCGCAACCCACAGCGCAACCGCGCCCGAGAGCGCAAAAAAGCGCAGCTCGAAGACTTTTCCCGAAATGGCGATCAGGGCTCCCATTGGCGCGATCGCGCAGGCGGCGCCGAGCCAAAAATGACAGAGGCAGGTAAAGCGTTTGGTGTAGGAATATCCCCCGATGGCCACAGCCGCCGCGGGAAGCAGGGCAAGGCAGAGAGGCCCGAGAAAGGCGGTTGATGCAAGAAGGACGGCGCCCATCGCGATAGAAAAGAGGGCCAGGTCCCTTGTCAGGAGTGTACCCGAAGGCAGATGGCGGCCTGCGGTGCGGGGATTGCGGGCGTCAATATTCCGGTCTATGAGCCGGTTCAGGGCATTCGCGAGATTCCTTCCGGAGGCCGCGGCGAGAGCGATCAGGATCAGCTTCACGACTGACGGCCTCCCGCCTGTCTCGAGAAGGACGGCGGCGAGGGCGAACGGAAGGGAAAAAAGGGTATGCCGGATGATCACTGCGTCGCCGATAAGGGCGAGTTTGGACCGCTCCCCCGGACAAGCAGCCCCTACCCCGCTTTCAGTCGATGCCATATTCGCTCCAGCGTTTGTCGACGAGGTCTCGTATGGATTTATCCATTGAAAGGGGCTCGGGCCATTCCCTTGTGTGCCCCTCCTCGGGACCCTTGCGCGTCGCGTCGACGCCGAGCCTCGTGCCGAAACGCGGAACGGGAGAGGAATGGTCGAGGGCGTCAAGCGGACCATCCGACAGCACGAGATCGCGCTTCGCGTCGATGTTGTTGAATGCGCGCCAGGCGACCATCGAAAGATTCTTGAGATCGACGTCGGAATCGACGACGACGATGAGCTTCGTGTACATCATCTGTCCCATTCCCCAGATAAAGTTCATCACCTTTCTCGCCTGTCCCGGATAGCGTTTGTTGATCGAGACTATCACGCAATTGTGAAAGACACCCTCTATCGGCATGCAGAGGTCGGCAATTTCCGGACAGAGCTGCTTCAGGAGGGGGAGAAAAAGGCGCTCGGTGGCCTTGGCCATCCAGCAGTCCTCCTTCGGGGGTATGCCGACTATGGTCGCCGGGTACACCGGGTTTTTTCGCCTCGTCATGAGCTCAAGGTGGAAAACGGGATACTGATCGGGAAGCGAGTAAAAACCGGTATGGTCCCCGAACGGCCCTTCAAGCCGCGTCTCGGCGGGATCAACCCAGCCCTCGAGAATGAACTCGGCATCGGCGGGGATTTGAATGTCCGAAAGACGCGCCTTGGTAACCTCGCAGGGCTTGCCGCGCAGGAAGCCCGCGAAATGGGCTTCCCATATGCCCTCGGGCAGGGGCGCCGTCGAGGCATAGGTGACGGCGGGATCGGAGCCGAGGGCAACGACGACGCTCATGCGCTCGCCCCGCGCCTGGTATTTCTGGTAAAAATGGGCCCCGTCCTTGTGAAGATGCCAGTGCATGCCGGCACTTCTGTCGTCGTATACCTGCATGCGGTACATGCCCCAGTTCTGGGCTCCCGTGTCGGGGTCGCGCGTGCAGACGACGGGCAGGGTTAAAAAACGTCCGCCGTCGAGGGGCCAGCATTTGAGAACGGGAAGGGAGTCGAAACCGGCTTTTTCATCGATTACCTCGCGGCATTTGGGCCGCCCGACACGACGGGGCAGGAGGGACAGGGCTGTGGGGATTTTCGGCAGGGCGCCCGTCGCAGCGGACAGAAAGGAAAAATCCCGCGCCTGCGCCCAAGCCCACGAAAGAAGACCCTCGATTTCGGCGGCCTTTTCGTCAAGACTTTTCGCGCCGAGGGCAAGGGCCATCCGGCTTTCGCTTCCCATCGCGTTGATGAGCAGGGGATACTCTGAGCCCTTCACCTTTTCGAATAGCAGCGCTTTACCGCCTGCGCGCATGACGCGCTCCGCTATCTCGGTTATCTCGAGCTCGCTGTCCACCTCGACGCGAATCCGGATCAGTTCTCCGCGCTTGTCGAGTGTGGAAATGAAATCCTGAAGATCTGTATAGGCCATTGGGGTTTTGTCTCCGGCCATCAGTATAGAGTAAAACGGGAAAAAAGGAAAAGGTGCGGGTTTGTGTGCAATTACCGCATACGCCTTATGCTATCCCTTTCAACTTCGCATATGACTATCTTAAATTCCAGTTTTGCCATTGAACCTGAACATCCGGACTTACGTTAGTTTGCGGAGTTTGTTCTTTATTATTCTTTAAGACAGAATTAAAGCCTATTTGTTTTGTCATATAATCGGACAGTTCTTTATATGTTACATTGCCTTTCGAATCCTTGATCTTTTGAAGCAGGAAATATGTAAACATACCATGTTCTTTGTCTTTATAAGAAAGCGACGATTGTTCTCCACTGCTTGCCGCGAAAACAACCAGATTCCCGCTGAGGGAATTTTCTTTTGCCACTACTTTTATACCGCGGGTAGCGATAAGGCCCTGGCCTCGAGCGCCGCCGCTAAAGCAGGCATCGAGAAAAACAGTAACCCTTTTACTGGGATATTTCGTAAGCTTGTCGTATACGTCCCTGAGCTTGATTCCATCGGTCACATTACCGCCGCTTACATCCACAGGTATAAGATACGGTTCTTTGGTTATTTCATCGGGTAAGCCGTGTCCTGCATAGTAGAAAAAAATCTCGGCATTTCCATAACTATTTTTGGCCAACAAACTCATTTTGTCCAAAGCCTGTTTCATTTTTCCGGTGGTCGCATCAAGCAAAAGTATAATGTTGTCTTCCGGAATACCTAATGCTTTCTGTACGTATTCCTTAAAGGCGCTGGCGTCATTTCTGGCAAAATCGACGTTAACTTCGTTTTTGAGCTCGATTTGCTGTGATGTATAGTCTTCGTTCCCGATAACAAGCGCAAATCTGAGATTATTTACAGCGGCAACCTGAGGTATATCCCGGTCCACGTCCGAACCGCGATTAAATGTATACCGGCTGTTATTACCGCCGATGGGAGAAGCGGTCGGCATTGTAATATTTCCTGCAATTTCGCTGAACCCGTACGTTCCGATTTGCTCGAATAAATTGTTATATGCAACGGAGTATTTTTCGGTCAATACCCTCCCCGCTTTATAGTATGGATACACCATTATGGCAAACGGCTCGCTCGCGGATAAGGTTATGGAACAGGGCGCGGTATTTGGAACAAGAACTGATAATTGCGCCGTCAAGTTGGTTGATCCCCACCAAGGAGTAAACGGAAAATATCCTACACAAGGATAAATGAATAAAGCGTCAAGCACCCAGGTTCTATAAATTTTTTCTTTCGGTGTAATCACCATGGTAATTTTTGTATCAGGATATTGCTGAATGATGCTGTTCAGCATCACATTCATATAGACGGAAGTTATGAACTTCTTTTTCAGCCCTTCAATGGCCAATTCACTATCTTTTTTTGTGAGCGAATTGACAGTTATATTTATATTCGGATTATCAATCGGAGCGCTAGTAGAGCTGTGTATTTTCAGGCTCTCGGAGGTCATGCCGGAACGGGCTGGCGTGATACATCCGGCAAACAGTATCAACGATCCCAGGAATAGGCATGTTTTCTGAACTGCCTGTTTTTTCAGGGATTTTTTCATACTTTCTGACCGTCCTTTTTTTAGGTGTTACACATCGCTCGTCATAAGATCCGTACCGACCGATTCCATGGTTTTGCTAAGAGGCATATCAACATGCGAGATGCTTTCTTTATACGGCGATGCCAATATCTCGATTATGCGCTTCGAAGATGCAAATGTCAATTTTAAAATATACATTTTAGAGAAATGAAACCCTATTTCTTTGGTAATCCAAATTTTAACACCGAGGAGCTGCGCATCAACTATAACGGAATACTTTGGGTAACACTGGAGGTATCACTCCAGGAAAAGTGTTTTCGGTGAATACTTTAAAAAATCAGTTTTCGTCCAGGTTTTCTAATCGTATAAATGCAGTATTCATTCTTTCCAGGGCATACGGACTTGGGGAGTATGCTAACCCATATTGATCATGGTGTATTTCCCCATAGATTTTCATATCTGCAGCTTCCTTGTATTTACTAAGGGCTTCCTTTCTCATGTGCGACAGATCCATCATATGGCCCTGCCAAATCAAGGAAATACACACATTCAAAACATCGTTATTCTTTTTGCTTATTTCTTGCATTTTAGCAAAAACATCCAAAGCATCCGCATATTTCCTCGCATCATATAAGGCAAATCCGGTTTTTACAAATACGGTAATATCTTCTGTTTGTCCGAGCCATGACTTGTTATAGGCTGCAGCGATTTTTGCATTCGATTTTTTACCCCAACCTACAGAATTGACAATATTACTATTTCCGCCCTGTTGGCCCTTTGCCGCTATTTTTGTTTCTTTGTCCGATTGAGAAATACTGGCACATGATGTCAGCACAACCAAACCAAAGGTAATCACCAACAAACCCGGAAGCAGTACTGTTTTTCTGATCATTTGTATCTCCCAAAAATTGATAGGTGGAACTTGCATCAATGGACTTCCGGCAACGCCGAGTATGGGTATTATTGATCTGCTAAGTTCATTTGTCAACCTTTTTTTCTGCTTCCGTCTCACAGTTCAAGAGATAAAAAAACCCGGACGGTAGTTCCTGGCCGGGTGCATTTCATTCGCGTTAATATTATCACGGCAGCCGGGTCTTCCCCATAAGGAAGCGCGCTCACCTTAAACTGTTCTAAAAACTGTGTTGACAAAACAGGACATTATATGCACGTTATCGGTAAAAAAACTGGACACGCCATCGATGGATTTACCGGACATAGTGATGGAGCGGCTATTAACCAGAACCATCGGAATATGATGGGCCTCAATCACCTTACGGTCATTTTCAGGCAGATCGCCAACTACAATGATGAGGCCATCAACCTTACGCTGCCGCGCAAGGCGGCTCAAACTGGTATCACCGGAGCTGCTGTTCTCCGAATCGCAAATCAGCATGTCGTAATTATGGGAGGCCAGTTGAAACCGCAAGTCATTTACAAGAAGATCGAGATAATAGGTATGATTGACACGGCTGCCATAGTTTGGAAGAATCACGGCAACGGTTGCGCATCGTTTGGTGGATAGACTTCGTGCATGTGCATTGTATTCGAAGTCCAGCTCGAGGGCTATTTTTTTGACGAGCTGACGGGTCGCTGCAGAAATGCGCGGATTATCCTGCAAAGCACGGGAAACGGCTGATTCGCTGACTTTTGCTATTTTTGCGATATCTGCCATTGTTACAGCCATTTAGCCTCCATTGATGCGCAAGCGCTTGCACTATATCCGGATTTCTGAGCTGTCAACAAAAAAAAAGAGAATGTGTGTAAAAAAATCAAAATATGCTCTTTTTTAGTTTCAGGAAAGTCAAATTTCTAAAATCCTGTATTTACCCTGATCCAGGGACCATCACAGTCAAGGTAAAAAAAGCCCCCGGAAAAAAAGTCCGGGGGCATCCTGTTCAGGTAGTATTATATTATCACGGCAGCCAGGTCTTCCCCATAAGGAAGCGGTCCATCTCGCGGGCGGCGCCGCGGCCTTCGTTGATTGCCCACACGACGAGCGACTGTCCGCGCCGCGCGTCCCCTGCGGCGAACACGTTGTCGACGCTTGTGCGGAACTTTCCGTAATCGGCCTTGATGTTGCTCCTGGGATCGGTCTCGAGAGCGAGTTCTTTCAGAATCCCGTCTTCGGGGCCGAGAAAGCCGAGGGCGAGAAACACGAGATCGGCCTCGAAGTATTCGTCGGTTCCGGGAAGCTCGACCATCTGGAACTGGCCGGCCTCATTTTTCCTCCATTCAACCCGGACGGTCTTCACGCCTTTCACGTTTCCCTTGCCGTCGTCCGTAAATTCCTTGGTAAGAATGCCGTATTCCCTCGGGTCTTTCGCGAAGCGGTATTCTGCCTCGACATGGCCGTAATCCTGCTTGTAGAGGCGCGGATAGGTCGGCCACGGGGTCTCGCTCGTGCGCTCGGGTGAGGGCTTCGGCAGCACCTCGAAATTGACGATGCCCGTGCAGCCGTGCCTGACGGAGGTGCCGATGCAGTCGTTGCCGGTGTCACCGCCGCCGATGACGACGACCTTCTTGCCCTTCGCGCTGATGTTCTTTCCGTCGGCAAGGCCCGAGTCCAAAAGGCTCCGGGTATTTTTGGTGAGGAAATCCATCGCGAAGTGGATGCCGTTCAGCGCTCTTCCCGGGACGGGAAGGTCGCGCGGCCGGGTCGAGCCGGTCGCGAGTAGCACGGCGTCGAACGTGCCCGTCAGATCTTTGGCGGAAATATCCGTCCCGACTTTCGTCGAGGTTTTAAATGTGATGCCTTCTTCCTCCATGATCTCGATTCTCTTGAGAAGAAGCGCCTTGTCGAGCTTCATGTTCGGAATCCCGTACATGAGAAGTCCGCCGGGCCTGTCCTCGCGCTCGAACACGGTCACGGTGTGGCCGGCCTTGTTCAGCTGGTCGGCGGCCGCAAGCCCCGATGGGCCGCTGCCCACTATCGCGACCGTCTTGCCGGTGCGGGTCTTCACGATATACGGCTTCATCCAGCCCTTCTCGTAGGCGTTGTCGATTATCCATGCCTCGTTGTCTTTTATCGTGACGGCCGGCTGATTAATGCCGAGCACGCATGCGTATTCGCAGGGAGCCGGACACACGCGGCCGGTAAACTCCGGGAAATTGTTCGTCTTCATCAGGCGCATCCACGCCTCGCGTTCCTTGCCCTTGTAAATCAGGTCGTTCCACTCGGGAATCAGATTGTCGACGGGACAGCCGTAGACAGATTGGCAAAAGGGAACGCCGCAGTCCATGCACCGCGCTCCCTGTTCCTTGCGTTCCTCGGCTTTCAGAGGAAGCAGGAACTCCTTGAAATCGTTTATCCGTTCTTCGGGAGAGCGGTCCTTCACTTTCATTCTGTTGTATTCAAGAAATCCGGTTACCTTACCCATTGACTGCCTCCTTCTTTCCCTTGGCTGCAAGCATAACGTTTTTGTAGTCTTCGGGAATTACCTTTACGAAGAAGACCTTTTCCTTTTCCCATGCGTCTAGTATCGAAGAAGCAACGTCGGAGTGAGTCCACTCGAGATGCTTTTGTATCAAAACCTTTAATTCCCTTTCATCGTCATCATCGGGTCGCTCGAGGGCGACCATGCCCAGATTGCATTTTTTCGGGAAGTGCCCGCTCGGGTCATAGACATAGGCGATTCCGCCTGACATGCCCGCGGCGAAATTCCGTCCCGTTGTGCCGAGTATGACCGCGCGGCCCCCGGTCATGTACTCGCAGCCGTGGTCGCCCACGCCTTCGACTACGACATTCGCGCCCGAGTTCCGCACGCAGAAACGCTCGGCCGCGATTCCGCGGATGTAGCCTTCTCCGTCCGTCGCCCCGTAAAAGGCGACGTTGCCGATGATTATGTTATCCCCGGCCTTGAACGGGGATTCTTTCGGAGGCGCGATCACGAGCCGTCCGCCGCAGAGACCCTTGCCGACATAGTCGTTGGCGTCCCCGGTGAGCGTGAAGGTAATGCCCTTCGCAAGCCATGCGCCGAAGCTCTGCCCCGCGGTTCCCGTAAAGTTTACCCGTATCGTATTCTCGGGCAGTCCCTTGTTGCCGTTTTTCAGGGCAATGGCATGGCTCAGCATGGTGCCAGTGGCGCGGTCGGTATTGATGATGGTCTCGTCAAGTACGACCGGCTTGTTCGACGCGATGGCGAGGGCGCATTTCGTTATGAGTCTCTGGTCCAGCACGGCCTCAAGGCCGTGGTTCTGCTTGATTGTATTGAAGACCGCGGTATCGGGATGAGGTTTCACCGGAAGGGTCAGCAGGACGGAAAGGTCCACGCCCTGGGATTTCCAGCTCAACACCGACTTGTCCTGCTCGAGCATGTCGACGCGCCCGATGAGCTCGCGCCAGGTGCGCACGCCGAGGCTCGCCATTATCTCGCGCATGTCCTCCGCGATAAAGCGGAAAAAGGTCTCGACGTATTCGGGCTTTCCGGTAAAGCGCTCCCTGAGGCGCGGATCCTGGGTCGCGATGCCGACGGGACAGGTGTTGTTGTGGCACTTGCGCATCATGATGCAGCCCATGGTGATAAGGGGACCGGTAGAAAAGCCGCATTCTTCGGCGCCGAGCATGGCGGCGATGACGACGTCGCGCCCGGTCTTCAGCTGACCGTCCGTCTGCAGGATGACGCGGGATCGAAGGTCGTTCATGACGAGGGTTTGATGGGCTTCGGCGATGCCGAGTTCCCACGGAAGGCCCGCGTTCTTCACGCCGGTATAGGGAGAGGCTCCCGTTCCGCCGTCATGGCCCGAGACGAGGATGTGGTCCGCGTGTCCCTTGGCGACGCCCGCGGCGATGGTGCCGACGCCTATCTCGGAAACGAGCTTGACGGAAATGCGCGCCTTGGGGTTCGCGTTCTTCAAATCAAATATGAGCTGGGCAAGATCCTCAATAGAATAAATATCGTGATGGGGAGGAGGACTGATGAGTCCTACGCCGGGTGTCGAGTAGCGGGTTTTCGCGATGAACGCGTCGACTTTGTGCCCCGGAAGTTCCCCTCCCTCGCCGGGCTTCGCGCCCTGTGCCATCTTGATCTGTATTTCGTCCGCGTTCGTCAAGTACTCGATCGTGACGCCGAACCGGCCGGACGCGACCTGCTTGATGGCGCTTCTCTTGGAGTCGCCGTTGGCCATGGTCTTGAATCGCTCGGGATCCTCGCCGCCCTCGCCGGTGTTTGACTTTCCGCCGAGGCGGTTCATCGCGATCGCGAGGGTCTCGTGGGCTTCCTTCGATATCGAGCCGAAGCTCATCGCTCCGGTGACGAAGCGCTTGACGATTTCGCTGACCGGCTCGACTTCCGCAAGGGGGATAGCCTCTGCCGCCTTGAACTTGAGCAGCCCGCGGAGGGTTGCCTGCTCCTTCGAGCGGGCGTTCTGCCTTGCGGCGAAACGGTCATAGGTTTTGCGGTCATTCGACCGGCAGGCGACCTGGATATCCGCGATCGACTCGGGATCCCACATGTGCTTTTCCCCGCCGGTGCGGACATGGAAGTCGCCGGAGCTCAGGTACTCGTCGTAGGGAGTCACTTCCCTTTCGTGGTAGGCGCTTTCATGGCGCTGTATGATCTCGGAGGCCAGCTCGGAAAAACCGACTCCCTTGATGCGGCTCGCGGTGCCCTTGAAGCAGCGCTCGATAACCTCGGAGTTCAGACCAACCGCCTCGAAAATCTGCGCGCCCTTATATGACTCGAGGGTAGAGATGCCCATCTTGCCGAATACCTTGCGCATTCCCTTGGAGAGCGCCTTCCGGTAATGGCCCTCGATCTCGTCGTTCGTGAAATTCTTGCTGTACAGCTTTTCCTGTCCCATCTGGCGAAGCGCCTCGTAGGCGAGGTAGGGATTGACCGCGTCGACGCCGAAGCCGAAGAGCATGCAGAAATGATGAACTTCTTTCGGCTCGCCCGACTCGAGGATGATGCCGATCCTGGTTCTCTTGGACTCGTGTACCAGATGCTGATGCACGGCGCCGACGGCGAGCAATGCCGGGATCGGGGCGCGGGAGGCGCTCACCGCGCGGTCGCTGAGAATGACGAGGGAGCAGCCCTCCGCGAGGGCCTCTTCTGCCTCCCTCTCGATGCGGTCAAGGGACGCGACAAAACCCGCTTCCTTCAGCTCGAAGTCGAAGGTGATGTCTATGGTCTTGGCTTTCCATCCCCGGGCATTGATAGCCTTCAGGGCGCACAGCTGGGCGTTGGTCAAAAAGGGCTCGTCGAGGCGGAGGCGCTGGCAGTGTTCCTCGGTGGACGAAAGCAGATTCCGCTCCGGACCGATAAAGGACTCAAGGCTCATGATGATGTCCTCGCGGATCGAGTCGATCGGCGGGTTCGTGACCTGGGCGAAGAGCTGCTTGAAATAATCGTAAACGAGTTTTGATTTCAGCGAGAGCACGGCGAGGGAAGCGTCATTGCCCATCGAGCCGAGGGCTTCCTGCGAAGTTTCAACCATCGGCTTCAGGAGAAGCTCGAGCTGTTCGACTGTATAGCCGAAACCGCGGAGACGCGTCTTGATCGTCGCGGCGTCCAGGCTTGGAGCCTGTTTTCCGGGAACGAGGGAATCGAGGGTGAATACCTGATTTTTCAGCCACTGCTCGTAAGGACGGGTAGAGGCGATTTTTTCTTTTATTTCATCGTCATCGACGATGCGGCCGTCCTCGAAATCAACCAGGAACATTTTCCCGGGCTGAAGACGCCCTTTTTTGATAATAGTTGCCGGATCGATCGGCAAGACTCCAACCTCGCTCGCCATGATGACGGTATCGTCATTGGTTATGTAAAAGCGGCTCGGCCTGAGCCCGTTGCGGTCAAGAACCGCGCCGATGTACTTACCGTCGGTGAACACGATGGACGCGGGACCGTCCCAGGGTTCCATCATGGAACTGTGATATTCGTAAAATGCTTTTTTGGAAGCGCTCATCTCGACGTGGTTTTCCCAGGCTTCCGGGATCATCATCATCATCGATTCGGGGAGGGTTCTTCCCCCCATCACGAGAAGCTCGAGCACGTTGTCGAAGTTTCCCGAGTCGGAAAGGTCAGGCTCATTGATCGGATAGGTTTTTTCCAGTTCCTTTCCGAAAAGGGGACTGGAAAGCATGCCCTGACGGCCGAGCATTTTGTTTACGTTGCCTCGCTGGGTATTGATCTCGCCGTTGTGGGACATGAGACGCAGAGGCTGTGCCCGGTCCCATGAAGGGAATGTATTGGTCGAAAAGCGCGAATGCACCATCGCAAGGTGGGATATATAGGCGCTGTCGTTCAGGTCGGGAAAATAGGTAAAGAGCTGGCCAGGCGAAAGCATGCCCTTGTACACAAGCACGCGGCACGAAAGACTGCATACATAAAAATGACAATCCGCGTCATGTTCCTTTCCGCGGATGGTATTGGTTGCCTGTTTGCGGATGACGAAAAGCTTCCGGTCAAAGGCTTCGGTGGAAAGCTGCCCTGACGAGCCCACAAAAAGCATTTCCATGCAGGGCTCGCTCGCTATTGCCGAGGGGCCCAGGGCGGAATTATCAACGGGGACTTTTCGCCAGCCGAGAAGGGTCTGTCCGCTTTCGGTTATAATAGAAGAGATAACATCCTTACAGGCTTTGCGGTCGGCGTCATTGCAGGGCAAAAACACGATACCGGCAGCCCAGGAGCCTGCTTCACCGAGAGTGATGCCTGCGTCTTTTTTGGCGACTTTCTGCAAAAAGCCGATAGGAAGTGCGGTTAGAATACCCGCGCCGTCGCCGGTGTTTTCTTCGGCGCCTGTGGCTCCGCGATGATCCATGCGGCACAGAATATGGCCCGCATCGTCCAATATTTTATGGTTTCGTTTTCCCTTGATATTTGCAATAAAACCCACACCGCAATTTTCTTTTTCAAACGCGGGATCGTAGAGTCCGAAAGTACCTGGACGTTTCACAAAAGGCATCATTGTCTCCTCTCAACTGGTGGTACCCGAATAGCCGGGACTACTTCGACCAACTTTGTGAAAGAACGCCTTTGCTCTTTACATTGATGAATCAGTACTTCACATTGAACTAAAATCATCCTTTTGTCCATACTGTCAAGTTAATTTTCATTCATTATATTGAATAATTATACAGAAATTGCGGGTTTTTATGCAGTAATAATTCCGTTGCAATGGCCTTGTGCATACCCTATACTTTATTATATGACAAGAATTACAGATACAAAATATTGGCGGGACTCCGTAAGAAAGATCATGACCTTCAGATATCTGGATGATATCGAGCTCGACAGACTATTGAGCGTAGGGGCGATTCTCGAGTATGACCTCGAAGAACCCATCGTTATTGAAGGCGACATTGACCAGCAGTTTTACGGGATCCTGCAGGGTACGGTAAGCGTCACCGTACATGAAACGGAAGGAAAGGATGTATTTGTCTGCTCCCTCGGGGAAGGCGAAGTATTCGGCGAAGCGGGCTTTTTCATGAATATCAAGCGAACCGCCACCGTGACCGCACTCGAAAAAACGGTCGCGCTCCAGCTGAACCGCAAGGATCTCACCGCCCTAATCCGGGATTTTCCCGTTGCCGGGAACAAGATCCTGCTCATCACGATCTACGGACTCTTGAAAAAATTGCGGGCGGCGAATCAGGAACTGGCGTACGAGCGAAAATCGGACATGAACCAGATTGATATCGACGACCTCGTCAACGGACTGCTGTCGCCCATAGAACCATAGCGGCAATTGCAGGATCCTCAAGCCTTCGAAAAATGAAAATTCCCGAGCATTCCCTCTTTGACTATCCAGAATTCAAGCCTGGGGACGAGGGATGTCGCTTCCAGTTCGATAACGGCAAAACAGGACGCGGAATGGCTGCGTGGCCTCGAGGGGCTGCCGGGATTGAGCACAAGAATATGCGAAAAATCCTCGTGAAAGGGAACATGGGTGTGTCCGTAGACGGCTATGTCGCAGTCCATGGCCCGGGCAGAGTCAACCAGAATTTCGAGATTGATATCGACTGAATGGCGGTGACCATGCACGAGCAGGATGCCGTATCCGCAGGCCCGGACTATTTGCCGGTTCGGTACCGTCAGGGAATACCCCGGATTGTCTTCCGGTTCAGACGCCGGACCGTTTGAAGGCAGGCCCACCCGGTACTGATCGCCATCCCCGTTTCCGGCGACAAAAGCCACGACAGGCGGCAGTGATTCGCGGTATTTCTCCGATTCCTGCGCGTTTTCCAGATACTGCACGATATCCCACATGCCGTCGCCCGCGAAAAGAAGGGCATCGCAATGGGGACCGAATTCCCGGAGTATCGCTTCCACCACGTTATAGTGCCCGTGAGTGTCCGAAAGCACGAGAATGCGCGCGCTTTCGGATGCGGCGAGGGCGGCGACAGCCTCGTCCGAACCGAGCAGGCCTGAATCGAGCTGTTTCAGCGTGTTCATTCGACGCCTCCCGAAACGTTCCCTACCACTACATGATTCCAGGAACGCAGATTTGTTTCGTTGTCGATATAGGACGAAAACTTCCACACGGGTCCGGTTTTCGCCGTCTTTTGGATTTTCTTCGCCGTCTCGAGTGCAGCGTTAAGCCGGGTCAAGGGCGGTACTGCCGGCTCGTTTTTTTCACCGAAAACAACGCTGGCCAAAAGCAGGGTACAGAGTTCAGCGTCAGGAAGAATTTCCGTCTTTTCATCGGCAAGAAGGTCGCCGGCGCTCGTACTGTCGATCACAAGGCTTGACACCGCCTCGACGGAAATCAGATCGTCAGAGGGAAAGAGGGTTATTATCTGCATGTCGGGATGATTTCGCCGTATTTTTGCGATCTCCCGCACCGTCCCTTCAGGAGCACCGACCGTGATTACCGTAGAAGTATTGGCCAGAGCGGCCGCATCCGAAAGGAGCGTAAGGCTGATTTTTTTGTTTACGGTGAAGGAATCGGGATACAGCATGCGGTATACCAGGCCGCCTGTTGCGGCAAGCCCGTATTCGTCAATGACGGCATCAAGAATCGCCGGGTGCGAGCCATATTCGCGGCCGAGCATAATAACCACCTGATGATCGGCCTGTTTTTTCGCCGGAGCGGCAAGGCTCAAGCCGGCCATACCGGCCGATTTTTCCGTGCAGCCGGATACCAGGCTGAGAAGGAACAAGGCGGTCAGTACTATCAATAATGCGGGAATCTTTCTCATTTGGTGATATTACCGGTTTATTCAAGCATTGAAAAGAGATGCGATATATGGCAAGGTAAAATCATGGCAATACTAAATATTCTTTTTCAGCTGATCGGGAGCCTGGGCTTGCTTCTGTATGGAATGAAACTCCTGAGCGACGGAATTCAAAAAAGCGCGGGCGACAGTCTGCACCGCATTTTGAACATGATGACCGGGAACCGTTTTACGGCCGTACTCACCGGACTCGGGATAACCGGCATCATCCAGTCTTCGAGCGCAACGACCGTTATGGTCGTTTCTTTCGTCAATGCGGGTCTCCTTACCCTGACCCAGGCAATCGGCGTCATTTTCGGCGCCAACATCGGCACGACGGTCACGGCCTGGATTGTGTCCCTCATCGGCTTTAACTTCAAGATCGCGCTTTTTGCCATCCCCGCCTTCGGTGTCGGCTATTTTCTGACTTTTTTCCGCAAACTGAACAAGGAAGGACTTGGCGAAGCCATCATGGGTTTCGGTCTCCTCTTCCTCGGACTCGAGCTTTTGTCCAAGGCTATCCCGAACGTAACAGCCGAACAGATAAGCTTTATCACCTATTTCAGCGACAAGGGAACCCTCGGCCTTTTCGCCGGAGTATTTGTCGGCCTTGTCGTGACTATGATCATCCACTCCTCAAGCGCGGCAACGGCGATCATCCTGACCATGGCCTACAAGGGCATGCTTACCTGGGAACTCGCCGCGGCAATGGTGCTCGGCAGCAATATAGGCACCACCATCGATGCCGTTCTCGCCGCGATCGGCACCAAGCTCAATGCCCGACGGGCAGCCGCCGTGCATGTACTGTTCAACGTAGCCGGCACAGTTCTCGCGATGATATTCTTCAAGCCCTTCCTGCACCTGGTTGACTTTATCACGCCGGGGGAACCGATAGGGGGGGCGATTACCACCCATTTGGCCATGCTCCATACCCTGTTCAACACGATAAACACCCTCATTTTCCTGCCCTTTGTAAACCAGATAGCCAAATTCGTCGAAATAATCATTAAACCGGGGGACCACGAACCCCCCTCCGCCTACAAGCTGACCTTTACGACTATTGGAATCAAGGAAACATCGGAGGCATACGTATTCCGCGCGGAAAGGGAAATCATTCTGATGTCCGAAGTGGTGCTGAGCATGTTCAGCTCCCTCGAAACCCTTCTTGAAAACAAGGACGGATCCCAAATTCTGGACACGGTAACCTATCTTTCCCAGCAGGAAAACTACGCCGACCAGATGCAGGAAGAGCTTTCAGGCTTTCTGGTAAAAACCTCGCGCCTTCCCCTTTCGGAAAAAACGCTCAGCAACGTGCGCCTCATGCTGCAGATCGTCGATGACCTGGAAAGCATGACCGACAATATATACGGAATTGCGATGCTCATGAAGCGGAACAGCGGGAAAAAACCCGGATTCAAGCAGGAAGACACCGACCGGCTGAAGCCCTACATCGAGATCGTCGACAAGTTTATACAGTTCGTGCACACCAACCTGAACAAACCTCTTTCGAAAGAGCAGCTCGAACTGGCCCATCACATGGAAGACCAGATTGACCAATTCCGCTCAAACCTGAAAAAAATCGCGCGGAAACGGCTGGAAGACGGAGCCAACGTCAAATCGGAGCTCCTGTATATCGATATTGTACGCAATATCGAAAAAATTGGAGATCACGCCTTCAGTATTTCCAACTCTCTCGCCGCAACGCAATAGCATCTTATAAAGAGCGTTCCGCTCCTATCGTCGTTTCACGACCGTGCCCCGGAAGCACCCGCGTGTCTTCCGGGAGCGCAAAGAGCCGCTCTATGCTGTTTTCAAGGAGCTGCAGACTTCCGCCCGAGGCATCGGTACGCCCGAATCCGGAACTGAACAGGGTATCGCCGGAAATCAGCGTTTTTTCCTCTGCATTATACAGACAAACCGAGCCGGGGCTGTGGCCGGGAGTATGCAGAACTTTCCATCCGGAGAAAACCGTCCCGTCATGCAGGATAATGGGCTTTTCTTCCTCAAGAATGATGGTGGCATCAGGCAGCTGATCCTGAAACCTTTTGATCATAGCCCCTGCCCCGAGCTCCTCAAAAAAGGCATGATGCCTTTTGAGTGCCCCTGCCCCCAGAAATTCCGCGTCTGCGCCGTGAATCGCTATATCGGCATCGGGAAAGGCCCGGGAGAGAGAGGGCAGGGCGATCATATGGTCAAAATGCCCATGGGTGAGTAAAAGAAGAGCGGGAACAGCATGCACCCGTGCGAGATGTGCTATAATTAATTCAATATCCCCGCCCGGATCCACGACCGCCGTGCGCCGGGAATCAATCGGTATGAACAAGGTATTGACAGAAAGAGGACCGGTTACCAGTTTTGTAATATTCATGGTAACTGTATACCCTGAAAGGAGCGCCAATGATAAGCAGGATTGTGCTTGTCTGCGTGATTGCAATGCTTTTCTATATTATCATTCCCCTTTCCGGCCGCTTTTGGGCTGTGGGAAAGTGGAAACGTTTCATGGCGCGGATGCGTGCGGAAAAGGGCGTTTCCGGCTGCGGGACGGGGTATGCCTCAGGTCAGCTGAAAGTACTGCGCGGAGCTGGTGCCTCGGAAGCGGAATTATTGATTACGCCCCGGAAAACCGTTTTTTTTATGCTCCGGAAAAATGAAAACATTGAAGCCCTTGCCTGGCGGACCACATTCCTGCTGCAGAACGGCACGACCCTGTACTACATTCAGTCCAAAAAACGTTTTGTCCGCTCCATCTGCATCTTCTATGAGGATAAAAATGAGGCAGCCCTTATCGGCCGCCTTTCAACCCTCACCCTGCCGGAGCATATACACAATGCAATAAAACCCTACAGCATCGCTCTCGGCGCCTTCCTGGAATTTATTGTTTTTCTCGACTGCATCCAGACCCCCGAAATGAGCAGCGCAAGTATTGCCGCCCTGGTGGCTATCTTCGGGAAAGCCCTGCCCTACTGCCCTCCCGGTCTCTTTTTAACCCTGCTTTCGCAGCTGCCGGGTAAAAAAGGCAAAATGCAAAAAAAAAGCCGGCAGCTCAATGCTGCCGGTATTCTTCTTGAAATCGCGGGTATCGGATTAAATATCGCCGTTATTTTCTTCGTCATCAGAAACATCAGTTTCTGAAATCCAGGAATCAACGGGAGCTGTTTCCGCATCGTCGTTTTTTGCCTCCGGATTATCGTCAAGGGGATTTTCATCAAGAGGATGTTCGTCGCGCTTGCGCGAATAGCTGACGGCGAGTTTCCTGCCGCGGTATTCAAATTCATTCAAAGTAGAAATGATTTTTTCCGCGTCTTCGGTAATAACCTGCACGAACGAGTAATTATCCAAAACGCGGATTTCACCGATGTGTTCGCGCTCGATCTCGACATTCTGCATGATAAGGCCGATCAAATCCCGGGGATATACCCGACGGTTGCGTCCGATACTGAGAAAAAGCGTGGTCGACACATCTTCGGCAAGTACGATTCTCGGTTCATTTATCGCCCGTTCGCTGATTTCTCTCTCGCTTACCTTGGGTTCTCTGTTTCTGCCCTCGTTGACCCGTTCATTTCGGCCTTCATTTCGACCTTCATTTCGACCTTCATTTCGGCCGTCGGGACGGCGGACTTCATTTTGCCGGGGTTTTTTTGTTTCTTCCTGCCGGACCTGAGGTTTTTCAACGCGGTCCTTCCGGGTTGTTTTTCCGGATCGGTCATTCCTGGACAACGGGCCGGATCTGCCTGAAAATCTGGAATTGAAATGCTCTTTGAGGAGGTAAGCCGCAAAGTAAGAACGCAAGGTAAAGGGAACTGCTTTGCGGAAAAGGCGGCGATACTCGTTAAGCTCGAAAGGATCTTCTTCAGTCCTGATTTTTTCGACAATCTCCGTCAGAAATGAGATTATCTGCTCTTCATTTAATTCTGTTTTTTGCTTGTATGCCACAATAAACATCTCCTATCAATATAGTGCCCTGAATATAGTGCCATAAATACGCGACTTGCTCAATGCTTTTCAGCATCAGATGAGTTCGAGAACCGAAACATGGCCTTTTTCGACAAAACCCATGCGCCGCAGCACCGGAACAAAGAGAGGGGGAACCAGGGGGCTGGTGAATAAAAACCAGCGGAATCCCTTGTCTGTCCAGTGCTCGATTGTGCGGGAGAGCAGCTCCTTCCCTATTCCGAGCCCCCGGAATTCCGGAAACACCCCGATCAGGGACATCTGAACGGTAAAAAGACTCTCCTCGGGGATAGGGGCGCTGATCGAACAGCCGACGATGTCCCCTTCAGCGCTTTCAACGACGAGGATAAATTCATTTTTATCTTCGGGGCCCCGGATGCGCGCCCATAAATTCCTCACAGCGGCCGTCAATTCGCTCTGCAGATTTTCTCCCGTCTCCGAATCTATGGACACCAGAAGCTGATTGAGCGCTTCCATGTCCTTCGGGGTATAGGGCCTGAACATGAATTCCTGACTGACTATCTCCCCGGTCTCCTCGGGTTCAGCCCCGATACGCTCGAGACCCCAGAAATCCCGCAGACTGTTATACCATTCAAGCACGATATTCCGCATCTCGCGTTCCTTGAACAGGTACCAGAGCCGCTCGACTTCAGGATGACTTTTGAGGATATTCTTGAAATTCCTGAAAACCCCATGCCCGTAGGCCAGGGCGGAGCGCAATTGCTCGCGGACGACCGGATTACGAAGCTGAGTGATAAAGCGATCCATCATCTTGAAGCCGCTGATCGAGTCCCAGACGGGTATCTCGTAAAACTGGTCGCTGTCCTCGATAACCTCGCATTCGGTAGACGGAGCGCACAGACAAAGCGCCGAGTCAAACAAAAAATGACCGGTCTGATCCTCCATGGCAAAGATGATATCGTCGGTTATCTCGGGGGTTAATTCGAATTCCATATAATTTGATTTTACCATAGTTTCGCCGTATTATAAAGGAGAACTGGTTTTTTCAAAAAGGGAGGTTCCTATGAGTACTATTGCGTTTATTGACGGTAGGGAAATTCTGGATTCTCGCGGAAACCCCACGGTCGAAGTTGATGTATACCTTGAAGACGGAAGCAGAGGAAGGGCGGCGGTCCCTTCCGGAGCCTCCACGGGCGAATACGAAGCCCTGGAAATGAGGGACGGCGACCTTGAACGATACAAGGGCAAGGGTGTCCTCGATGCCGTCGAAAAGGTAAATAATATAATTGCGGAAGAACTGGACGGGGCCGATGCCCTTGACCAGGCCGGTATTGATCATATGCTGCTGAACCTCGACGGAACGCCGAACAAGGCAAAGCTCGGGGCGAACGCGATCCTCGGCGTCTCGATGGCGGTCGCGCGCGCAGCGGCGGATTCCCTCGGCATTCCGCTCTATCACTATCTCGGGGGAGCCCACACGATGCAGCTTCCGCTGCCGATGGCAAACATCATCAACGGCGGCCAGCACTCGGACAACAAGATCGACTTCCAGGAATATATGATCATGCCCGTCGGCGCAGACTCCATGCGCGAGGCGGTGAGGATGACGGCAGAGGTATTCCATGCGCTGAAAGGCATTCTGAAAGATGCCGGACAGGCGACCTCCGTCGGGGACGAGGGAGGTTTCGCCCCGAACATCGAGAACGAGGAAGCCCTCGGCTATATCATGAAGGCAATCGAAAAGGCGCATTACCGCCCGGGCGAGGACATCATGATTGCCCTGGATTCGGCGGCGTCCGAACTTTACGACGCGGGCGACCGCAAGGGCTACAAATTCTGGAAATCGAATCCGGGAAAGCTTTTCAGCACCGACGAGATGATCGAACTCTATAAAAAATGGATAGGCAACTACCCCATCATATCCCTTGAGGATCCGCTGGACCAGAATGACTGGGCCGGCTACGCGAGACTGACCGAGGAGCTCGGGGGCCGAGTCCAGATCGTCGGCGACGACCTCTTTGTCACCAATACCGAGCGCCTCGTGCGCGGCATCAAGGAAGGGGCGTGCAACTCGATACTGATCAAGCTGAACCAGATCGGTACGGTCACCGAAACAATCGACGCGGTCCGCATGGCGCAAAAGGCCGGGTACACCGCCGTCATATCGCACCGCTCGGGCGAAACCGAGGACACCTTCATCGCCGATCTCTCGGTCGCGCTGGAAACGGGACAGATCAAGACGGGCTCGATGAGCCGCAGCGACCGGGTCGCGAAGTACAACCAGCTTATGCGCATCGAGGATGAACTGGGAGTCACCGCCCGTTTTGCCGGAAGGGAAACCTTCGCGAAGTATTTGAAGTAAAAAAAAAGCCCCGGTTATACCGGGGCTTTCCTTTTTCAGGGAAGTTCTTTCCTCGAAGTAATCACCTTCTTGACGAGATTGTAGGTCTTTGCCTCGTCGGCGGTCATCCAGAAGTCACGGTCGGTGTCCTTCGAAACCTTTTCGACGGTTTGTTTTGTTTCCTTGGAAATCATTTCGTTGATTTTCACGCGCATTTTTTCAAGTTCCATCGCATGGATTTCTATCTCGGTCGCGACGCCCTTGATGCCGGAAAGGGGCTGATGGATCAGGTAATGGCTGTTGGGGAGGGCATAGCGGCGGTCTTCGGGGGCGGCCAGAAGAATGATGGCTCCCGCGCTCGCGACAAGACCCATTCCGATCGTATATACCTTGGGTTTAATAAAGCGGATCATGTCAAAAATGGCATAACCGGCATCGGCATCCCCTCCGGGGGAGTCAATAAAAATCTTGATGGGTTCGTCGGAATCCGCTTCCAATACGAGGAGCTGGCGGATGATTTTTTCGGCCAGTGCCTTGTTGATTTCTCCTGAAAGCAGAATCTGTCGTGTTTTCAGGAATTTCTGCGCGAGCGGGTCGACGCCTTCGGCTGCCTTTTCGCTCTTTTCGTTTTCTTCCTCTTCTTCCTCATCGTTCCGGAAACCCGTCTTAGTCATATATGATGAATTCACCTCAATACCCCTTATTTATGCGTTAATTTTATAAATGTACTAAAATTCGGCATATAAGTACAGAGCTTTTCCGGCAATAGACACAGTGCGGTCCGTGATTTTCGCTTCGCTCTTCTCATCCGTGAAAAAGGCGCCGTCGGTGACGAGGTGCCAGGAAGCGCCGCTCCCCTCCGGCGGAAGGATAAAAGGAAGCGCCGCTCTGGACGGATTGACGATGACGCATACGCCCGCCCAGGAATCGCCTGAAGGGGCACCGTCAATTTTCCAGGCAAGAAGAGGCGGCCCCGTGTGCCCGGCGTGCCCGGCGTGCCCGGCGGACCCGGGGTGTCCAGAATGGGGCAGGCCAGGCGAGTCGGGCGGCGGCGGATCGAGGAAGGTCAGACACGAGGCGACCTCTGCGGCGGTTCGGAGCCGGAACAGGGGATGGGCAAGGCGCAAGGCGATCAGGCGGCGCACATATTCGACGACATGCTTTTTATCCGCACAGCGCGCCCAGTCAAGGGCATTGATGCGGTCGCAGAGGTTATAGCTGTTGTGGGAAAAAGCGCGCCCATGGATATGATACAGATCGTACATGCCGGGATGGGAAGCGATAATATCGGAAGGAATTTCCTTGGTGCGCATGAACTCCATGCCCGCATGGAGCACGCTCTGACCCTGGGCAAGAAGGACAAGGCCTATTGCCATTTTCTGCATCCTCTCGTAATATTCCTCGCTTT
>JAYVSC010000138.1:0-1666 GCA_043775705.1 Spirochaetales bacterium | reverse complement strand
CCAGAATCGAGGGCTTCTCCTTCAGCATGTCAATCTGCCTCTTCAGGGGCGCGCCTCCTATGCACAGGGCCGCGGTGACGGGAAGGGTTGAGTCGCGGGCCAGGATAACTGCTTCGTTTTTGATCTGGGAGGCAAGCTCATGGGTAGGGGCAATAATCAGGATCTCTGTGGTCTGTTTTTTTTGGCTTGCAAGGCATTTCATGAAGGCGGGCAGCAGATAGCAAAAGGTTTTTCCCGTGCCCGTTTCGGACTGAAACAGTACGTTTTCGTTCGCAAGGAGAAGGGGTATTACCTGGTTCTGCACCGGGGTCGGTACGGTAATTGATCGGAGCGCGAGTGCGGAACAGAGTTCCTGCGGTATGGAAAGGTCAAGAAAGGTATTCATGATTTTAAGATAGCATAATAGAGGTAAATGTGCTATAATTGACAAAATTTTGTCTTTTTTTCTGCGGAGGATAGTTTTTGAAAATCGGTATCGATACCTTCGGCTGCGATCACGGAAAATCCGGCATCGGCTCCTATATACTTTCACTTGTCAGAAATCTTCCCGAAACCGGACTCTCCCCGGAATCGGTCATAGACCTTTTTGGTCCGGAACTTGACCGTTATACCTACTCCTCGGGCGTCGATTCAGTCACCTATACCGGCGTATCCGTGACGGACAGCCTGCTCGCCGAACGGCTTTGGCATCTTACCGGTTTTTCCTCGTTTCTTAAAAAACAAAAATATGACGCGGTCCTCTTTCCTGCCGGGGTAAAATTGCTCCCGCTGAAATTCGACACTCCTGCGGTTGTGGTAGTGCAGGATTTTCTTTCAGATACCTACAAGAATTCCGACGACGACCTGTTTACCGGCCTTCTCAAGCGCCAGCTGAAAAAGGTTCACCGGATTATCGCCGCAAGCCGCTTTATCAGGGACGACCTGGTAAATCTCCATATCAGCGAATCAAGGATTACCGTGATCCACAACGGGATCGATACAAACCTGTTCTATCCGCGGCCCGTGACCAACAACGAAGCGGTTCTTATTCAGCCGTTTTCGATCCGCAGGCCCTATATCATATATGCCTCCCGCGTGGCCTATCCCTCAAAGTGCCATGTAGAGCTCATCCGGGCTTTCACCATTTTCAAGCAGAGAACCAATTCTCCTCACCGGCTCGTGCTTGCCGGAGCTGACGGGGTTAATGCCGAGGTTGTCCACCGCGAGGTCATCAAGTCCCCCTTTTCCTCGGACATCCTCTTGACCGGCTATTTTCCGCACCAGAACCTTCCCGAACTGTATTCGGCTTCCGATGCGTGCATATTCCCCTCCGCCACGGAGGGTGTCGGTATACCGGTACTCGAGGCCATGGCTTGCGGTATACCCGTCGCCTGCGCGAGGGCAGGGGCTCTTCCCGAGATGGCGGGCGACTGCGCTCTCTACTTTGACCAGGCTAATCCCGAAGAAATCGCCGATGCGATGGGCCGTCTGGTGCGCACACCTTCCGGCGAGAACGAGATTCTCCGCAACGATTTAATTGCACGGGGCATAGAATGGGTAGCCGGCTTTAACTGGAAAAACAGCGTTCGGGAAACGCTTGAGTGCATACGCTCGGTAATCAATAAATAAAAAAAAGCTTAAAAAAAAACCTGCATGGTCTTCATGCAGGTTTTTTTTCACTATGCTG
>JAYVSC010000137.1:0-3524 GCA_043775705.1 Spirochaetales bacterium | reverse complement strand
CGGCTCAGGAACTGCATCAGGTGATTCTTGATGGTCATTTCCTTGCCCGGGTTCGCCATCATGAGGCGTTTCTGTATATAATCCCTGGATTCATCCTTTCGGAGGAACAGTCGTATTTTCGCCATGGCAAGGTCAAGAAGTTTTTCCGTGGAGATGGATCCCGGGAAAATGATTGGCGGAGTTTCATCCGGGAAGATAAGCTGAATAAGGATGGCGTTGGTTCGTTCGGAACTCTCGATCAAATTTGTAAAGTCGCTCGTGATGTATACGGGCTTGAGGATCGATCCGGGAAATTCGGAGGGGATTTCGGTAGAAAGAGGGAAGGGTATTTCCATCCGCTCGTCAATTTCCTTGTATCTCTGTATCATGCGGTCAATATAAAAATACGGGACGAAAACCAGCCGCTGTCCCTTTCCGTCCAGGGAAAGGATGACTTTTGATTCGCTCTCGAGCTTATCAAGCTCTTTATTTACCACTGCCTGGGTATTGTCAAAATACATCAGGAGTTCAGGGGCTTCCTGCATGTAATGACGGGCGTATTTCTGCAGGTAATCACAAAAATTTGATATTGATATTGTGGGAGAATTCATCTTGCTGGTGTATAGTCTAAGCAAGACAGATAATTCTGTAGGAGTTGACATGAAGCTATTCTACTCCATATTAATAATTTTCTCAATGAGCATTTTTCCCCTTTCGCCGGCGGAAACGCCCGTTATTGAGGGAAAAGCAGTGCTTATCGAGGGAACCGCACGTTCGGAAGGGCTTCCCGGTTTTTCGGAAAACCATATTCCTTGCCTTTTCGCCCGGTATAAAGCCGCGGAAGGGAGTTTTATTTCTGTATGGGCCGTCACCGAGACCCTTGTGTTCGATCCTGACAGGTGGACGCTTCAAAAAACGGTACAGTATCCGGCTCTGTATTTTCAAACGACTGCGAATTCGCAAATATGGGTTATACAGCGGACGCTCGTAATGCGGACAGAGATGAAAGACGAGTCGAAGTGGTCATTTGTCGTGAGTTTTGACAAGAAAATTCCCGAAAACTATTGTACGGCTTTTTTCAATATTTTTCTGGAACGGACAGAATTCTTTTTTACCGCGGCGCGCCGTCCGGGCGATCTGAGCTTCCCTGCGACATTAACTGTGACAGGGAAGCAGAGTCTTCCGCGGTAAAAAAATTATTTTCCGAAAAAGGACTTTACTTCGGGAGTAGGTACTACGGTTGGGGCAGGCTTGGCTGCGGGGGGCGCAACGGGTTTTGCAGCGGTTTTTTTCGTTGCAGGTTTCTTGGCTGCGGGTTTTGCGGCGGCTTTTTTGGCGACAGGTTTTTTGGCTGAGGCTTTGGCAGCGGGTTTTTTGGCTGCAGGTTTTTTTGCTCCGGCTTTTGCTGCACCTTTTTTTGCAACGACTTTAAGTGCGGCGGGTTTCGGGGTCAGGAAGGCCTTGATCTCGTTTTCAATTGTCTTGCCAAGGTCCTTGACGGCAACGGCTTTGTTGTCCGGTGTGTTGACGAATGTTGCGCTTACCTTTGTCGCCTTGCCTGCATCCGTTTCTTCAAAGCTGATTACCGCGATGCAGCCGGGCGCGTCCGCGAGCGTGCGAATGATGTTTTTCCTGTCAGCTTTGATGATTCCTGACTTGGTGAAAATCTTGGATGCTTTGTGAAGTTTTGCGAAATCGGGATTTGAAAAACAATCAGTTACCTTTTTTGCCGGAAATTTTACTGTAAATGAAAATGCTACTGTCTTCATGTGATATGCTCCTTATATACAAACTACGTTAAGTATAAGTAAATGAGTGATACTGGTCAATGATAAAAAAAAGTTGTAGTCTTGATGCATTACTATTTGTTTGGAGTTGTACTATGTTTGCAAAAAGGTTTTCAGAATTGCATCCGTATATCCCCGGCGAGCAGCCGAAAGACAGGGTTTATATAAAACTGAACGCGAACGAAAATCCGTATCCGCCTTCTCCGGAAGTAGGCAAGGTCCTGAAGGAGTTCGACGCGTCCCTCCTTCGCCTGTATCCGGATCCGGATTCCTGTGAACTGCGCGAGTCCATCGCGAAAATGATAGGCTGCGGCGTGACGAGCGACATGGTTTTCGCGGGAAACGGCTCCGACGAAGTTCTCTCGTTCGTGTTTTATACTTTTTTCGATTCCGACGCCCCTCTCTACTTTCCCGAGCACACTTACAGCTTCTATCCGGTATATGCGGGCTATTACGGGATCCCGTTCAAAAAAATCCCGCTTGACAAAGACTTTTCTCTGAACACTTCGGCGCTTCTCGAGGGGAAAAGCTCAGGGATCATTTTTGCGAATCCGAATGCACCTACCGGCGTCTACCTTCCCGTTCAGAAAATACGCGCGCTTCTCGACGCGTATAGCGCAGAGCGCATCGTAGTCGTCGACGAAGCCTATATCGATTTCGGTGGCGAGTCCTCCGTATCTCTCCTGGGCGAGTATAAAAACCTCGTGATAATACGCACATTCTCGAAAAGCTTCTGCTTTGCCGGAGCGAGACTCGGCTTTATGATCGCGAATCCCGAATTGATCAGGGCGGTATGCACCACGAAAAATTCGTTCAATCATTTCCCCGTGGATATCCTGACGCAAAAAATCGGCATTGCGTCATGCAGGGACTGGGCATATTATAGAGACTTGAGCCTCCGCATCCAGAAAACCCGGGACGATTTCGCCTCCGCCCTCGGGCTTGCGGGCTGGGATGTGCTGCCTTCCCTGACGAATTTCGTATTCGCAAGAAAAAAGGGGCTTGACGGGCAGGCGGTCTATGAACTGTTGAAAGCAAACGGCATACTGGTCCGTTTCTTCAACCATCCGGGCATCACCGATTTTGTCCGCATATCCATCGGCACGGACGGGGAGATGAAATCCCTGCTCGAGATAATGAAACGCTGCATATAACTGACGACGAGGAGTGAATCCATGAAAATTCTTATTATTTCCGACGGGCATGGCGCGCTCGATATGCTCGACCGGCTTGAAGGCATCGCGCAAAAAGCCGATATTGTGCTTTTCGGCGGTGATTTCGCCCAGATAAAGAAAAGCGAGACCGGCTTGCCTTTCCTGGAAAGGCTTCTGACCGTGCATGATCATATTTTTTCCGTGACGGGGAACTGCGACGAGATCGATTTCCTCGAAAGAGTCGAGAAGGCCGACATATCCATCGAGGGCTCTCTCGTATACTACAACGGCCTCGTACTGACCGGATCCGGCGGGGGCAGCATTTTCACCGGGCTGACCCCTAATGAAAGGACAGACGAGGATATGGCGGGCGATCTGCACCTGATCGAGGAGACGGTAAGCGACGAAGGGTCCGACTCTGACCTTGCGTGGAATAATCTGATAGTCATTTCCCATAATCCGCCCCGGGATACCAAGCTTGACGTCATCACCGGCGGCGTACACGTCGGCTCTCCCCTTTTGAAGAAATTCATCGAGACCTACAAGCCCCTCCTGGTCGTATCCGGGCATATTCATGAGTCCCGCGCGATCGATACCATCGGGG
>JAYVSC010000136.1:0-2308 GCA_043775705.1 Spirochaetales bacterium | reverse complement strand
CCCGCAGACTATCTGCGGGCCATCAGTTCTCACAGGAAAAGTTACACGGTTATTTTCGCGACGTTCGGCTTGATCTGGGCGGCGAGATAATCGCCGCGGACGAGCAGGACATCGGGAATAGATTCGCTGAGCTTCTTCGTCATGTCAAGGAACTTGCCGCGGATGTTGTTCGCCTGCAGGGCAACGTCCTTCACCTCTTCCGAAGGAAGTTCCTTCTGGGGCTCGATGAGCGAAGCGATGCGGTCAAGCACCGTCAGCACGATGCGGTTCAGCGGATCCATCTGGTCCTTGGTCTTGTCCAGGTGCTTGCCGAGGTTGTTCACGTCGCTGACCGTCAGGGGGAATATCCGGTATCCCTCTTCGGGCATGGCGTAGCAGGCGGTAAGCATGCCGTAGATGACGACCAGGGCCTTCGGATAGATCTCGCCGGGCTTCCACCCGGTGAGCATGCGGAAGCATTCGCGGAGCATGAAGGTATTGAACTGGATCGTCCCGAGAAATTTCGCGGGATCCTTGTCCCCCACCAGGGTATCGATCACCCACGGGTTCCCCGCCTCGATCAGACGGAAAAATATGGGGTAGTTATCAGGATTCAGGCCGACCTTGTTTACCAGAAAATGAGCGAGGGCTACCGCGACGTATGCGCTGTAGCCTTCCTTGCTGTCTATCACCTCTTTCATGTAGGTCAAAGAAAGAGCGTCTATATCCTTTTCAGACCACATGGGCCATTGCACACCAGACATTGGAGCCTCCACTCAAAAAAGCGCGCCTTCGGGGAAAAACCCTTTCCGGCGCGCATCAACGGTTCAACTGATTTTGTTACGCTTTCGCCTTTTCGGCTTCGGCGAGCGGAGTCGAAGTCCTCGGCTGCACGTCCTTGTCCAGGTTCGGCTCGAGACGAAGCTGCACTTCCGGGATAACGTCGACAAGGTGCTTCTTCGAATCGAAGAAGTTGTTGCGGATGTTGTGGGCATGAACGGCAAGGTCTTCCATGTCTTCGTCGATGTTCTGTCCTTCCAGGGACGAGAGCTTGTCGAGAATGTCGAGTATGCTGCGGTTCAACAGGTCATCCTGTCCTTTTTCCTCGTTCAGGTGCTTGCCGAGGGAGTTCACGTCGGCGACCGACGGAGGATAAATCTTGTATCCGTCGAGGGGCGAATTGTAGGTGGTCTGGAACACGCCGAGGATGATACCCAGCGTCTTCGGATAGATCTCCGCCTTCCGGTACTTCGCAAGGATCGCGAAGCAGGTCGAAAGGATGAAGTAATTCGGCTGTATCGAACTCATGAACAGGAACGGGTCGCGGGTTCCCAGGAGCGCATCGATCACGTTGTGATTTCTCACCGTGAGGATGTTCAGGAACACCGGATAGTTTCCGTTCGTGATTCCGGTGAAGTTAAGATAGCTCGCGTATGTCGTTGCGGCCTCGACCGCCTCGACCGTACGGCACCCCAAAATGCCTTTCAGCATGTTATATTCAATCTGCTGGACTTCGCTGTCTGCCCAGTCCTGCTTTTTCTCAAATAGCTCTTTCATCAATATTCCTCCTTACCCTTTTTTTCAGTCAACGAAAAGCTGTCTCGGCGCGGTTTCCTTGGCGACGTAGTCCGACTTCACAAGGAGTACCTGCGGGATGATATCTTCCATTTTTTTCCGTTTGTCGAAATAGAAGGTACGGATATTGTTTGCCTGACGGGCCATCTGCTCTTTGTCGGGATTGTTCGACGTTCCGGCAAGGGATCCAAGGCGGTCAAGTATGTCGAGGATACAGCGGTTGTTCGGGTCGTCCTGTCCAAGTTCCTTGTTCAGGTGCTTGCCGAGGTTGTTCACGTCGTTGATCGACACCGAGAAAATCTTGTAGCCGTCTTTCGGGGACGCAAAGGCTGCCTGCAGGATTCCGAGCACGATCGACAGCGTGACTGGATAGATGCCGCCCGGATGCCAGTTCGTCAGCAGCTTGAAGCCGGTAAAACCGACATAGCTGTTCGGCTGGATGGGGCTGAGTAGCAGGAACGGATCTTTTTTCCCGACCATCGTATCGATGACCCAATGGTTTTCCACTTCGAGCAGTTTCAGGAAAAGAGGATAGTTGTCATTGTTGAGTCCCGACAGACTCAAAAACCGTGCAAAACTGATAGAACCCTCTACCGCTTCTTCCGTTCGGGATCCGAGCATGTTCTGCACAATCCCGAGCTCAACTTGCATAATAGTTTCTTTCGACCAAGTCCTTTCGATGACTCGTTCGCTCTGCTTGTCCATTATTACCTCCGCATGGCGACAAACCAATTAATACAGTAATTATAGGTCA
>JAYVSC010000135.1:0-24136 GCA_043775705.1 Spirochaetales bacterium | reverse complement strand
CCTGCGTCAATATGGTCTGTCCGACGTCGCCCATGTGTGCGATACGGAGGTCGTCAACCTCGAAAACAATGATCACATTCTGGTTGCCCGCACTGATGGAGTCGCCTGAATGGGAGGACCACATGGTGTACACATGAAAATCCCTCGTACTGAAGTCTTCCTTGGTGTACTTTATTTTTTTACAGTCGTAGGAAGAGGAAAAGACGGAATCGACATGATCGGGGTGACCATGTGTGGAGATGATCAGCGACGGCTTTAAATCGATTATCGCTTTTCCGGGCATCATCGTGGGATCGACGACAATTGTCTCACCCTTGCTTGAGGTAATAAGGTAGGAAGTATAGGGGTAGGACGAGCTTGCCGATACAGTCTGGATCTGAACTTTACCGGAGGTGTTCGTAACGGCCGGCAGTACCAATGAAGCTCCCGTCATTTCGGCTGCTGCAGGGACGATGCAAAGCGATAAAAGGGAAAAAGCAATAAGAACAAAAAACAATGCCGACTTTTTCATAACACATTCCTTCTCGGGTTTAGTAAGATAAGAAATAAAATACCATCGATAACCTGAATCCATATAGGTGTTTTCTGCAATAAAATTGGTATTATTTATAATATTTCCCAGCCTTGCCAATTACCCGGATATGTCCTATAATTTCACTTTAACTGAAATAACAGGAGCTTCCTATCTTAGACTTGATTAAAGTGATCTCTTTCGACAACTTTTTTGACATTCTCAGCTTTTTGCGCGATTATCCCGGGCAAAATCCTTCCTATATTGCGGGAAAGCTGAAAGTGCATATTGTCACTATCCAGCGTATTCTCGACGTACTCGAAAAGTACGGCTTCGTTACCACGGAAGAGCGCAAGGGCATAGGCAGACCCTCAAAAAGCTACACCTTTGTCGGCGGAAAATTCACGGTTGATTTCAACGAACTGCTGAGCCTCTATCAGACGCGGCTCCGCAAAATCCGCGAAAGCGGAAATCCCTCGGTGTCCTTCAGCTATGACGTCGACAAGGAACTGGTGAATGCCCTTCTCTTCGGCGGCAAAACAGGTAAAAAAATGAAGCTCGATGAAAAGTCTGGCCGTTTCCTCTGGCTGGTTCCTTCCCCGGATGCCGAGAGCGAAAGCATCGAATCCATCGCGAACAAGGCCGGAATGGCAGTGCATGAGGCTATCCGCTTTACCGAAGAGCTGCTCGAGCTTAAGGTGATTGAAGAGGTGGATGTCCAATGACAGTATTTATTATCATCCTCGCCGTTTATCCGGTAGTCTTGTTTTTTCTGTTTTATTTCCTTAACCGGGGCCGTATTACCGGACTGCAGCTTATGTGGGATATGCTGTACAGCCTGATGATAGGCATTCCCCTGATCGTCGGCAGCTATTATAGATGGGATGAATCGCGACAAGCCTTCATCCCTCTTTTATGGATTGCGCCGCTGTTCTTCATGGCTCCCTTTTTGATATCGAAATGGATCAACGTCTTCAAGGGCCGGGAGTCGGCTCTCCAGGCAGTCTCGTTTTCAATAGCCCTGATTTTCTTCTATGCGATTCTTTTTCTCCCCCCGTTTCCGGCCCTCCTCTCCGTCGGAGCCGGCATGCTGTGCATCATTTTATTTTTTTATGCCAGCGCCCGATATCCCTACCTCAATTCCAGCTGGTTGAAGGGAATCATCGAAGATTCCGCGAAAGAAGTGCGTCATACCGGCAGATACAGTCCCAAGCCGGTTTCGATAAAAATCGGGACGGGCAGGCGGTTTATCACGGGGATATCCGGTCTGTCCCTTCTGGCAAAAGACGATCATATAATCTGCAGGATAAACCGTAAGCTTCACGTAAAATACGGCTCACCGAATCTGGAAGAATTTTTCACCCTTCTCTGCACAAAAATAAAGGAAAACGTCTAGGTAACACTTTTTCCCTGCGCGCTTGTTACATTACCGACCGGTACATGTACAAGAGGAGAAAAAATGAAACGTGCGAGCTTTCTGGCAATAGTGATGATTCTTGGAACCGCCTTGGGTTTCGGAAATGACTATATCGTAAAAATCGAGTCCATGAAAAACCGGGGCGATATTCAGGGCCTCCAGGCGGAATACGACCGTCTTTCGTCCCTGAAAAACCGCGATGCCTTGACGGAATGCGCCCTTGGCGAGACCACCGCCTTTCTCCTTGTCTGCCGTGAAGAGAGGGACGGTCAAAAACCCGAAAACAATACATACGCCCTCGAGTCCGTCGGATATTTACGGGCGGGCCTTGCCCTGGACAGGCTTGAAGACGCGGATATCGCGGACGCTGCCTACACCCTTTCCCTGATGTACAACCGCCTGATACGGGACGCCGCAAGCTGGATGAAATACAATGCCGAAAAGGAAAAGTATATTCGGGTCTGCCTCGAGAAGAATCCCGCTCATGTCGGGGCGCAGCTGGTCTCGGCCCTTTCCCTGATGAACCTGCCAAAGTCCGCAGGCGGCGATCCCGATAAGGGCCGTTCTGAACTGGATGCGCTCCGTACGGAACATCCTGATCACCTTGGAATTTTGACCGAGACCGGCGCACTCCTGCTGCAGGAGAACAAATACGACGCGGCGGAAAAAGTCTATTCCCGCATCTTTGCCCTGTATCCCGACTACCCTCCCGCCCGGAAAATCCTTGAAGAACTGTCCGTCATGAAAATGGCTCTGCCCATTCAGGATATCAGAATTACCGGGATGCTTAAAACCTCGAAGGCAAGGATTCTACGTAAGGTCGCATCCGCGATCGGAACGAAATATTCCATGCAGACAAAAATGGATATTGAATCGAGGATCATGGAGATCAAGTCAATCACCGGCTGTCAAATCGAGGCGGTTCCCAATGTCGCCGATACCGTCAGCTTGAACATCAGCATCTCGGAAAACAATATGTATATGCTGGGCGCGCTCGGCTCCCTGTCGCTCTCCCGGGATTATGAAGGGGATTTGAATCCCGGCGGTTTCCCGGCGATGATCTACATGGACCAGAATATTTTCGGCACTGCGGATTCCCTCAATATTATATTCGCCGGCGTTTACGTCAACCTCGACTATTTCAAGGCCGGAGTCATCGATGACAAATACCCTGACATAAAGTTTCACTGGGATTCCATGTTCCTCGATTCACCGTCCGTTCCGATTGAAGACGGAAAACCGCTGAAGGATCTTGCCGTAAAGTCGCCTAAACATCAGGTTTCGATCAGCATAGGAAAAGATTTTCCGGTGGGACTATCTGCCTTTGTCGGCGCAAGACTCAAGGCGGAGAACTGGACGAAAAACAAAACCAATAAGGACCCATCCTTTACTGTCCCATCCCATCACTTTACGATAAATCCGTTCATCACTCTTTCCTTCAGTACGACAGGATCCGGAATGGGCAGCAAAATGGACATCCTTGAAGGTTTTGCCGTACAGGCGAATCCCGAGCTCCTCTGGGTGCCCTCATACAAAGAGTGGGGAGCAGCCGATAAGCTCTATACGCATAATTCCGTCCCGGCGGTCCGGTTCAATACCGGATTCGACTATTATAAAAAACTCTTTGAGACTCAAAACCTGCGTATAAACACCCTTTTCATGACCGGCAGCAACCTGTATGAAGGCGAAAAATGGTCAATCGGGAAGGGCTCGATGACGGGTCCGGGAGCCTGCCTCGACGGCTACTACAACGGCGAGTTTTCCTTTACGACAGGGGCCGCAAGTTCCCTCACCTACCAGATAACCGTACTGCCCGCCCGCCTCGCACTCTATGGAAAGTATGATATCTTCATGAATCTTGACGACAACGCAGTTTATCAGGGCACCGCCTTGGGGGTGGTCGCAAAACTGCCTTTTGATATTGAATTGGCGGCCCAGCTGGGTATAGGACTGAACGCCGAACGCGAAAACGGCCCCGGTTACGAGGCTGATCTGTCCTTGATGAAACTATGGTTTTATTGAGGTGAAGCGGGTAACCTGTACAAACTGCTCTTAATATTGTGCTTTTTCTTAAAACACGGACAAAACACCTGATCTGTACAATTATAACCAACTGAGGGTTTCAGAAAAGACGACTGGTTTTATAAGCACAATATTAAGAGCAGTAAATAACCTATACTGAAAAGCCTGCTCCTTCCACTTTCAAGGAATTGCAGGTTTTTTGTAAAAAATGTTATAAAACCATTGAATTATATAAACATCCGTAGTATTATTTCATAGTAAATGAAATTACTATTTATGGAGGTTTATTATGGAACGAATGAAATGGATTGCAAAATGGCTGCTCTCCTGGGCAGTGTATGTGGTTGTTTTTTCGGTCAGCGGCATGCTGTTTCCGGTATCGGAAGCGATCATGGCCAAGGTGGGAACGGCCGACGCGAAATTCATGATGCTCGCCCTGGCCGTTGTCACCCTTTGCGAGAGTTTACTGCTCAACTATGTGGTCAGCAGCGCGCGCGTTACCGGCTTGCGCCTCATGGGCGCCCTGCTGGTGCTTACTTGGGGTATCCAAACTTTCATGACCCAGATTGAGACCCTGGTCTTCATCAAGGCTTTCCCCGATCTGGATACGGTCGGGGTTCTCCGCATCATGCTCAGCAGCTTTCTCGTATACCTCGCCGCGATTCCCTTCATAATGCTCATTCAGGGAAAATGGAAAGGCACGCTGTCCAATCCCGCTTCCACCTCACCCGTTGCTGCCGCTCCTGCCCTGAAAAGCCGCTGGTATTTCTGGCTGCCCGTCATCAGCATCGCTTATGTAGTGCTGTATTTTTCCTTCGGTTTATTTCCGATCAGCTTTCCCGAGACAAAAGCGTATTACGGGGCATGGATCGCGTCCCTGTCCTCGATAAGCCCCTGGACGCTCGGCGGTATTCAGATAGTGCGGGGTCTCCTGTGGACGCTCTGCATCCTTCCCCTCTTTTTTATCCTTGAAGGATCGAAGGAAAAAAAGATGGTCACCGCCGCCGTCGTGATGGGCGTATTCACGGCCTTTCAGCTCATGTACCCGAACGGCCTCATGCCGCCGATTGTACGCTTCGGTCATTTTGTGGAACTGTTCAGTGAAATGATGATCTTCGGCGCCCTTGTCGGTGCCCTGGTCATACCCGAGGACCCCTACATTTCCCGACCGGTTTTTGTCAGGTAATAATGATAGTCGCCCTCGTACACATTGAGGGCGCCGTGGTTTATTTCGAAAACTCGGTTCGCGAGGTGGCGGAGAAAGTAGCGGTCATGGCTGACGATCACTATTGTGCCGTCGAAGGCCTGCAGCGCCTCGAGAAGCACTTCCCTGCTCTGGATGTCCAGATGGTTGGTGGGCTCGTCGAGCACGAGAAAGTTGACCGGGACCGCGAGCATGCACGCGAGCATGACGCGGCTTTTTTCTCCGCCCGAAAGCACCGATACCTTTTTGTCCGAGTCGTCGCCCGAAAACTGAAAGGCTCCGAGAATGCCCTTGATGGTGCCGACCGAGGCAAGGGGGATGCGCTCCGACACTTCCTCGAATATGGTCCTCTTCGGATCGAGCACGTCGGATGAATACTGGCTGAAATAGCCGAGCTTGACGCTGGCGCCCAGAACCGAGCTGCCGATGGACGGAGGCGTCTGGGCGGTGATTACCTTGAGCAATGTCGATTTACCCGCGCCGTTTACCCCGGTAAGGGCTATGCGGTTGCCCCTCGAGACCACGCCTGAAAGGCCCGAGAACACGGCATGCTCGCGGCCCGAGAGAGTCGGCCAGGACTTCGCGAGGTCTTTCATCACCACGACCTGGTCCCCGCTCCGCTGACAGGGGGCAAACTGGACCATCATCACCTTGGGATCCCCGGGAACGACGACCCGCTCGATTTTCTCGAGGGCCTTGATCCGCGACTGGACAAGGGACGCGTGGCTCGCGCGCGCGGAAAATTTCGCGATGAACTCCTCGTCCTTCGCGAACATCGCCTGCTGCCGGTTGAAAGTCGCCACGAGCTGCTCGCGCCGGATTTCCCTCTCGCGGAGGTAAAAGTCGTAATTGCCCGAATAGGTGGTGACGTTGCCCGAGGCAACCTCGACGGTGCGGGAGCACAGGCGCGTCATAAACTCGCGGTCATGGCTCGTCATGACAAGGTCACCCTTGAATTCTTTCAGCCATTCCTCGAGCCACATGATGGACTCGACGTCCAGATGGTTGGTCGGCTCATCCATCAGGAGCACGTCGGGATTGAGCACTAAAATCCGCGCGAGGGCGATGCGCATCTTCCATCCGCCCGAAAAATGCTCGACCGGTTCGTTGAAGCGGCCGGGGCCGATGCCGAGACCGGTAAGCACCGACTCTGCGCGGTTTTCAAGATCATAGCCATCGCGGTGCAGGAACTCGCTCTGCAGCTCGCCGTATTTTTCCATTTCCGCGTCGCTCAGGGGAAGGGCCGACGGTTCGGACATGCGGTGCTCGTATTCCGCAAGCTGCCGGCCTATCTCGTAGACCGCGCCTGCGCCCGCAAGCACTTCCTCGAGAGCGCTGCGTCCGGACATTTCGCCCACGCTCTGGGAAAAATAGCCGATCACGGTGAGCGGATCGATCGCGACGGTGCCGGAGTCCGGCTTTTCCTCGCCGGCAATGCACCTGAAAAGGGTGGTTTTGCCCGCTCCGTTCGGCCCCACGAGACCGATCTTGTCACCGGTCCGGATAAGGAACTCGGCATTATTTAAAATGACGCGGCCGCCGTAAGCGACGCGGATACCTGAAAGTTTAATCATGAAAAAACACTCCCTGTCAGAAATACAAGTTTAGCAGAATTCGGAAAACCAAGGAAGGGGCAAAAACAAAGGGAAGACGCACCTTTACATGATATCCGTTTCCTGTTATTACAGATATCAGCTATGGTAGGAACAATGAAAAAACTGAAAGCCCTTTTTGACACAAGTCAGCACAAGCCCCTCTTCGGCGCAGGCGATATTTTGAAATTTATCGGCCCCGGCCTCCTGGTCACCGTCGGCTTCATCGATCCGGGCAATTGGGCAAGCAACCTGGCCGCCGGCTCGGAGTACGGCTATGTGCTGCTGTGGATGGTCACCCTTTCCACGATCATGCTCATCCTGCTCCAGCACAACGTCGCCCATCTCGGGATCGCAACCGGCGACTGTCTTTCGGAAGCCGCAACAAAGCACCTGAAGCCCTTTGTCTCGAAATTCATACTATCCACCGCAGTTCTCGCATCAGTCTCGACCGCACTCGCGGAAATCCTCGGCGGGGCGATCGCCCTCAATATTCTGTTCCACATGCCGATCCGCTCGGGCTCGGTTCTCGTCCTGCTTTTTGTATTGTGGATGCTCTTTTCCAGTTCATATAAGAAACTCGAGCGCTGGATCATCGGCTTTGTATCGATCATCGGTCTCTCGTTCCTGTATGAGCTGACCCTGGTCAACATCGATTGGCCGGCGGCGCTGAAGGGCTGGTTCACCCCAAGCTTCCCGACCGCCTCGATGCCCGTCATCATGGCGGTACTCGGGGCAGTGGTCATGCCGCACAATCTCTTCCTTCATTCGGAAATAATCCAGAGCAGGCAGTGGAACAAGGAAGACCCGGTAATCATCGCGAGGCAGCTTAAATACGAATTCGCCGACACCCTGTTTTCCATGATGATAGGCTGGGCCATCAACAGCGCGATGATCATCCTCGCCGCCGCGACATTCTTTGCCAAGGGTTTGCATGTCACCGAACTCGGCCAGGCGCAGAGCCTGCTCGAACCCCTCGTCGGTAAATCCGCCGCAGTCGTTTTCGGCGTAGCCCTCCTGTTTTCCGGCGTATCGTCCACCACCACCGCGGGCATGGCAGGCGGGAGCATCGTCGCCGGCATGTTCCACGAGCCCTATGACATCAAGGACAGCCACACTAAGCTCGGCGTCGTTTCGATACTGATTGCGGCCACCGCCCTCATCTTTCTCATCTCTGATCCCTTCAGGGGCCTTCTGTACTCGCAGATGATTTTGAGCATTCAATTACCGATAACGATATTCCTGCAGATATATCTCACCTCCTCCGGCAAGGTGATGGGCGCCTATAAGAATTCCGCTCTTGACAATATCTCCCTATGGGTCGTCGGATTGATTGTTACGGGATTGAATGTACTGTTGTTAATCAGTTATCTGAAATAGGGATTTTAATTGACATGGGTATTATTTAGCCTTAATTTAAAGCTACAATGCACCGCAATACAAATTTCTGGAGCTCAAAATGAAAATATCCGTTCTGGTACCTGTCTACAAGGAACCAAAGTATTTAGCCGACATTGCCCGAAAGATATTGGCTAACGACTACGAGGACAAAGAATTGATCGTGGTCGTTGACGAATTGATAAATCCGGAGATTAATGAGGTCCTGACCTCTCTTAAAACGCTGATTACCGTCATTTATCCCGGTGAGCACCTCGGCAAGGCCGAGGCCCTGAACCGGGCGGTAAAACAGATAGAAACCGACGTGATCCTTTTTCTTGACAACGATATCCTGCTCCCCGAAAATCCGCTTTTTCTCTCGCAATTGGCGCTTAAAATCAAAAACTCCGATATTGTCGAAATGCCGAAGGAAGTAATCGTCGAATCGGTGTTTTCGGCAATGATAGGCTATGAATATCAGAGCATGGCCCTGTCCGGCTACCTTTTTTCCAAATTCGCCAAACGCTCTCCCGGCGTCATCGGAGCTGCGTTCGCAGTCAAAAAGGAATTATTCGACCGCATGGGGGGCTTCAAAAAGGTAGTTCATGAGGACGGAGACTTCGGAGCGAGGGCATTCCGCCTGCATGCGAAATACACCTATGTCATGCCGCTGAAAGTCAAGACAACCATGCCGAATACCTTCAAGGATTGGGTAATACAGCGAAAGAGATGGACGCTGATCAATGTACTCTGGTTCAAGGACAATATTCTGTATTTGCTGAAAAGCGTCTTCCGGCAGCCGTCCCTGATCCCGACCCTGGCCCTGATCGTGCTCCCGTCTCTGCTTTCGCTGATCATTTTTTTCATTCTGCAGAAATTCAATCTGTCTTTCATTACCCCGGTAATCTTCGTGATGGCGCAGCCCTTCCAGTATCTGGCCGGTATCCTGCTGTGGCTGGGCCAGAATTCACTGTTTTCCCAGGGACTCATCAGCACTGCCGTCGGTTTTTTATGCACGGCACTGCTCTATGGTATTTTTTCCTGGGTGAATAAATTCAAGTTCAACCCGCTTACCTTCGCGCTCTTCTACTTTTTATATCTGCCCGTCCTCATGCTGATCAACATTATCATGTTTATCGTTCAAATCCGGGAAACCAGCATCGATTTGGACTGGAAAGTGTAGACAGGAATCAGAGATTCGCCCCTATCAGTTTTCCAATACCGAACGTCACCGCGGCCGCCAGGAGACCGAAGAGGATCTGGCGGAAACCGGACTTCAGCCAATTTACCCCGGTCATGACAGAACTTAAAATTCCGAGAATGAAAAGGCCGATCGCGGAAATCACGGCGCTTGCCGCTATTCCCTGAATGCCCGTGAAGAAAAAATAAGGCACTACCGGAAAAAGAGCCCCGAGGCAGAACAGAAAAAAGCTCGTGATCGCGGCTTCCCAGGCCGAGCCCCCCAGTTCCTTGGGATCTATGGAGAGCTCTTCCCGGGCAAGGGTATCGAGGGCTGTTGCCTTGTCCCTGAAAATATGCTCAACCATTTTGGCCGCCGACTCGCTGTCTAGGCCCTTCGCCTGATAGATCAATATCAATTCTTCCTTCTCTTCTTCGGGAGCATCCTCCAGTTCCTGTGCTTCTATCCTGATCTGATTGGTATAGAGTTCCCGGGAACTTTGAACCGACAGCCATTCGCCGAGCGACATCGAAAGCGCCCCGGCAAGCAATCCTGCCGCCCCGGTAATCAGGATTTCCCTCTGAGCGACGCCCGCGCCGGCGACTCCCATGACAAGGCAAAAGACCGAAACAAGGCCGTCATTGGCGCCGAGCACGCCCGCCCTGAGTGCGTTTCCGCCTGTTTTGTGCCTGCCTTCGAAACGGGAAACCTCGCTCCCCTCGAGACCGCTTGAATGCTGCGCGAGAAAGCTGAATACCCGGGCATGTGATTTTTCCTCATCTCCCATAGAAGCCGCCTCGATATCGGTTTGCCCCTGATATTCGCTGGCCGCGTTTTTCTCGATTGCGGCGATAAGCGGAACCACAGTCGATGAGCCCAGATGCCGGCTCAAAAAGCCCAGTATGCGGGGCTTCAGTCCGGCTTTGAAAACGGGCTTCGGCTCGCCGTTTTCGACGAGCTTTTTCTCCCACACGGCAACATGGCGGCCTTCGGTTTCTGCCAGTTTTAGGTATACTTCCTTGATTTTATCGTTCGATTCGGTTTCTGACAGGCGCGTATACAGAAACACCGCCTCTTTTTCCGCCTGCCAGTTCATCCGGTATCGTTTTATATCATCCTTGCTTGCCATTTATTCACTCCTTTACTCTTCGCAGCACAAAACCCGAACGGTTCACCTTATCTTAGCATGAATTATGCACTTTACGGCTCTAAAAAACCATGCTAGGGTGATTATGATTATTCAGGAGGATGCAATGAACGATTCCGATATTACCTGGTGGCCTTTCAGCGAAGTTGCGCAATTTATGTGCGACGGTTTTACCGCAGTGGGAGTACCGGAAGAGGATGCCGTCGTTTGTGCCGACGTGCTCGTCTCCGCTGACAAACGGGGGGTCGATTCCCATGGGGTCGGCCGATTCAAGCCTATTTACATGGACCGCATCTGGAATGGAACCCTGAACGTAAAAACTGATTTCGAGATTGTGCGCGAAACGCCGACCACGGCCGTGATAGACGGGCACAACGGGATGGGTCATGCGATCGCCAAACGTTCAATGCAGATGGCGATAGACAAGGCTGACAAGCTCGGGCTCGGCATGACGGTAGTGCGGAATTCCACGCACTACGGAGCCGCGTTTTATTATGCTAATATGGCCGCCGAGCGCGGCATGATAGGGCTTACCGGCACCAGTGCCCGGCCGTCGATCGCCCCTACCTTCGGGGTGGAACCCATGCTCGGCACAAATCCGATGACGTGGGGCATGCCCACGGATGAGCCGTTTCCCTTCATGCTTGACTGCGCCACTTCCGTCACCCAGCGAGGAAAACTCGAATTGTACGACCGCTTGGGCAAAGATCTTCCGGACGGCTGGGTTATCGGGCAGGACGGAAAATATCGCAACGATACGCACCAAGTCCTCATCGATCTGACACGCGACAAGGCAGCCCTTACGCCCCTCGGCGGCCTCGGCGAGGATCTGGGCGGCTACAAGGGCTACGGCTACGCAATGGTCGTGGAGCTCCTGGCGAGCGCCCTGTCGCAGGCCAATTTCATGAAAGCCCTGATCGGGCTTGACAGGGACGGAAAGAGCATCCCCATAGAACTCGGACATTTTTTCATGGCAATGAAAATCGAGGCCTTCGTTGAGCTTGACGCTTTCAAGAAACACGCAGGGGACATATCGCGTGCCCTTCGCGCCTCGATAAAGGCGCCCGGTCATGACCGCATCTATACACCGGGAGAAAAAGAATATGAGATTTCACAGTTCAGGAAAAACAAGGGAGTTCCCTTCAATGCCCCGCTCCAAAAAGCATTTACGGAAGTGAAAGACAGGCTCTCTCTCAAGAATCGCCTGCCTTTTTAACACCGTCAAATCCCGTATGAACATGGCGCAGGGTAAAGAATCCCCACAGGGCTGCCGCCAGAGCGGCTGCCCCGCCCAGCGCCAAACCCCAACGGGGACCGGCCGCTTCAGCAAGGGCTCCGACGGCGGGTCCGCCGAAAGTCGTGGTGCCGAGAAAGGCGATCGTCCAAAAAGACATCACCCGACCTCTCATCTGGGGCGAACTTCCCAGCTGAATAATGATATTGCCGAGAGACGTGAAGAAAATCATGCAAGCGCCCGTGAAAACCAGCATAAAGCCCGTGAGAAGCAGGGTCGGCATGAAGGAGGCAGCAAGTACCGCGCTGCCGAAGAGAAAACCGACGGTTATCAGGATCGCAGGCGAATTTTTTTTCTTTCCGGCAATAACCAGCCCACCGATTACGGCCCCGATCCCCAAACATCCCGATAAAAACGCAAAACTGCCGGCATTGCCGTGAAATACATAGCGCGCTATGAGCGGCAGGCTTACCTGGAATTCGAAGGTAAACGTGCCGACGAGGGACATCATTATGAGTGTATTTCGCAAAACGGGGGTTGAAAGCATATAAAGTATTCCTTCCCGAAGCTGCCCGCCCGTTCGGGGCGAAGGGGGACTTAAGTGCAGTTCCTCGGTTTTCATCAGGGCAAGCATGACCAGGACTGCGATATACGAGAGACCATTCAGAATAAAGCAGGGCGCAATCCCGATAAAGGTGATGAGAATACCTGCTACGGCAGGTCCAATCACCCTGGAAAGATTTATCAATGTGGAATACAGCGTCACGGCATTCCGGAGATCCCCTTCACCGACCATTTCTATCACAAAGGACTGACGTGCAGGATTGTCAAACACATTCACCAGACCCAGGCAGAACGCAAGCACAAACACCATCCAAAGCGTTACCAGGCTTGCGGCCACGAGAAAACCGAGAATCAGGGCAAGCATGGCGGACGCTGCCTGAGTGCAAAAAAGCACGGTTCTTTTAGGATATCGGTCAGCGGCGACCCCGCCCAGCATGCCGAAAAGCATGACGGGGAGATACTGCAGGGCGGTCACAATCCCCAAAGCGGCGCCAGAATCGGATATTTTCAAAACCAGCCAAGCTTGAGCGATGCTCTGCATAAAGGTTCCCGAAGTCGAAATTATCTGGCCGGTATAATAAAGGCGGTAATTGCGGATCCGAAACGATGAAAAGGTTTCGCGCCCATACCGCTGCAATGAGAGGGAAAGTTTACTCATGAAATATAGTATATCGTATTATTTCCGATTAATGAATGAGGGATTCTCCGCCAGCTCGGCGCTCGAACCCGTTCAATTCCCCCCTGACTAAAATCTATTTAAAAGCAAAAAACCTTCCCACTGGAAGGTTTTTTGTGTTTGTCGGGCAGGGGGGAATTGCCCCTGCGCATCGACGACATCCTGTCGTCTTGCTTCGGGCCGGGGTTCGAGCTTCCGCGGCCCTCCATGGCCGCTCTTCCTCGCCAGCTCGGCGCTCGAACCCGTTCAATTCCCCCTGACTAAAATCTTTTTAAAAGCAAAAAACATTCCCACTGGAAGGTTTTTTGTGTTTGTCGGGCAGGGGGGAATTGAACCCCCGGCCTCTTGGTCCCGAACCAAGCGCGCTACCCCTGCGCTACTACCCGTTAAAGTGTGAATGTCAAAAACCGGTGGTTCTGGACATTCACGTATATGTTTTCAGGATCCGGTTTTTAATGCCGTTTTATGGATCCTGCTACGGCCCGAGACAAAAATCCATATTTATTTCGGATTATGCTCAAACAATACCAAAAAATATAAAAAAGAAAAAGCCCGTCTGAAACCAGACGGGCTTTAGCGGGAGCGACGGGGATTGAACCCGCGATCTCCGGCTTGACAGGCCGGCGCGATAAACCAGCTTCGCTACGCCCCCGTGACGTTGGTTAATATAATAGAGTTTTGGATAAGTGTCAATATCAATTGAATATTTATCTCCTGAAATTTACAAGCCCCTTCTGCGTTGACAGAGGGATATGCGGCGTGATATTCTTCCTTCTACTATTCGATGCAAAGAAGGAAGTTTCTATGTCACTTTTTAAAAGAAATATGTTGTTCGGGGGAGCTGTTTTCATCCTCATCCTTTCAGCAATCTCATTTGTGTTTATACCGGCTATGGGCAAATCATCCGGAAACGGTGCGCTGGTTTTTGGTAAATGGAACGGCAAACCGATTGAATATGCTCAGGACAGTTTCTTTATCCGTCAAATGCAGGCACTTTCCGAACAAATGCGGAGCCAGGGCCAGGAAGTCAATCAATTCAGCAACTTTCAAATAATGCAGTCTGCCTTCAATTCAACTGTTATCAGATTCGCAATTCTCGATGAGCTGAAAAGCGCAGGCTACAAGGCGCCCCAATCCAGAATAAATAAAAGTCTCGTTCAGTATTACCGGGATGATACCGGCAAGTATTCAACTACCATCTACAACGAAACCCCTGAAGCGACCCGGGCCAGCACACGAACGATCGTAACCGAAGAAATGACCGCCCAGCGCTATATTGACGACGTATTCGGAGTCCAGTCTGGACTGTACGGCCTGAAAACAAGCAGCAAGGAACTGAATCTCGTCAAATCGATGGCCAGTCCCGAACGGAGCTTTACGTATGCAAGCTTTACTACCTCAACCTATCCCGAAGCAGAGGTCATCGCGTACGGCAAGGCCAATACGGCGCTTTTCGTCAAGCATGATCTTTCCATTATAACCGTCGATACGGAAGCGGTCGCAAAAAAGATTGAAGCAAGTCTTGCCAAGAAAGAAATCACCTTCGAAGACGCGGTTTCAACCTATTCAACAAGAACCGGCGCGGATGCCTCAGGCAAACTCACCGCGTCCTTCCGCAATGATCTGAATAAACTCTTTACGGACGCGAAGGATCTCGAAACGGTCCTTGCGGTCGCACCGGGATCTATCAGCCCAATCGTAAAAGCCGAGAAAGCATTCGCCATCGTTCGCTGCAATGCGGCACCGGCCGAGCCATCATTCGACAATCCGTCTGTGGTGGCGGCAGTTTCTTCATATATGAACTCGAATGAACGCGGCAAGATCGAGGACTACTTCATGGCCAAGGCAAAAGAATTTGTTGCTTTTGCGCGGACAAAAGGTTTCGATGCGGCATGCAAGCAATTTACGGTTGAAAAGAAAACGACGACTGCGTTCGGCATCAACTACGGAAACGCCAACATACTCACCCCGGTACCCGTGGAAAAAAACACGGAATTATCGGCAGCAGTAAAGAGCGAAACCTTTTTCAAGACGGCATTCGGCCTGAAAGCCGCTGAAATATCCGAGCCAGTCCTTCTTGGAACCAACGTACTCGTGCTGCAAGTAGCCGAAGAAAAAGCACCCGATGCGCAAACCCTCGAGATGCTTCCCCTCTTCTACAACTACTACGCAGGTTCATGGTCCCAAAAAACGCTTTCGGATTCCTTTCTTAAAAGCAAAAAAATGGAAGACAATTTCATGGCAACCTACCTCAAGTATTTCCTGAACTGAACGTGAATGAAAATAATGAGCCTCGTCTGGTTGATACCGGACGGGGCTTTTCAGTTTCATACCAAAACCGCCTGCTATATTCCCGCGTTGATCCTTCGAAAAATTCACTCCTGGCACTTCAGCGTCTTCAAATAAAAAATGAAACCCTGTACCTCTGCATTTCACCCCTTCTCGGTTACGGTCTTGAGCATTTTCTGGAAAACCTCGGCGAATCATCCTTTGTACTCGGCCTTGAGGCAGACGAAAACCTGATGGCCTTTTCCGCTTCCCGCGTCGCGCCGGCCATACTTGAAAACCCCTCATTCAAATATATCCGCACGTCTTCCGCTTCGCGTGTGCTCGAAACCCTCCAAGCCCTTGAGAAGGGCCCGTTCAGACGCTGCGTGCGGATTGATCTCTCCGGCGGCTCATCCCTCCATAGCGAATTCTACGCTGAAACGGTTTCCGCCGTGGACGAGTATATTTCACGGTATTGGCGCAATCACCTGACCCTGATGAAGCTGGGCCGGAATTTCGCCCGGAACGTATTTGCCAATTGCGCGCTGCTGTCCCTATCCTTCGAGATTCCTTCAGCGACTTTCACCCTCCCCGTCATGGTAGCGGGAGCGGGCCCCTCACTGGATGATTCACTTCCCTTTATACGCGCCCACAGGAACGCTATGCATCTCCTCGCACTCGATACCGCGCTCAGTTCTCTTCATGACGCGGGCATTACACCCGACGCGGTGATTCTAGTTGAGTCGCAGTTCTGGATTGAACGCGCCTTTACCGGTTTCAGGAATTCGAATATACCGGTATATGCCGATATGACGGCCCGGACAAACGCGATGCGCGCGACGGGAGGACCCATTCATTTCTTTTTCTCGGAATATACCCGCTGCCGTTTTATCGCCCGCTTTCTTGGCGCCGGGTTTGCGCCCCTGGTTGTCCCCCCGCTCGGATCGGTAGGCCTCGTTGCCCTCTACCTTGCGGAAAAAACCGCCGCGCAGAATACGCCCGTTTTGTATACCGGACTTGATTTTTCCTTCGGCAAAGGATTCACGCACAGCAGGGGCTCTCCTCCTGTCCGGGAAATCCAGCGCCAGTCAAACCGCTTTTCTCCGGCCGGGAACGAAGCGCCTCAGCTGGCCCCGGGTGTCTTCACCGCAAAAGGAAAGCAGAATGGTCCCGTATATTCGGATCCTTCCCTTTCAGGTTATGCGGATTTATGCAGAGGATATTTCGGAAAAAACAAAAAACTATTCGACATCGGAAAGACAGGATTCATCACGGCAGGTATGCCCGTATCGGAAACCGAGGCTGCCCGTTTTTTTGAAACGACAGGAACAATCAGGCAGGATAAAAGCGTTGGTAAAAAGTATTCATGCGAGCCTTTGAAAATAAAAAGCTTTCTGGACGGAGAACGGCAAAATCTGCAAGAGCTGAAGGATATACTGTGCGGTAATAATGCTCCCGATAATCTAGAAAAGAAAGTGAAAGCCCTCGTGTCCGAAATGGATTATTTGTTTTTGCATTTCCCCGACGGGTACCGGGGTTATTCAGGCGAAAAGAATTTCCTGAAGCGTGTGAGAATCGAAGTCGAGTATTTTTTGAAAACGCTGAAACACTGCGATACCTGAACAGTCCCGTTCAGCTGTCCTTGGTCTTGAGCACCGCGAGAAATGCGGACTGCGGCAGCTCGACGTCGCCTACCATCTTCATCCGCTTCTTTCCCTCTTTCTGTTTTTCAAGGAGCTTCCGCTTTCGCGAGATATCACCGCCGTAGCATTTGGCGAGAACGTCCTTGCGAAGCGCGTTTACCGTCTCGCGGGCGATAACCTGACTGCCGATGGCGCCCTGTATCGCGATCTTGAACTGCTGTCGGGTTATTTCCTCGCGCAGCTGTTCGCAGATATTACGCGCTTTCTCGTAGGCATTTCCGCGAAAGGCGAGCTGGGAAAGGGCATCGACCGATTTGGCATTGATCAAAATATCGATCTTCACGAGATCCGTAGGCTTGAATCCTATCACGTCATAGTCAAACGAGGCATAGCCGCGGCTGACGCTTTTCAGTCTGTCATAAAAATCGAACAGGACTTCCGCGAGCGGCATCTCATACATGATTTCGACGCGTTTCTGGTCGAGGTACTGCATATTCGTCTGCATGCCGCGCTTCTCGACGCAGAGGCTCATGATGTTCCCGAGATACGTGCTCGGGGTAATTATGTTCGCGCGGATATAGGGCTCTTCCGCACTCTCGATCTTTCCCTCGTCGGGATAGTCGGCGGGATTGTCGCAGAAAATATCTTCTCCGGTGCGAAGGTGAATTTTGTACTGTACCGAGGGAGCCGTGAAAATGACGGACTGGTCGAACTCGCGCTCAAGACGCTCCTGCACGACCTCGAGGTGAAGAAGACCCAGAAAGCCGCAGCGGAATCCGTGACCGAGCGCGATGGACGAATCCTTTTCCCAGGAAAGGCTCGCGTCGTTCAGTTTCAGTTTTTCAATCGATTCCTTGAGCGCCTCGTACTCGTTTGTGTCCACGGGATAAATGGACGAGAACACGACGGGTTTGACCTTCTTGAAGCCGGGAAGAGCCGCTTCGCAGGGATCCTCCGCGTTGGTGATGGTGTCGCCAACCTTCACATCCTCAATGGTCTTGATGCCCGCAATAATGTATCCGACGTCCCCAGCTGCAAGTTCCGTCGAGGGTACGAGCTTCAGGATGAAAATGCCGGTTTCCTCGACCTTGTATGTGGTGTCGGAGTTCATGAACTGGATGGTTTGGCCCGGTTTGATAGAGCCGGTGAATACTCGTATGTGGATGACGACGCCGCGGTACACATCATAGTGACAGTCGAATATCAGGGCGCGGAGCTTGTCGTTGACGAGCCCGGTGGGAGGCGGGATGCGCGCGACGATAGCCTCGAAAAGCTCGTCAATGCCGGTGCCGACTTTCGCCGACACGCAGACTGCGACCGAGGAATCAAGTCCGAGATCATTGTCGATCTGGTGCATGATGGCGGGAATGTCTGCCGCGGGAAGGTCTATCTTGTTTATGACGGGAAGGATTTCGAGATTATGCTCGAGGGCAAGGTACATGTTCGAGAGCGTCTGTGATTCAACACCCTGGGCAGCGTCGATAAGGAGCAAAGCCCCCTCGCAGGAAGCAATCGCGCGGGACACCTCGTAGGTAAAGTCAACGTGTCCGGGCGTGTCGACGAAATTAAGAAGATACTGTTTCCCGCTGTTTGCGGTATAGGGAATGGTAACGGCCTGGCTCTTTATGGTTATCCCGCGCTCGCGCTCAATGTCCATGTTGTCGGTCATCTGGGCGTGATAGAAACGGGAGTCTATTACTTTTGCTTTCTCGATAAGGCGGTCCGCAAGGGTCGATTTTCCGTGATCAATATGAGCGACTATGCAAAAATTGCGGATGTATAAAGGATCTGTCATAATGGCACTATATTAGAAATATGACGGACTGTCCAGAGATGCGGTAAGACCGATATAGGAGTCAAGATAGCCGCTTTTCCGTTTCTTCGTATAGAGTTCGACCGAGACCGCGCGGTTTTCCTTGTCCACATTCACATTGCGGATTTCGATGAGATCCTGCTCCGAAAAACCGGATTCATCTGCGATGCTTCCTCGAACGACTGAGGTTACGAGGTATTTCTTGAAAGACCCGACCTTTTCAAGCTTCATGCCGAAAATAGGCAGAAGGGCGCGGCTCTCGATATCCCTGTCAAAAATAACCTCGCCCGGAACTTCGGGTCTCTCGGTTAGCATGACGAACCAGTCTTTCGTTATCCCCGGCGTCTTTTCGTCTTTTCCCGTAATGCCGGTGAGCCTGATTATCGTATGGGGAGATTCCCGTATCAACAGGTACTGAAGCTCCTCAAGGGTTCGGACGCTTTTACCGTTTATCGCGGTTATGATGGTCTCGTTCGGAATGCCCGCACTCTGGCACGGGCTTCCCGGTACGGAGTATACAAGGGTAACGCCGGCCATATCAGCGGAACCGGGAAGGGCTGTCGATTTCCCGTATGCGCCGAGCCAGGAGTGGGAGACCTTTCCGCCGGCATAAAGGGACGGCAGAATTATCCGGAGAAGCTCGACGGGTATCGCGAAATTCAAACCCTCATAGGGTTCTATTCCCGCGAACACGATTGCCTGCACCCGGCCTTCCTCGTCGACGATCGGGCCGCCCGAATTGCCGTGATTGATCGGGGCGTCTATCTGGAGCACGTCTCCGAGAGACAGGAGCCGTCTTTTTTGCGCCGATACAATCCCCGACGTCAGGGTCTGCTCGAGCCCTGCAGGAGAGCCTATCGCATAGATGTGATTTCCCACCTTCAGATCTTCCGATGACCCGAGCTGAAAAACGGCAGGGGGCTCAATCTCGGTTTTCAGCAAGGCAAGATCCAGAACAGGATCCCAGCCTATCACTTTCGCGGGAATGCGCGTGTCCGGATCTGAAGGCATCTTGATATAGAGACGCGAGTATCCCTCATATTTCGGGTCTACCTCGCTGGAGATTACATGATAATTCGTTATAAAATAGCCGCGCGCGTCGATGAAGAAGCCGGATCCGATCACGCGGTCGGCATAACCGACGCCGTTCTCGATCCGTATTCCGCGGTCAACCCAGACGGTCATGGTACCCTTTATCATGCGGGCAACAATATCGGAGGATGGCGCTGCGTCTCCCGGCGTGGAGGGAATTATTTTATCCAGTTCCGCGAGTGTATGGTTTCCTTCGTTCTGCCAGGTGCGTACCCGCTGGGCTTGTATTTTGTCCACGCTCCAGTCAGGAGGGGTCATGGAAAGCGAAACAAGAGACTTGAAAATGACAAGCGTATCGTTCCATCTCGTGGATAAAACAGCCAAATCGAATTCCGCTTTTGTTTTCTTTTCCGCGTCTGAATACAGATTATCAACCTGCGCAAAGCCTTTGGTATTGTCTTTCAGCGTACGCGCGCGGGCAAGCGCTTCGACGGGATCAGAATCCAGCACCTTCCGGGTTTGGTCAACTTCGTATAATATGCTCCGCTCATCAGAATAATTGACAGCAACAATTTTTTTTCCTATGGTGGCGCAGGACGTAAATATCACAAGGCAGGTGAATAGCACAATACCGGGGATAATTGAACGCTGTATTTTATTCACTCATGGACTCCGCAAAAAGCAAACCGCCGGTACGTACTGCATGAATACGCTTTCCGTTTACGGTTACCGAATATGAAACAACCGTCGAGTCGTCACGGTTAAAAATATCGTTCAGTTTTGCAACGATTTCCCTCGAATTTACTGGTATGCCCTTGATCCACCATATCTGCTCGAGGGGATCCTTGATTACCGGCTGCTGTATATCGCCATAGCGGATCGAACGGGGAAGCCCCTTCTCTACCGTAATTACGACCAGAACGCCGGTCCCGGGATGTACCCATTCGGTTTTCTCGATGTTATCCGCAGTGACTGTATAAGAAATCTCGAATATACCGTTCTCGTCGCTGTCCCATTCCTGCTTCGTGCTGCCGTTGCCCAGGAACTCTTCCCGGTATTCATTTTTCCGGTTGCCGTTTCTGTCGACAAGTACCGTTGCAAGAATACCTTTCGGAGTATAAGTCATGGTCGTCTCAAAATATCCGTCGCCGTCGCGGTCAGCTCTGGTCAGGGCAGGAAAGCCGCGGTTGTACGTAGTCCACTCATACACACGGCCGTCGGCACGGGATTCGGAGGAAACGGGAACGCCGTCTTCCAGGGCAAAACGGATGCTTCCCCCTTTCCGGTTTGGATCGGTCGACGTATAAAAAACGGACGAATTGACCAGAAGCCGTTCAGTAAGGGTCGGCTCATTTCCGGTTAGTGCGATTGTGTAAAACTTTATTCCACCCAACTTTAAATCCTGAAGTCTCCAGACAACCGGCGCCCAGGAAAGGCCGAGTGGTTTCAGGGTGTATTCGCGGTCTCCGTCCGTGACGGAACGCACAGAGGGAAAGGTATCATAGGTGATAACTGTCTTGTCGGACCGCAGCGCGATTGTCGTCGGCAAGCCTAAATCGCAGCCGACGGAATAATCGCTGTAACCGTCCTGATCGGAATCGAACACAGCCTGCACGGGCCGGCCGAGACGATAGAGGATTTGCGTATCGTTAATGCCGTCTCCGTTCGCGTCATCGATGATAATGCCTGCGAACGATTCCAGCCTTGAAGCAATGGATTTTCTCAGTTCTGCCGAGCCAAGGCGGCGGCATAATTCCGTCAATGCCGACAGCGAGATTCCGCTTTTCTCGCTTGAAAATATTTCATCGACGGCCATTTTCTCGTCGATGATTCCATATTCGAGTGCGTAAATTGTCGAAAGGGGATCCGTCGCATACGCAGCAGAGTCTTCGTTATCCGACGTGCCCATGCTACGGAAAATTTGAATGTTTCGTTCCCGGATAGCGGGATCGCTTTCGAAGGGAACGGCGAGAAGCAGAAGTCTGCGGTCCTCGTTTTCCCAGATATACACGCGGGAGAGAATCAGGTCGGCGGTTTTACGGCTTGAGTCCGTGGCCTTCAGATTCGGCTCATGCTGAAGGAAGGCGCGCGGAAACCTGCTGTCAAAGGGCCAGCGCTCCAGGGAGTCATACACAAGAACGCGGGCTTCTTCGATACGACCCAGTCCGTACAGAGAAAGGATACGGACATAATCCGCATCGGCGGACGATCCGCTCTTCAGCGCACCGAGGCGCGAAAGGGCGGCGGAATACCGAAGGGTCTCGGCGTACAGGCGGGCACACAGCAGCTCGGAATCGAGCCTGGTATAAGTTCGCCAGAAAAGGCCCGGCGCAAGCGAATACTCAAGACGCTCGATGATATCCGCACGGGGTGCGGAACGGGCGGCGAGGCTCAATGCCTCGATATAGGAGAAATCTGCAAGGGTGGGATCGTAGGAAATTCCGAGGGAGGCTTCGAACTCCGCCTGCTGCCAGTCGCCGGACGCAAGCGCACCGATACCCCTCTCGAGGGCGCGGAGCGCTGCCGCGGCGTTGACTGTTTTCTGCGTCGGATTCGGCTGAAGCGAGCTGTCCTTGTCAGAGGCAAAAAGAATGGAATTTCCCTGCAAGAACAGGGAAACAAGAATCGCTGAAAATATTCGGAAATTCCAGGACATCTTTTTTTTCACTCCCCTGCTGCCTCCGCCGAAGGGCGCTCGGTCGGAACATACTTGACGGCGGGCTCCATGCTGAGCAGCACACGTATTTCCGAATCGTCCAGGGTTTCTTTCAGCAGCAGTTCTTCAGTCAGTTTTTCAAGCTCGGCGCGGTGCTCCGCAATAATTCCGGTAGCTTGTTTCAGCGTATCGTCAAGTATTTTCCTGATATTCTGGTCAATCATTTTCGCGGTCTCTTCGGAATAATCCTTGTGCCTGGCGATTTCCTTGCCGATGAAAATCGGCTCGTCTTCCTGGCCATAGGTGATGGCTCCCAGTTCTTCGGCCATCCCGAATTCGCATACCATCTTGCGGGCGATGGCGGTGGCCTGCTGAAGGTCATTCTTCGTGCCGGTGCTTGTCTCGCCATACACTAGTGTTTCGGCGACGTAGCCTCCGTAGCAGATGCATATGCGGTCCTTGAGCCAACCGCGGGTATGCGAATAGGAATCGGTCTCGGGAAGGGATATGGCGAGGCCGAGGGCTTGGCCGCGGGGAATTATGGTCACCTTGTGCAGGGGATCGGCGTCTTTCAGGTAATAGTGCAGAAGGGCATGACCGCTTTCGTGAACGGCAGTCATTCTCCTGTCCTTCTCGGGCATTACCATCGAATGGCGCGCAATACCCATTAGAAGCTTGTCCCGGGCTTCCTCGAAGTCGCCCGACTCCACCGTCGGCTTATCCTTGCGCGCGGCATAGAGGGCAGCCTCGTTTACCAGATTGGCAAGATCCGCGCCGCTCATACCGGGAGTTGCCCGTGCAAAACGCTGAAGGTCGACGTCGGTCGCCAGAGGTATTTTGGCGGCGTGTATGCGGAGGATTGCCTCACGCTCCTTTATATCGGGCATTCCGACGACGACCTGTCGGTCGAAGCGTCCGGGACGCAATAGCGCAGTATCAAGCACGTCAGGCCGGTTCGTGGCGGCAAGTATAATTACTCCGTCCTTCGTCTCGAATCCGTCCATCTCGACGAGCATCTGGTTTAATGTCTGCTCGCGCTCGTCATGCCCACCGCCGTAACCGGCGCCTCTGGTGCGGCCGACGGCGTCAAGCTCGTCAATAAAAATGATGCAGGGGGCGTTTTTCCGCCCCTGATCGAAAAGGTCGCGGACACGGCTCGCACCGACGCCGACAAACATCTCGACAAAGTCGCTGCCCGATATATTGAAATAGGCTACGTTCGCCTCGCCTGCAACCGCGCGCGCGAGCATGGTTTTTCCGGTTCCCGGCATACCTACGAGCAGAACACCCTTCGGAATGCGCGCGCCCATTTTGATGAATTTTTGCGGATTTTTGAGGAATTCAACGACTTCCTGCAGTTCATGTTTAGCCTCTTCCTGGCCCGCGACATCTGCAAAACTGATCCGCTTCGTACCCTCATAGCGGTGAGCCTGACTTTTACCGAACTGAAAGGCCTTGTTTCCCTGCCCCTGGCTCTGTCTCATCATTATAACCAGGAATACAATAACTAAAAGGGTCGGCGCGAACTGGAGCACGTAGAACCAGACCGAGACGACGGCCTCGGAGCCGGTAACCCGCACGCTATTCGCGGAGAGCATCGTCATGAGCGCGGCATCGTTATAGGGGATATAGGTGATAAAAAGACCGTCTTCGTTCCGGATATCCTTCAGGACACCGTGAATTTCTTTTTGGTCTATGATTTTGACCGAATCAACCTGACCCTGGGTTACCCGGGAAACGAATTCGGAATAGGAAATTTCGGTGCCGGTTTTCGGCCCGCTGCTTTTTTCAAGCAGCGGG
>JAYVSC010000134.1:0-10941 GCA_043775705.1 Spirochaetales bacterium | reverse complement strand
TGGTGACCGCGACGCTTCTGCCGTTTTCCGCCTTCGTAAGCAGCCTGGTAAAGGCAGGCGCCCCCATCTCGATCACAAACGTGATTGCGCTCCTCGTCTGCCTCGCGCCTACCACTATCGGCGCGCTTCTGTCTTCGATAGGAATCGCCGGAATGAGCCGCCTGAACCAGGCCAATGTCCTTGCGATGAGCGGTCGCGCCATCGAGGCGGCCGGGGACGTAGACGTACTTCTTCTTGACAAAACAGGCACCATCACGCTCGGAAACAGACAGGCGAGCGAATTCATTCCTCTAAAAAACATTTCCGAGGAGGACCTCGCTGATGCCGCCCAGCTATCCTCCATAGCTGACGAAACGCCGGAAGGCCGCAGCATCGCGATATTGGCGAAAAAAAGGTTCGGCATTCGCGGCAGGGATATCGCCTCATTGCATCCGACGTTCGTGGAATTCAGCGCAAAAACCAGAATGAGCGGCATTGACTATAGCGAAAACCGGATACGAAAGGGGGCGGCAGAGGCGATAAAAAACTTTGTGCATCTTCAGGACGGTCAATACCCCGCCGAGTGCGGAGAAATCGTGAAACGTGTCGCGCAGGCAGGAGGAACCCCTCTTGTCGTCGCGAAAAACGACATTGTGCTCGGAGTCATTTACCTGAAGGATATCGTTAAAAACGGCGTCAATGAGCGATTCGAGGATTTGCGGAAGATGGGCATAAAGACCATCATGATTACCGGAGACAACCCGATGACGGCGGCAGCCATCGCGGCCGAGGCGGGCGTGGATGATTTTTTGGCAGAAGCGACGCCCGAGGCAAAACTCGCACTCATTCGCGAGTATCAGGCGAAAGGGCATCTGGTCGCGATGACGGGAGACGGCACGAACGATGCCCCGGCCCTTGCCCAGGCGGACGTAGCCGTCGCGATGAATACCGGAACGCAGGCCGCCAAGGAAGCGGGAAACATGGTGGACCTTGACTCCAATCCCACCAAGCTGATCGATATTGTGAGAATCGGCAAGCAGCTTCTGATGACCCGTGGGGCGCTCACCACTTTCAGCGTGGCAAATGACGTGGCAAAGTATTTTGCCATCATCCCGGTTTTGTTCTTCGGGATTTTCCCGGAACTGACAGCGCTCAATGTCATGGCCCTGACCAGCGCGACAAGCGCGATTCTGTCGGCAATTATCTACAATGCGCTGATCATAGTCGCGCTCATTCCGCTGGCATTACGGGGTGTCACATACCGCGAAGTACCGGCGGGGGAATTGCTCAGGAGAAACCTGCTTATTTACGGATTGGGAGGGCTTGTTGCGCCTTTTATCGCGATCAAGCTCTTTGATATGCTTTTGACCGCATGCGGTCTGGTATGAGGCGGATAACAATGAAAACGATAATAAATACAATGAGGCCTGCGCTGGTGTGCGTTACGCTGATGACAATTCTCTGCGGCATGATCTATACTTGTATAATAACGGGTATTGCCGGCATCGTGTTTCCGGAACAGGCGGGCGGAAGCATAATTGCCGTCACGCTGAAGGACGGGACACGAAGAGCCTATGGATCGGCCTTGATGGCTCAGGAATTTACGCAAGAGCGATATCTGATTGGCCGGCCATTGGGAACCACGAATTTATCCCCGACGGGCGAAAAGCAGAAACTCCTGGTACAGGGGCGGATCGACTGGTGGCACGCCTTTCAGGGAAATGATAAGGCGGATATTCCTATGGATCTGGTAACCGCATCCGGAAGCGGCGTCGATCCCTATATTTCCCCGGAAGCGGCGGAATTTCAGGTCGCCCGCATCGCGCGTGCGCGGGGAATCAGCGAGAATGAAGTCAGAGGTATTATCAAGAATTATTCAAGCGGAAGATTTCTGTCTATTTTCGGAGAGAGCGCGGTGCATGTATTGAAGGCAAACTTGGCCCTGGATGGCCTGTTGTAAGGCAGGGTTACCTGTATAAGGAGTTTTATCTTGATTATGGAAAACGAAAATCGTCCCGATCCCGACGTTCTCCTGAAAACGCTTTTTGGAGAAAACAAAAGGGCTCCGGGCAAACTCAAGATTTTTTTCGGATATGCGGCAGGAGTGGGTAAAACCTATGCCATGCTCGAAGATGCCCAGGAGAGGATGAAGGAAGGCGCGGACGTTCTGGTCGGCTATGTGGAACCGCATACACGCCCGGACACCCTTCGGCTTTTGCAGGGCCTGACGGAAATACCACCCCAAAACCTTATCTACAAAAACCTCATACTGCAGGAATTCGATCTGGACGCAGCGCTTGCAAGACAGCCCGATTTAATCCTGGTGGACGAGCTGGCCCACACGAACGCGGAGGGCGTTCGCAACAAAAAAAGGTATCAGGATGTCGAAGAGCTGCTGAATGCGGGCATCGATGTGTATACCACGGTAAACGTACAGCATATCGAGAGCCTTAATGACGTCGTACAGAAAATCACACGGATAGCGATAAGGGAAACGGTTCCGGATTATATTTTCGATCAGGCAGATAAGGTAAAACTGATCGATATCGAGAGCGAGGAACTGCTGAGGCGGTTTGAAGAAGGGAAAATCTATAAAAAAGACCGGGTCACGGTTGCCCGGGAGAATTTCTTCACGCTTGAAAATCTCAACAGCTTGCGCGAGATCGCCATGCGAAAAGCCGCTGACAGAATCGCGCGGGAGGGAATCCATGCGGAAAAACCGGCATCGGAAAAAATACTGGTATGTATCGGACCGTCCCCTTCGTCGGCCAAATGCATCAGAACGGCCGCACGCATGGCCGAATCATATCACGCGCCCTGGGTGGCGGTAAACGTAATAACGAAAGTAACGGACGAAGGAATACGAAACAACACCGCCCTTGCCGAAAGGCTTGGCGCGAAGATAGTGTCCCTCCACGGCAATGACATTGCACTCTCCATCTCCGAATACGCGAAAATCACCGGAGTCACGAGCATTGTGATAGGCAAGCGGAAAAGAATAGACGTGATCAGAAATCCCTTCAGTACCGAATTTTCCGACCGGCTTTGCTCGCTGCTTCCGGATGTCGAAGTGCATATCATACCGGACAATTCGCTTCGGGGCGCATATAAAAAAGAAACCAAAAACACGAATAACCTAAAAAAGAGAAACGCATTTTCGCTGCGCGGTATTTTATTTTCCGCCTTGATGATTTCCCTCGCAACGGGGCTATCCTTCTTACTCCAACGGCTTGGGCTGGGAGATCACAACATCATCATGGCGTACATCCTTTCTGTCGTGCTGGTTTCGCGCTTTACCGATGGATACCGGTATGGCATTTTTGCCTCCGTTATTGCCGTACTGTGCTTTAATTATTTTTTTACCGAACCCTATTTTACCCTCAATACCGTCAATCCGACCTATCCGGTTACCTTCCTGATCATGTTTCTCGTCTCGTCAATTACCAGCGCAATTACCGGCAAGGTAAAGGAACAGGCCTATTCGGCAGTCCTCCGCGAAAAACGGACGGAAATGCTGTATGAGATAAATAATAAACTGCTTGTAACCCGCGGGGATGAAAATATACGCCGGGTCGTCGCCGAATATCTTGTCGAGGTATTTAACCGGACTTCTATTTTATACACCGAGGACCCCCTGTCCGGCAGAAGCGTATCGCCATCTCAAACGGCATGTCTTTGCAACAACGAGACCGCGATCGTTCATTGGGTTTTCTCGAACGGAAAGCCGGCAGGAGCGGGAACCGGAACGCTGTCCCTCTTTCCCGCCTATTATCAGCCGGTGCTTAGTCAAGACCGGATTCTCGGCGTTATCGGGGTTTCCTGTCCCGACCAGTCGCTGTTGAACCACGATAACATTTCGTTTCTCGGCATGACCGCCTCACTGGTTGCGCTCGCGCTGGAAAGGCAGCTTCTATCGGACAAACAGCACGCCATGATACTTGAAACGGAAAAGGAAAAAATGAGAAACGATTTCCTTCGGGGTATTTCCCATGACTTGAGAACCCCGCTTACCTCCATCCTCGGCGCAAGCTCGGTGCTCCTCGAAAACGACACGATCCTTGACTCCGACACGCGATACCTGCTGGCCGCAGACATCAAGTGCGACACGCAGTGGCTTATCCGCATGGTCGAGAATGTGCTGTCGGTGACCCAGATAAGCGACGGAACGATGAAGATCAACAAAAAGCCGGAGGCAGTCGAAGAAGTCGTCTCCGAGGCAGTCAGTATAATAAAAAGCCATTTTAACCACCTCAATATCTCTGTTTCCGTTCCTGATGAGCTTCTCGTCATACCCATGGACGGAACTCTCGTCAAGCAGGTTCTTATAAACCTGATAGAAAATGCGGTTAAGTACGCAGGAGACAACCCCGCGGTAGAATTGAAAGTCTCGGAGAATGCGGACAATGCCGTTTTCGAAATTGCGGACAATGGACAAGGAATTCCGGAAGAGGATATTCCACACCTTTTTGACGGACCGCTGTCCGACAACCGTTCGTCCCGGGACAGATCCAGGGGGCTTGGTATAGGACTCGTCATCTGCGCGGCTATTGTTAAGGCCCATTCAGGCATAATCGATGCCCGAAACAGGAGCACGGGAGGCGCAATATTCCGTTTTCAGCTGCCGAAACAAAACAGAGATGCCTATGGAAAATAGACAGCTCATTCTTGTCGTGGAAGACGAAAGAGCGATAAGCCATTTCATTTCGACCATACTGAAGGCAAATGGCTTTCAGGTATTGGTAACGGAAAAAGGCCTGGAAACAGCGGGGCTTGTCTCATCCCGCTGTCCGGATATTCTTCTCCTGGATCTCGGACTTCCCGATATTGACGGACTTGAAGTGCTTCGTTCATTGCGTGAATGGAGCAACATTCCAGTAATAATCGTATCTGCTCGCGGACATGAACGCGAAAAGGTCGAAGCTCTTGATCTCGGCGCGGACGATTACATTACCAAGCCTTTTGGAACCGCCGAACTGCTCGCGCGAATACGAACTGCCTTGAGGCATGGACAAAAAGAAACCCTGCAAAGCAGTATTTTAAAGAATGAATATTTTACCGTCGGGAATCTGTATATCGATATCGCGAAACGGATGGTAACTGTCGACGGAAAAGATGTTCACTTAACCCCGATTGAATTCAGGATACTGGAACTGCTTGCGCTCAATTCCGGAAAAGTGCTTACCCATGACCTCATCATAAAAAAAATCTGGGGACCCTACAGCAATGAAACCCAAACGCTTCGGGTAAACATGGCGAATATCCGCAGAAAGATAGAAAAAAATCCCGCGGAACCCCGCTACATTCTTACCGAGGTCGGCGTGGGGTATAGGCTCTCAGAAAATTAACAAACAACTTTAGCATGCCATGCACCTTTTACAAAGTTGTTCAACTTTTACAAAGTTGACGCGAGAAAGGCGAAAAGACTTCGCTTTATCTCTTTTTCGCCGAGAGTGACGAGGGCACGGATAAAATCAGGGCTTTCCATGAGAGCGACGGATATTTTGGAGAGGGCCTGCACGTCCTCATGAGATGCCGGATCGGGTGCGACGAGGTAGACGAAGGTGTCCTTCGCTCCGGCGCGGATGACACCGGCTACGGGCTCCCGGACGGCGGATGAGCGGCAGTGAAACATCCTGATTCCCGACTGTTCGAGGACTACGGCTCCGAAGGATTCACGGATATCAAAATCCTTCTTTAGAGCAAGGGCGGCTTTTTTATCACCGCAAACTTCAAGGGCAATGACAGAAGTAAGATCCTTTTCCTGAACATCATGAGAGAGCACTTTCAGCTTGAAGCCCTGAAGAATTGAAATGGAAATATCTATCGATGACAGGTCTTCGGTCCCGACATGAACAGCGGATGCCGCGGCGTTCGGTTCGAACCGGGAAAGGACTTCCTCCATCTCCCGGCGAAAGACAGTAATCTCGAAAGGCGTGGATACCACATATTCGGGCGCTCTCACGAGGCCGGCGGGAAAGGTGGTTATCACCAGATCGATCCGTTTTTCCATCAGGTACTCGTCGCTTATCCTGTCGCACGAAAGAGACGCCACGACCGTGACGTCGGGAAAGTATGTCTTGATTATCGAAGCGATAAACTGGGCAAGGAATATTCCTTCGAAGCAGGTAACGAGGAGCCGGGGCTTGGGATGGATTCCCGGCAGCGATTCATCGGAGGCGCGCAAAGCCATGACCATGGGCTCGATCTCGTCTTTTCCGAGATCGATGTCAAAACTCTGTTTTAAAAGCGGATGAAGGATACCGAAGACGCTGTCGCCCAGGAGGTCCGCTGTATCGCCGGCCTTGACAAGTGGGGGCCTGACCGGCAGGCCGAAATGTTTTTTATACACCAAGGCGGAAAGGTTAGTCTGCAGCGAAAGGAAAAGGCCCGCATCGAAGTCATAACGGAAGTAGCCCGTGTTTCCTATCTCCGCAATCAGGGTCGAGACTATCCGGGACACGTCGGGGTGGGTCCGCTTCGTTTCCCTTAGCTCACCAGGCTCGATAGAAGACAGTACTGCCTGCAGAAAGAGTATCTCGACACGGTCGGTTTCCGAATTCTCCGGAGACAGCTGTTTCCATAAAAAATTCGCGGAGGGAGCGGATACGCTCATTATCATCTTCGAAAACCTGTGGTCTGCTTCGTCGAGCTTACTCTTTTTACGCTCGAGGGCAATAAGCAGGTAAAGGAACACAAGGCCGAGATCATACCAGGAAAACCGGTAGCCCATTCTCTTTTCCGTATCGCGAATCGCCTGAAGTACCTTTTCCTTTCCCGAAGAGAAACCGAGGATCATAATCATGCGTTCAACTTTTGTATGTTCCCTTTCGAAGAGGAACAGCTGCATCAGTTCCTGGGGAAGAATCAGCATCGAAGCGCCGCCAACGACAGCCATGCGGATATCCCATTCATCCCCTTCCAGCACAACCCCAATTCCTTTCAGCCTGACGATAACCGCCTTGAGCGCATGGCGGAGAAGAAAGGCATCAAGCTCTTTCAGGTCCGTACTGATGCAGGAATCGCTGACCGAAAAAAAAGTCGCCAGCTCGTTCAGTTTCACGATCGCGTGCGTGTGCCCGAGATATATCAGAAGGGACAGCTGACGCTGCTGTAACGAAAGACCCGCAAGGCGCGCCTGGTTTATTTTCCCCGCGGAAGGAATTAACGCCGTGCTGCCGATAAGGCGGATTCCCGCGCTCCGCTTTTTGTCTATCGAAACCCCGTACCCCTTGAGATATGAGTCTAGCTCCTGGATATCCCTGAAAACGGTACGCACGCCCGCCCCCAGCTCCCTCGCCAGAACGGGTACTGGCAGATAGATGCCTTCATCGCACAGGAGAAGTCTGTCCAGTATCTCCCGAAGCCGTTCCCTCATAGACGGTTTTCCCTGAGCTCAAGGAATTTCCGTACGGTCTCCTGTACGGACTCTGCGTCGAAGGCGCTGAGAGCCTCCGCGAGGAGATATTGTATTTCCGTGAAATCCACGAGCGAAAGCGCTTCCTTGGCGGGTGCGATGGATGAGGAAGACATGCTGAGCTCGTCAAAACCCATTGCGGCGAGCAGTAGGACCCCTTCCCTGCGTCCGGCGAACTCGCCGCATATACCGGCTTCCATTCCCGCCGCGTGCGCGTCAGCGCAGGCTTTCTGCATGAGAAAAAGGACCGCAGGGCTGAACTCGCTGTAAAGGGTTCCGAGGTGCCCGTTTTCTCGGTCAGCGGCAAGCGCGTACTGCGTCAGGTCGTTGCTTCCGATGCTGATGAATGAAATAAGACCCGCATAGGATGCGACGGTAAGGGCTGCCGCAGGGGTTTCCACCATCATACCGAGAACGGCTTTCCCGCCGACTTTCTTTTGCTCCGCCTCGAGCATATCCTTGACGGCGCGCATCTCGCCCGTGCGCGCTACCATCGGCACCATGATGCGGACGGTTTTTCCGCTTGCCTCGGAGGCAAGGAGAAGGCTGCGCAGCTGCGTCTTCAGAATATCGGGATTGTCGAGCAGGAAACGGATTCCCCGCCAGCCGAGAAAGGGATTGGACTCATGCGGATGCGGCGCGTACGGCAGGGGTTTGTCCCCGCCGATATCGAGAAGGCGGAAGACCACGGGCTTGCTTTCCATGACATCGAGAATCCGCCGGTAAAAAGCCGTCTGCGATGCTTCGTCGGGAAACGCGCTCTGTTCCATAAAGAGAAATTCGGTGCGGAAGAGGCCGATGCCTTCGCTGTTCGCGCCGATGATCGCGGACAGGTCTTTCATGCTGCCGCCGTTCGCGTAGAGCTGTATCCGTTTGCCGCATCTGGTCGCGCCCGGCTTGTCCTTGAACAACGAAAGCCTTTCGGCCCGCGCCGTTTCTTTCAGCCTGACACCTTCGGCTTTCCGCCGCGCGTCTTCGCCGGGCTCCATGATGAGGGTATCCCTCTCGAGGTTGATGATAAGGTGCATTCCCTCGGCGATGGCTTCGAGATTTCCCTCGCTCACGAGGACCGCGGGAATGGAGAGTGAGCGGGCAAGAATGGCCGCATGGGAATTTGAACCGCCCGAGCACACTACAAAGCCCTGTACGTTCGGAAGGTAAAACTGGACGGTCTGTCCGGGACTGAGCGAACGGGAAACGATAATCGAGGGATTCCGCGGAAAACGGAGGGACGCCGCGTCTGAACCTTCGCCCGGAGAGGCGGCGATTCCAGAAACAGCCAAAGGGGCCGAAACACCCGAGGCGAGAAGATTTATCTGCGCGATTACCCTGCTGCCGATGTCGCGGAAATCGTCGGCCCGGTTTCGGAAATACTCGTCATCGAGCGCTTCCATCTCGGCGGCATGTTTCTCGGCGCCGGTCTTGACCGCGAAAGTGGCGGAATAGCCTTCCTCGTCGATGAGCGTGTAGAAAAAGTGACGGAAGTCATCATCCTCGAGGATGTCCGCATGGCTTTCGAATATTTCGGCCTTGTCCCTGCCCAGCTCGCTTCCTATCCGCTCGGCAAGCAGCTTCAGCTCCCGCACGGACAAATCAAGGGCCGCAGCAAGCAGTTCCTTTTCCCTGACACGCTCGCTCAAGGTCAATCCCTTTTTTTCAGGAACGTCAGTCCCGGGGCCGAGCAGGACAGCCTTGCCGATCGCGATTCCCGGGGAAAGGGTTGTCGCGGGTATAATTAAATCGTGCATGGGTGACTCCTCGTTGGATATTCTATTCTCTGTACGTTTATTCGGAGAGCGTCAGGATAATATTCCCGATTGTATCGAGGGCTTCCTGTTCGCCGCTCCCGTCGCATCTGAGCGTGATCGTGTTTCCCGGCGATATGCCGAGCTTCATCAGCTTGATCAGGTTTTTCGCGTTCCCGTCCTTGTCACCCTTGAGTATAGTTATCTCGCACTCGTATTTTTTCGCTTCGTCAACTATTTTTTTCGCAGGGCGTGTATGAAGTCCCGAGGGATTGGTGATGACCAGTTGTTTTTCTACCATAGCTGCTCTCCTTCCGCATCGCTGTCCAGGATCGATCCCGGTCTCAGGTTAAGCGCATTCCGGGACGCGCATTCGTTTCCTTTTGAGAGCGCTTCCTGGGTGCTCTCTTTCTGAAGCCAGGAATATAGAAATCCCGCAGTGAACGAATCGCCGCATCCGATCGTATTCAGCGCGGTCACCGCAATCACCGGATGATAAAAGGCAACGCCGTCAGTTGCTGCAAAGGTATCCTTTGAGCCGCGCGTAACGACGATCGTGTTTTTCAGTTTCGCGCTCTGAAAGCGAAGCTCTGCAGCCAGTTCCGCTTCCGAAAGCGGGAAGGTATGGCCGAAGGTTCCGCAGAATTCCTCTTCATTGATTTTTATTATCGTCGGTATTGTTCGCTCCAGAGTCGCCTTCAAATCCTTTCCGTGGAAGTCTGCCATCACGACGAGGCCAGCGTCCTTAGCCATACCGCATATCCGGGCGCACATATCCCCAGGATAGGAGGCAGGTCTGCTTCCCGCGAAAAGGAGCGCGTCGGCGCCGATCAGGTTTTTCGCTATCAGGGCAAGCAGACTCTCCGACACCGGGGAAAAATCAGCATCCCCGACGGGCTCGCTCACCACAAGTTCCGTCGCGCGGCCCGTACCGGGTTCGAGCAGGGTATAGCAGTAGCGCACGCGGCCGGGAACGGGGACCCAGGCAACCTTCATTCCGTCCCTCGCGGCAAGCTCCAGAAAAAGAGAGGCATTTTCTTCACCGAGCGGGCAGACATTCGTCACGATGCCGGGGGACAACTGATTGAGCACACGCGCCGCATTGACCGCCTTGCCGGACGCGTCGATGCGGTAACCAGTAGAACGGTTCACGCTGTCCGTCTGCAACTGTGTGAAGGTGATAGTTTTCTGCAGTGTGGCGCTCAGGCCGACAGCGATAATTCCGCTCATCGGCTCACCCTTTTCAGGAGCGGATCATCGGATATATCCGCAGTATTCGCGAGAAGATATTCTTCAGCTTCTTTCGACCACAGGCCTCCCTTCGCGCCGACAATTTCATCAAGGCCGGCATATAAAGGCGAGGTCTTCGCAAGCGAGTGCAGATCGTCAAGAGCGAACAGGGGAAATTTTTTATGGGTATATATCAGTTTTTTTCCTCCGGGAAGCTCGGGAAGGTGCAGTGTCGCCTCAAGTGAGGAGTCGAGTCCGCCGACATGCGTGATAAGGGATTCAGGATGAATCAGGCGCTTGCCCATCAGGGCGAGTGCTTCCTTCTGGTCGTCCGTATTGCCGCCGGTGGTGCCGATGATGTGCTTCTCCATATAATGAATGTCATAGTAATTAACCTTCGCGTAAAACTCCTGGTTCACCGGGCCGGCGAAAAAATTGAGGCAGCCGTTGAAGGCAAGCAGTTTTTCGCCCATCTCCAGAACCGCAGGAACCGGCACCATGACAAAAATGTCGTCATAGAGATCGCTCCCGGATGCCTCCCTCAGAAGCACAAGCTCGTCCGGGACTCCCTTG
>JAYVSC010000133.1:0-6579 GCA_043775705.1 Spirochaetales bacterium | reverse complement strand
ATCCCTTTTTGAGACGGGCAAGCAGTTCTTCCTGTGTTGAAAGAAGCTTGGGTGCATCCCGGATGGCTGCCTCCACAATATTCTTTTTTGCAAGGATATCCTGCAGTGCCTTGAGTTTGTCTAAAACCTCTGTCATTACCATATTATTCCCCTATATATCTATTGATTAATTATCTAAATAGTCTTTCAGCTTTCTGCTTCGGCGCGGATGGCGGAGCCTCCGCAGTGCTTTGGCTTCAATCTGCCTGATGCGTTCACGGGTAACGTTAAAATAAAGCCCTACTTCCTCGAGCGTGAGGGAATAACCGTCGTCGAGGCCGAAACGCATCTTGAGGACTTCCTGCTCGCGCGGGGGTAAAGTGGACAACACCGAACGAAGCTGTTCCTGAAGCAGGGTAAACGCCGTCTGGTTGGCCGGGTTCTCGACATCCTTGTCCTCGATGAAATCGCCGAGAAGGGAGTCTTCTTCCTCTCCGATCGGGGTTTCGAGGGATATCGGCTCGCGTGCCACGTTTTTAACCTGTTTGACCCTGCTGACGTTCCAACCGAGCTGTTCCGCTATTTCCTCATCGGTCGGTTCGCGTCCGAGCCTCTGCATCAGCTGGCGGGACTCGCGCACTACCTTGTTGATCTGCTCAATCATGTGCACGGGAACGCGTATAGTACGGGCCTGGTCCGATATCGAGCGGGTAATGGCCTGTCTGATCCACCAGGTCGCATAAGTGGAAAACTTGTAGCCTTTGCGGTATTCAAATTTTTCAACGGCTTTTATAAGCCCGATATTCCCTTCCTGGACAAGATCGAAGAAATGCAAACCGCGGTTGGTATATTTTTTGGCGATGGAAACGACGAGACGCAGGTTTGCGTTGATCAGGCGGTCTTTCGCGCTCTTCATCATTACCCGACCCCGGTGTATCTCGCGGGCCATGGCGATGATTTCCTCGACTTCGTTTTCGAAATCGTATTCAAGCTTGCGCAATTTCCGGTTGATAACCTGTATCTGGGTGTAAATTTCTTTGATGTCGTTCGCGTTTATTCCGAGTTCCTGCTCGAGCTTTGTTCTCTCCCGTGCGATAGCCAGGCGTTTGCCGAGATTCCGGAGCTCGCCGTAATCGGAAAGCCTGAGCTCTTTTTCCTTTTTTTCCTGGCGGCGGCGATATTCACGGATTTTACGCGTTGCTTCGATGAATTTTTCCGAGAAACGGTCAATTTCCTCTGATTGAATTTCTGAAGCCTGCAGCAAGGGAAGAATTTTTTTCCGTACCGAAATAAGCTCTTCATCGTCGAAAATGCTGGTGATCTGATCCCTTTCAAAAAGCTTTTTTTTCAGGGCCATGTACTGCTTCATTTCGGGGAGTACAGATTTAAGGACTTCACCATAGAGCTGTTTGAGCCGGCGTTTTTCGGCCATTTCCTCGTTAAGCTCTTTGCGGGGCTTGTTGCTTTCGTGCGGATCGATCTTTGAGAAGGCCTTTTGGGCGATAATGTAAAATTCGGGAATGATCATTCCCGAGTGCTTAATCACACTTTTGATTATGTTTTCGCCGTCTTCCATCTTCTTTGAAAGCTCGACTTCCTGTTCTGCGGTGAGAAGGTTTTCTTTTCCGATTTCACGGAGATACAAGCGTATCGGATCATCTATGGATGAATCCTTGTCGCTGTAGACGAGACGTTTACGGTCGGTTTCGGCCGGTTTTTTGTGTTCTTCCTGTGTTTCTTCGTCAGCCGCAGCATCTTCTTCCAAAAGCTGAATTTTGTTCTGTTCAAGCAATACCAGAACCTGATCCATTTTATCGGAGTTAAGGATGGTTTCGGGTAAAAGGTCATTCATCTCATCCCAGCTCAAGACCCTTTTTTCTTTGGCGTACTCGAGTAGTTTTATAACAGCGGGATCAAGTGCAAGATCCGTCATATATTCGTATCCTTCAATTTGGTAAGCTTTTCATCAATACTCTGTTTTTCAGCCATCATATCATTGCTGGCCCTGATTTCATCGGCATTAGTGCCTCGGATCAAATTCATCCTGGTAACAAGGTGTATTTTTCTTTTTTCAAGAATATTCCTCCGGATCAGCAAGATACTGTCTTCAATCGTTTTTTGTGCATTCTCGGCAAATTCACCTTTCATTACTGTTTCAACAATAAGATTGCGTAAGTTGTCATCAGAACAACGGGAAAGAAGACTGTCGTATGTCGTAGATTCCGTTCGGTAACATTCCTCCAGAATAATAAAAAGCTCCTTTGCAACAGGATCTTCAAAATCATCGGAAGATAAACTGGATCGCATTATCGGAAAAAAACTGATATTTGCGGCAACGGCCAAAACCGCGCGCAATTCAGCGTTTCTCTTGATATTTAACACCTTCGGCCGTTCGGATACTTCTTGAACCAGTGGTTTTATGATTGAGCGTTCTTGTTTCCTGTTTTTAAAGTCGGAGAACAAAGCTTTTTCACTTATTCCGAATGCGGCAGAAAGCCGATTTATCGTTGACTCCCTTAATATATCAGATTCAAGCACCTCAATATATGGAAACATTAAGGCGGAAGCACGGGTTTTTCCTTCGGGCGTACCAATATCGAACTGCGTTCCTGCAGACAAAATTAGATAGTCCAGATCAATTATAGAGTAGTCGAGGAGTTTTTTCAATGCTTCTCCACCCTCATTTTGCAAAATATCTGCAGGATCTTTACCGTTTTTGATTTCAATTACCCTCACATTGAAGAGGAACTGCCGGCAAAGCAAAATTGCTTTGAAAGTAGCGGTTTGTCCTGCACTGTCCGAATCAAATGAAAGGTATACGGTGTCCGCAAACGAGCGCACCAGCTGGGCCTGATCTGCGGTAAAGGCGGTACCGAGAGGGGCAACTGCTCGACAGATACATGCCTGATGCCAAGCCAGCACATCCATGTATCCTTCACAAAAGATAACCGACTTGGTGGTCCTGATTTCGCTGAGGGCATGATCGAAGGCAAACAGGGTTTCGCCCTTTTTATATTGGGGCAGATCACCTGAATTGAGATATTTGGGACCTTCACCCTCGAGAATGCGTCCCCCGAAAGCGACCACCTGCCCTTTCCTGTTGTTTATCGGGAACATGAGCCGGTCAGAAAAGAAAGCACTTTCCGGGTATTTTTTTGAAAACAGCCCGGATTTGTCCAGAAATTCCCGCGAATATCCTTTTTTCAGGAGGAAATCATGAAGCCATCTGCGGTCGGCCGGGGAATAACCCAGCTTGAATTTCGTGATAATCTCGGGAGATACATGCCTGCCCAGCAGATACTTGAGGGCTTTTTCACCGAGATTTGATTCGGTCAGCAGATAATGAAAGCTTCCTGCGACGCGCTCATAGAGTTCGGCCAGCTGCTCCTTGGTATTGTCCTTGGGAAAATCGGAAGGCTGTCCGTTGCCCTCATAGATAACCTCGACGCCGGCTTTTTTCGCCAGGGTTTCCACGGCCTCGACAAAGGTGAGTTTTTCCATTTCCATGACAAAATTGATCGACCCGCCGCCCTTGCCGCAGCCGAAACAATGAAACATTTTCCGCTCGGGCAAAACGTGAAAGGAAGGTGACTTTTCATTATGAAAGGGACAACAGCCCCACCAGTCGTCACCGCGCCGCTCGAGGCGCGTATATTCCCCAACAATGGCAACTATATCGGTGCGCTGGTTGACTGCATCCACGGTCTCATTGGTAATTCGTCCCATTAATTGCCTGCGGCCTTTTTCAGCACAAGCGTTCTGCCCGCCTGGACATGTTCGTCAAGAGATCGCGTAAAGGAGTGGGTTCCCGCCTCGGTGTCTGTCAGGCGGAAATATAGAAAATGGGTATCCGAGGGAGTAAATGCGGCTTCAAGGGCGACCAGGCCGGGGCTGGAAATCGGGCCGGGCGGAAGACCTGCCCAGAGGTAGGTGTTGTATTCGCTCGGTATTTTCAATTCATCAAGGGTGAGCCGGAGCGGATGCGGTTTATTCTGAATTTCAGTCAGAATATACTCGATTGTGGCACAGGACTGCAGCCCCATCCCGATACCCAGACGATTGACAAAGACGCTGGCAATAATAGGAGCTTCGCTCTCCACCCGGTATTCCCGTTCGACGATACTGGCGAGAATTACCTTATCATATAATTTACTTTTTTCGAGAGGCACATTTTTCAGGGAAGAGATCCTGGTAAAAAAGGTGCTAATCATGGTGTGTACGACGGATTCAGCTTCAGACCCAATCGGGAAAAAATAAGTATCCGGAAACAAAAATCCCTCGGCGTTATTACCGGGAAGGCCGTAGTCCGCGAGCACGGTTGTGTTCCGGGCTGCTTCAAGAAAGGCTGCGGAAGATACTATCCCTGCATCCTCGAGGTGCTTTGCGGTTTTCATGAGCGAAAGGCCTTCCGGTACGGTTACCCGCGTGTATTCCTGCTTTCCTTCTGCGATGTAGCGCAGAATTGCTGATGTCCTCATGGAGGATGATATCCGGTAGGTGCCGGCTTTAAGGGACAAATTCAAAATACGGGTATAATAATATGCGTAGAAACTGGAGCGGATCAATGTCCTATCCTGAAGGGTTTGGGTAATTATCCTGACGGAGGCGCCTCGGGGCACACTGAACAAGACAGGTTCGCCCTCTTTTGAGACAGGACTGTCCAGCCTGAAAAATGCAATGCCGGAGGCGGTTATGCCGAGCAGCAGCACAAAAAAAATATAATACAATTTACTTACGGTCGATGTTTGTTTCGTCAAAGAAAATCTCAGCCTCTTCTATTGTCATAATTCTGTAAATATAATTTTCCAGAAAGCATCTGAAAATGTCCAGACGGTCATCAAGATCCGCCTCGTTTTTTCTGAGTAAAAGCATCAGACTTTTTATCTCGCAGTCATTGAATGAATATTCTGTTTTTCCTGTACCATTCATATTACTAAATCCAGACCTTCCAGGGCAATCAAAATCTCAATCGTTGAGCTTCCCGCATATTCTCGATACCATTGAGCCGATTGCCGCAGACTGAAAATCTTTTGGTCGGTATAGGTCGGTTCGTGGTGAAACAGAACGAGCTTTTTCACGCCCCAGTTCAGCGCAAAATCCACTGAAAGCGAAAAGGTGGAATGGCCCCAGCCCGTCTTCTCAAGGGACTCTCCCATAGTATATTGTGAGTCAACTACGAGAACGTCGGCTTCCGAGAAAAAATCTGTATTTTCGCCGGTCACAAGAAAATCCTCCCGGGTAAGCTCCGTATCAGTCGAATAGATGAATTTTTTCCCGTTCTCGCTTACTTTGAACGCGGTACATCCGCCGGGATGGTTTACCTCATGCCAACCGATGGTGCTGGAGCCTATCCTGAAATTTTTATTTGCATTGTCCAGATGGACGAATTCAAGGGAAGCCTTGAAGCCGTCCGGGCCCTGCATTGATATGGGAAAATACGGATACTTCATTTGCTGGTTGAGGATTTGTTCGATCTCTGGATTTGTGCTGTAAAAGATTATCTTGTTCCGTGGATTAAAGGCCGGACCGAAAAAAGGCAAACCTTGAATATGATCCCAATGAAAATGCGAAAAAACAATATGATAGGTAATCCCCCCGGAACAATGGCGCGGCCTCTGTCTCAAGTTCAGGGCAAGCTCGCGCAGGCCGCTTCCGGCATCGAAAATTATGCAGTCCCCGTTTTCATTCTCGATTTCTACACATGAGGTATTTCCCCCGACTGTGCCGAAAATCCATTCAGGCAGGGAAGCAAGGAACTTTTCTCTGGTATCGGCGGATTCAACATCCTTTACGCCGATGCGCTGGACGACGGCCGCAATGCGGTTTTGAATTTGCAGCGGAGACAAAGGTGATGGAATTGAACCCCGAACTCCCCAGAAATGAATTCGCATACGCTTTCTCCTTGTACCTACTTCTTTCTGCGGATATACGGCTGAGTCCGGCGCAGGGCCAAGTGAGCTTCTATCTCGGGTAGCTCGTGAAGCGCGCCGCTGTTTACCCCCGGACAATCCCGGCCGTTTGCCTCCCACCAGTCTTCGTCGGAAAGCAGCGAAGACCAGAAAGGATAGGAAGAGCATTGGAGGGGCCTCAGGTCATAGGCAATGCAGCCTTTATCCCATAAAATACAATCATACCCGGGCTTTTCCTGCAGGCATAGGTACTCGTACCCGTCACCTTTCGAAATCCACCTGCACCAGGATGATATTACGGACTCCCTGTCAAGATTAGCCCATTTTTGCAGATTTGCAAGATCGGTTTCGGACAAATTGACAAAACCAGGATCATGCCGGCAGCAGGAAGAGCATCGTTTACAGGTAAAATAGAGACCATCTGCATAAAAAGGTTCATTCATTTACGACTCTTTTCAAGGGCAATGCTTGATCAAATAAGGAAATTGAAAAAAAAGCCTTCCTATAACAGGAAGGCTTAATGGGGAGATAAGGATTCGAACCTTAGAAGGCGATGCCAACAGATTTACAGTCTGCCCCCTTTGACCGCTCGGGAATCTCCCCATACTCATTCAACGCAATGCTTTTTTTACATCAGCCTAGCCAACTCAGGGATTCGAACCCTGGACCCCGAGATTACAAATCACGTGCT
>JAYVSC010000132.1:0-11309 GCA_043775705.1 Spirochaetales bacterium | reverse complement strand
GGTGAAGTGCACTTAACCTTTCCTCAGAACAAGAGCGTTGCCCTTGTCGGCGCAAAGGAAGTGCAGCTGCGGGGAGTAACTGTATTCACCGGTGCTGGGGGAAGCGAGCGGTGGTTTGTGGGACAGGACGCCCTGGACCTTATCAAATAAGGCTGAACGCGCGGTGATGTAAAAAAAAGAGTGTGCAAGATTTAAGCTGCCCTGCAAGGATTTCGCCGGGTAGCTTTTTTTTCTTCATGCATAACGGCGGCCTTCATTTAACGCGCTTCTGACCTCAAGAAATGACGGCAGGACCGTGTACTACCAGATCAATCACGCTTCCGGAAAACTTGTCCGGAACTTTCTTTCGAACCGGCGGAATGTACTGGAAGACAATGATCCGCAGATCTGCGCGATTTAACCGGGAATTATTCCGAAATCATTTGTTTACAGACCGGTAAAAATGACCTATTCTATAAACGACTCTTGAATGCGCAGCATAAGGAGAAACGGAAAATGGCTAAAACAAAGACCAAAATATTCGTGCTGGATACCAATGTCATACTGCATGACTACAAGTGCATCTATCAGTTTCAGGATAATGATATCGTCCTTCCTATAACCGTTCTTGAAGAACTCGACAAATTCAAAAACGGAAATGACATAATCAACTTTCACGCGAGGGAATTTACGCGGGATCTTGACGCCATTTCCGGGGATTCTCTTTTTGCATCCGGGCTGCGCCTTGGTCCGAAACTGGGCAAGCTTTTCATCGAGACGGGAAAGACGTTTTCGAAAATACTGCAGGATTCCTTTCCCGAGCAGACGGCGGACCACCGTATCCTTGCCATTACCGAATACATAAATGCGAGGCATCCCTCGAAAAAAGTGATCCTCGTCACCAAGGACATCAATCTGCGGATGAAGGCAAAATCCCTGGGACTTCTTGCCGAGGATTATGAGTCCGACAAAGTGCACGACATATCGCAGTTTGACCGCAACATTGAAATAGTGGATAAGGCGGACGCCAGTCTCATCGCGGCCCTGTACGAAACTTCGGAGGGATTGCCGATAGGTGATTTTCATTTCAAGAAAGAGTCGACGGCGAATCAGTATTTTATTCTGAAGAACGGGGCGGCGAGCGCTCTTGCCCATTTCAACAAGGGTACTAAAATGATAAGCCGCGTGGAAAAGCAAAAGTGCTACGGAATCGAACCGCGGAACGCCGAACAGGCCTTTTCGCTCGATGCCCTGATGCGGAGCGACGTTCAGCTTGTCGCCCTCTCGGGCAAGGCCGGAACCGGTAAAACCCTTCTTGCCCTTGCGGCGGCCCTTGCGCAGGAAAACAAGTTTACCCAATTGCTTTTGGCGCGTCCGGTGGTTCCCCTCGCGAACCGGGAGCTGGGATTTCTTCCCGGCGATGTCGACGAAAAAATCGGACCCTACATGCAGCCTCTCTTCGATAACCTGTCGGTAATCAAGCACAAGCACAAATCGACAAGCAGGGAAGCCTTGCACATCGAGGAACTGCAGAAAAGCGGGAAGCTGACTATAACCCCATTGGCCTATATCAGGGGCCGGAGCCTCTCGAACGTGTTCTTCATTATTGACGAGGCGCAGAACCTTACGCCGCACGAGGTGAAGACCATCATCACCCGCGCGAGCGAGGGCACCAAAATGGTTTTCACCGGCGACATCCAGCAAATCGATTCGCCTTACCTCGATTCGTTTTCCAACGGGCTCAGCTACCTGATTGACCGGATGAAGGGGCAGGAATTGTTCGCCCATATTCATCTCGTGAAAAGCGAGCGGAGTTTCCTGGCAGAGCTCGCGAGCGATCTGCTGTAGTTACTCCGACATCTTTCGTATCATTCTGAGATAATAGTGACTCGCATCGTCCTTGGGGAGCCGGTCGAGAGTCGCCTCGAATCCGGTTTTCGCCTTCTCAAAGTCGTTTTTGTTGAAATCGGCGATGGCTTTCTCGAAAGTGCTTTTAATCGAATCCTTTACCGCCCTCACTGAATCGGTGTCTCCGTCGTAGCACTCATAGGCGGCAAGGGGTTCCTTCTTGCCCCTGACCACTATTTTTCCGAGGTAGCGGATATTATACGAATCAAGATCGTCGGATTCCTTGAGGATGTTTTCGCTCATCGCGATGCCCACGGAAAATTCCTTGGCCAATCCCTCAAGGCGGCTCGCGAGGTTTACCGCGTCCGAGATGACGGTGCCGTCCATCCGCCCGCTGTCGCCGATAGTCCCGAGCATGAGCATTCCAATGTTTACCCCGATGCCTATCACAAGCGGCTTTTTCCCGCTCATCTCCCGCCCGGCGTTGAAGGCGATGAGGCGCTTCTGCATTTCGATCGCGCACCGAAGGGCGTTGTCCGCGGAGTCTGGAAACAGGGCCATGATGCCGTCCCCCATGTATTTGTCCACGAATCCCCCATGCTCCCGGATAACGGGCCCTATCATCGCGAGATACGCATTGATGAAATCGAAGTTTTCCCCTGGAGAGAATTTTTCAGACAGGCCCGTATATCCCCGGATGTCAGCGAAGAGTATCGCCATATGCCGTTCGGCATGGTCCCCGAGCTCGATATCCTCAATTGATTTTTTTCCGAGGTAATTGAGGAATTCCCTGGGGACGAAACGGTTGAGAGACGCGTTCAGCGAAGAGAGCCTGGAGGCCATCCGCTCGGTATCCTCGAAAGCGAGGGAGTATTTTTTCGTGATCACGAGAGATATGAGAAACAGAAAGCCGAGAACGCCGAATTGCGTGATGAAGGGCGGCGGAAGTATATTGTTCGTCACGAGAATGTCGTGAATGATCGTGAGAAAGAAAACCATGAATCCCCCGGAAAAATAAAACGCCGTATTCTCCCGAGCGAACATCGCGCGGACAATTATGTAGATGATGTATGTTCCGAACAGCAGGACGACGATCTGGTAGAATACGAGAACTCTTGCCATGAGGATAGTCGGCGCAAAAATTATGAACAGACTGTATATTCCGGAAAGGATTGCCATCAGGAGCAACGCGGCCCGCCTGAAAAAAGAGGGATAAAGGGCCCGGACGAAAGCGGCGAAAAGCGTTGCGGGAATCGTGAACATAAGGAAGCCCAAGCGCACTAAAACCTGCCAGGGTAAATCCGGGAGGAGATTAAGGATAAAAAGCTCATCGTAGCAGAGAATTCGAAGCGCGAGGGCAAGCCCGAGAAAACCGAAATACAGCGAAGCCTTTTCCTTGCGGCGGAAAAGATGAATTGACAGAAAATGAAGACCCATAATGACGATGGCACCTGCGAAGAAAATCTCGAGAATTTTCGCGTTTTCCCGTATCGTCAGGATTTTTTCGTATCCGCCGAAGAGTATGCTCGTCATCGGTCCGCCCTTGCGGTCACTCCAATTTGAAATATGAATGACCAGATCAAGCTCCGGTCCCTGAACGGCGACGGGTATCACATTGTTCGCCCAGGTAGGCTTTTCCCCCTCCGGGTAGGTGGAAGGCACACCTTGGGAGTCAAGGAGTATGCCGTTCGCGTAGATCCGGGCGGCAGAACTAAATCCGGTCAGTTTCAGTCCGTACAGTTGTCCTCTTTGTAAACCCTTGATTTTCAGGGCATAGGTGCCGAATCCGGTCGGCGCAATGGACAGGACCGGAAAAGAGGACCAGTCCCCGGGGACGGGTCCGAAACAATCGGGAGCGAGAGCCTTTCCTGCTCCTATAGAAGCCGGCGTGATGAAGGCCTGCCACCAGAAGGACCACTCGCCGTCCAGCTTGACATATTCGCTCTCTTTCATCCCTTCGAGATTGATGGATCCTTCAGCTGCCTTTATGCCGCCCACCCCGGTTTTTTCTGCGGCTCTGCATGAACTAAAAAGACAGAGGAAGACAACGGAAAAAACGATGCCGGTACACACTAATCGTCTTACATTACGCATACGTTAATATTCGGGCCATCTTCCTGTCCTGTCAAGGATAACGTTCTTAAGCGTGCCGTAATTCATTTCCCTGAGCGCAACCGAGGCGGAAGGCCTGTTCATCCTGCCGCCACTTTCGATCATGATGATCCGGTTTTTTACCTTGCGACGAGCCGGGCTGCCTGAATGCCGGCGAAAACAAAGAGGAGGCACACGCCGTTGCTCAGCGCAAAATTGAGAAAGGCGCCCAGCACCCTGCCGGCCAGGAGAAGGCGCATCGTGTCGAGCGAGTAGGTGGAAAACGTCGTGTAAGCCCCCAGAAAGCCGGTGATGCACAGGAGCTTTAGTTCGTTCGGCACCTTGAATTTTTCGAAAAGGATGAACAGAAAACCGATAAAAAAAGAACCGGTTGAATTGACCAGCAGGGTCGCAAAGGGCAGGGACTGCCTGAAATTCAGGTTGACCGCCTCGGAAACGAGATAACGCGCAATTGCGCCTGCACTGCCGCCTGCGGCGATATACACTAAATTCATTTTTTTGTCCTGGAAAGAAGGGGTAACTCATCGTAGCTTAAAGCTTTTCCTGTCGTCAAGGCTCAGGTATTATTACTATTGCATGGTCAGCTAAAATTACTTAAGATATGGGTATGAACTATAGAACACTCGGAAAAACAGGTTACAAGGTATCCGAAATTTCCCTCGGTACCTGGCAGGTGGGGGGCGTCTGGGGCGCTCCGTTTGACGAGGCCAATGCGGAGCGAATTCTGGAAACCGCACTGGAAGAGGGCGTGACCTTTATTGATACCGCCGACGTGTATTCAGGCGGCCTCAGCGAAGCCTCAGTCGGCCGTTTTGCCCGCAAACACCGGGGCAGGGTGTTCGTCGGTACCAAATGCGGGCGGAGGCTGGACCCCCATGTCGGCTCCGGCTATACCGTCGCTTCAATACGCGGTTTTGTCGAGGACAGCCTGAAGAACACGGGACTTGAACGGCTCGATCTTGTCCAGCTGCACTGTCCGCCGACGGAAGTGTACTACCGCCCGGAAATATTCGCTCTTTTTGAAAGGCTCAAGGAAGAAGGCAAGGTTGCCCATCTCGGGGTCAGCGTCGAGAAGGTCGAGGAAGCCCTCAAGGCCATCAATTACGAAAATGTCGCGACCATTCAGATTATATTCAATATGTTCCGCCAGCGCCCCGCCGAGCTTTTTTTCCGCGAGGCCGCCGCACGGAAAGTAGGCATAATCGTCCGCGTTCCCCTAGCGAGCGGGCTTTTGACCGGCAAGTTCAGCGCAGAAACCGAATTCGGCAGGGAAGACCACCGCGCGTATAACCGGAACGGCGAAGCCTTCGACCGGGGCGAAACGTTCTCGGGCGTTCCCTGGAATATTGGCCTGCAGGCCGTGGAGCGGCTCCGGGACGTGTTTCCGGGCGATCCGCCCCTGGCATCTCGTGCCCTCCGCTGGATACTTGATTTTCCCGAGGTCAGCTGCATTATCCCCGGCGCCTCGCGACCTGATCAGATAAAGCGCAACTGCGCCTCGTCTTCCCTTCCGCCGCTTCCGGCGAACGAACATCAGATCGTCAAGAAAATATACGAAGTTGATATCAAACCGGTTGTGCATCATCTGTGGTAGGTGAAGCTCCTGTTGCGTCTGTCTGTTCTGCCTGATCAGCCTGATCAGACGCCGGGGCGGCGCCGCGGGTTCCGGCGGCGAAGGGCTTCACCCGTAAAAAAAAATTACTTGAATCCTATTACCATCCGGTAACTGACGGTCATGTTTCTCGTTCCATCGATATCATTCTTGACCGCCGTCCTGAAATTTTCGATTGGCTTCTCGATTTCCTTAATGCCGTTTTTCATCAGGGATTGAATGTGTCCCTGGGACAGCGCGATGCCGATGAAGCGGTCCGCATCGCACTCTTCGGTGTTCTCGAAAAGGATTTCCCTCAAATAGCGGAAGAAACCGCTGTCTGCGATGTTTTTCAAATGCTGGTTCTTCGGCCATTGCCTGGATACGGGCAGGGTGTCCGCATATTTGTCCGCCAGCTCGTCCACCGCGTCGAACAGGGCCTCGTACGCGATTTCCGAGTTTACGCTTACCGCAACCGGCCAGGTGCAGTCCCACACGGCGAAGAGCCCGTCATCTTTCAGGATGCGGTTTACTTCCTTAAGGGTCGAAACAGGCTCCATCCAGTGAAATGACTGGGAGCAGCAGACAATATCGGCAGTGCCCTCCGGAAGTCCCGTTTCGTAGGAACTCGAATTGATGAATTCCGCGCAGCCTTTTTTTGCCCGCGCGGAGGCGATCATGTCGTCATTGGGTTCAATGCCGATCAGACGTTTCGCGAAGCCGCCCCAAATTTCCGTGGAAAGTCCGGTACCGCAGCCCAGATCAACGACCGTATCGGCCGATTGTCTGTTGATGATTCCCAGAATCATCGGGCATATTTTTTTTGGCGGCCGGGGCCTCACCGAATCGTAGAGACCGCTGAATCCCGAAAACCTGTCTTTTGCTATTTCCACTTTTTTCTTCCTCTTCTATATAAATGCGGTCATGTCCGGCGTGGTGAATATTCCGCTGACAACTGCCGTATTGTCAATACTATCAGAGAAGCGGGATACAGCGGAAGGGGATCATTTTCAAGGTTTTCGATTTTTCTGCATTCGGAAATGGAAAACTTGCTTTTGTGACTTGGCTTGGCTTACTATTAGGTTTACCGGGCAGTGATTTTGTTTCATAAGGGATATACGCCAAAGGGATAAGATGGAAAATAATGATGATCCGCTCTACAAAAAAATATTTTCATTTCTTGCGACTGCCATGGCAGTCGAGATCATGCGTCTGAAAAAGGAAAACACCGGGGAAGCGGCCGTCAGGGGCTGTCAGGTTGTATTCAAGGAATTTCTTGACTATAACTCCTCGCTCGACATTTTGGTCAATTCGCACGCCACCATGATCGGCGATATCACCTGCCTTTGCGGACTTCACGGGGTGAAATTGTGCGAGACATTCCAAAAAGCCCTGATAAAAACCCGTGACTTTTTCGCGCAGGAAAGATACAAGGAAATGATTTTGAGCGCCGTTCCCCGGACCATTCATCCCATGACCCTGCAGCTTCTTGAAGTGCCCGAGCTGACGCCAACGGCGTATCTTATTTTGAATAATTACATTCTCAGGCGCAATGAACATGAAGATATTACAAGCATGCTTTCCCCGTCCGTTCCCCGTCTTAACCACTATCCAATTATCAGGGAGCTGCGCATCCTGATTCCCTTCTATACAATCGTGTATGTCAACCGGTCGCTGATCGAAGAAAACCCGGCCATACAGGGAATCGCCCTTGCCCTTGCAAGACTTTTCGGGAAGGAGATCCAGGAAACGACTCTGCACAAAAAGATGCTTTTGTCTGCCAGTCTGTATAAAAGCGACATGGAGTTCCTGCAGGGTCTTGATATGTTCCAGACGCAAATCCAGAACCTGAAGCATCTTCTCAAGGAGCACAGAATATCGGCAGAATCTCCCGGGATACAGAGCTGTTTTATCCTTCTGGACGCCGACAAGAGGGCAGGGGTGGACTCTCTTGCCCGCTTGATGCAGCAGCTCGCCGCCAGAAATATTCTCTCTCCCGAGCAGGCCTCCGTAATCCGGAACAATCTGGAAATCGGCGCCAATCTGCTCGACAAGGCGATAGGGAACTACCGCGCGATCCTGACAGAATCTGCGGACAAGAAGGCGATCGATGATTCCCTCATTGAGGTTGTGCTGATGAAGGTAGTCTCGGGCAGCGATTTTATCAATGCGTCCCGTTTCCTTCGCGAAATCATCCGCGACTATAAGGACGGGAAATACAGCGATCGGGTATTGGGTATTTCGATGAACAGCCTGATAAAGTACCAGAGCGACTTCGTGCGCTTCGACAATTTTAACGACAGACAGCAAACCCTGGAAAAATCGGTGCAGAACCGCGCCCTTATGCTGGCAAAAGATCTGAAGGATATCCTTTCCGTGTTGACATTGAGCGGACATAAGCCCCTGCCGCTCCCGCTTCTTTCGACTATCCTGTTCTATTATCGTTTTCTGCTCGGCAATATCTTCAAGGATAAATCCCGCAATCACATTCTTGCATCCCAGCTCGATTACATCGCCGACGGTCCGTCCACCCCGAATGATTTTACTTTTTTCCGCCGCATAAAAAAATCGGCCAAAGCCGCCGGCGATTCGCTTGAAGGCGATTTTGAGCCGATCGAAAAAAACTTTGCCCTGCTTGCCGCGTCTTATACAATGACCGCAGAGGGATTTGCTTCAGAATGCGATTTCGACAAAAATCCGGAACTGCTCGGCAAGCTTCGCGCCTGGCTATTCCGATAAAAAATGCACTAGGTCCGCCGGGCAATGAGTTATTGAAGCTTGCCGAATTCCGCTTCCACCTTGTTATAGATGGAAAGCATTTCGTCGTAGTCATATTGCTCGCCGGGCCTCAGAAAATCGGCCGTGTAGGAAGTTATTTCGATAGAGTCCATTTCCATGAAGACCACATCGAGTGAATAGTCCGAATCATCAAGGTTCATTCGGATCCGTCCCACCGCTGCCACGTCGTCGTTCGCGTCAAGTTCCCCGAATTTCCCGGTCAACACACTGCCGCTGACGCTACCGTTCATTTCCCCGAATGCGACGGCTCCAAGATAGGGCTGGTAGCGGTAGGTAGCGGCGAACTTGCTCCCTTCGATGTAGATATAGAGCGTTCCCGGAGTGGCTGAGGGCAGCTCCCATACGCCGAAAACCTGTTCCTCCGAATAAGCCGTAATGGAGCACATAAGCAAAAATAACGCCACGAATATCAGGTGAGTCTTTTTCATTGAAACCCCTCATTGAAGTATTTAATCCAGAACCTAAGTCTACGATGCCTAGATCGGGTTTGCAATAAAAAAACACCCGGATTTATTTCCTGCTTATTTCAATGAGCCGTGGAGCAGTATGTCCCAAAGCGAGTACCCCCATTTTGTCGCTCGGCTTTTTCCATACATCCGGACAAAGCGCGCCTCTACCGGTTCAAAGCTGATGAACTCCGTTCCGCCGGAACAGGAGTCAGTCACATAAGCCGTTTTCCAGGAAACGCCGTCGGCGGAATACTGAATCTCGTACGATAAGGCATAGGCGGCTTCCCATATCAGGGTTATAGCGGACAGGGTGACGGTACGCCCCAGATCTGCCTGGATCCATTGCGGATCGGCGCCCAGGCTTGCCCATCGGGTTGAGGGATCTCCGTCAAAGGCACGAGCGCCGTCCAGGATATCCGATTCGATGCTTGAGGATGAAAAGCCCGGCGAGCTGACCTGAGGCACGAGATCGGGTTTCGACACGAGAATTGTGCGGTTCAGGGTCGACCGAAGGGTCTCTCCGTCATCGAGCACCGCATAGGCCGTGAGCCGGTAGCTCCCTTCTTTTTGCGGCACCCATACCGCGGAGAACGGTTTGGAAACCGCCTCTGTGATTTCCGCGCCGTTTGCGCAGTACACGATTTTATTGATTCCCGCAAGGCTGCCGTTTTCCATCGCGAGGGAAATGGGCTTCGCGAGTTCGGCGTAAGGTGATATTTCGGCAAAGTTGATCCGTATCTCTTTCCCCCGCCCGGGATGGTTAAAAAAGAAATCGGCGATCTGTTCCGTAGTTCCGCTTTGCCAGAAATGGCCGCCCTTGAAATACTCGGTCATGACGATATCGACAGGGCCGGATTTTGACGAGGGATCGCCTGCCGACCATTTTGTGCTGATAGATCCCACGGGGGAGGGAACGCTTTTCCCCCCGGGCGCGGCGCCGGCGGATTCTCTCCACAGGGCGACTGATGCCTCCACCGATACCGGAATGCCGTACATCGGGTCCCCGTTGAAAGGCACGTTGCGGTCATCGCGCGCGTGGATATGCAGGAGAGATGTTTTTTTCGGGAGGGGGAGGCCGGTCCGCGGGGGATACAGGAGGCCGGAGACCGGGGCGATTGCGGCGAACATATAGGGAAGGTCGCAGGCAAGCCGGTACACCATAAAGCTTCCCAGCGAAAATCCGGTTGCGTATACTCTCTTCGGATCGACCGGATATTTTTTCTCCATCTCTTCGGTGAGCGCGCGGAAAAATCCGGCTTCGTCAAAACTGGTCGATCCACCGGGGATGATATCCCAGTCGCCGTTGTATCCGTCCGGATACATCATGATGAAATCAAGCTCGTCCGCGATCTTGTCAAAGCCCCTGTTCCGGAAATCCTCTCCCGTGCCCGCGGTTCCGTGGAGCGCATAGACGAGGGAATATTTTTTCTCCGCATCAGAGCCTGCGCTCTTGCAGAGTGCAGGTATGTGCAAAGCGCCGGTCCGGGTTACCCCGGCATGGGTCATTACAAAGCGCGTTCCTTCCTTATTGAAGGTGAGGGCAATTTCCTTCTCGATTGCCTTTTGTGCGGGATTCACCCTGCGCAGCGCTTCCAGATAGGCCAGGATAAAGACAGTGTCGTTTTCGTCCGATCCGCCTATTCCCGTAATGAGGTTGCGCGAGAGGGCGACGAGGCCCGTCTTATAGACGCCTCCTGCGTCGGAGAGCGCTTTTTTATCGGTGGGCCAAAGGGAGACCTCACGGCCTGAAAGGATGGGAGAGAGCATGGCAGGGGCGTATTCAAGGGCTCCGATAATTTTTCCCGAATTATCGAAAGAGCGGCTGAGGGAGGCTAAGGACGCGTTTCCCTCAAGGATGCGGACTCCGGTCCCGCCCAGCACGAGCATTGACAGATAGTTTTTTTCTTTCACGGCTGAAAGGGGATAATCGACGGCAACAGGGTTACCTTTCAGGGACAGGGCCGTTTTTCCCGCGGATGAAGCGGTTTCAACCTTGTAACCTGCGGCCTCGATCCGTGCCGTGGCGATGATGTACTGCATGTCATCGAAGCCCGCATCGCCGAGCACCATCAGGATGCTGACCGGTGTTTGCGACCAGGCGCCATTCAGGGAAAAAAGAAAAATCAGTATTGGTATCAGATTTGACAGAAATCGGTTTCTTTGTATTTTCATGCTTACAATATATACCCCCTTTTTAAACATCGAACAGAGGCGAAAATGCAATATATGATGAAAAGTATTGTCTTATATGCAATTACGGATAATTTGCAAACCGCTTGCAAATTTCGCAGACACGAAGTATATTTCCTGTATCGGATCACAGGAGAAATAAATGTATATCGATAAAAGGCCTTTTTCGGCCTCTTTCCTGATTTTGCTTTTTTCAGCCGCGCTCATCACCGCAGCGCTCGTTTCGTGCACCAAGACTCAAGTTTCTACCTCCGGGAAACCGGTCATAGCCGTCAGCATTCTGCCGCAGGAATATTTTCTGAACCGCATCAGCGGGGGGCGCGTGACGGCCCTGGTGCTCG
>JAYVSC010000131.1:0-9496 GCA_043775705.1 Spirochaetales bacterium | reverse complement strand
GTACCCTCTCAAACGCGGTCTGCAAAAGGTCAGTTTTGATGCGCAAAAAGGCGAATTGATCGCGGTTGTCGGTCATAACGGCGCGGGAAAATCCACATTGCTGAAACTGCTTGCCTGCGTTCTGAAACCCGACAGCGGCAGCGTTACCGTAGACGGAATTCCGTTCGAAAACAGGCGCGCCCTCGTCCGTAAAGTCGGATACGTCCCCGAAACCCCCAATCTTTACGATATTTTTTCCGTTCAATACAATCTGGAGCTCTTTACCCGCCTGTTCGGTTCATCAGCCGGACGGATAGACGAAATACTGAAAGAATTCGAGCTCATGCCCTTTCGTCATACTCCGGTGCGCTCCCTGTCAAAAGGCTTAAAACAGCGGGTCAATATCGGCCGCTCCCTCTTGTCCGATCCCTCCGTCCTCTTGCTGGATGAACCGACCTCCGCCCTTGATTTCGGGATGACGGGAGAAATATATTCCCTTATCCGGCGAATACACGCGGAGGGGAAAACGATACTATTCACTACGCACCGACCGGAAGAAATCAAATCGCTCGCGACGCGTATTCTCGTGCTTCACGAAGGCGCCCTGGTCTTTGACGGTCCAGGCGACGCATATTTTAACTCGGAATTCTACAGGAAGCTCTATATATGAGCACAGCGATTCTCACCCTCATCCGTCACGACATGGCCGTCGCATTCAAGAACAACACATTTATCCTCCTTGTCTGCATACCCTTATTCGTTTACGGCACCCTGCTTCTGGTGGACGGGAGCGAAGCCTCTTCCTATGCGATTAAACTGGGGTATCTCGGCGCGTCGGGGAAAGAGGCCCCCATACGCGCGATGCTCGAATCCGTACCGGAATTTTTTTCGGTGCGTACCGTCGCGGACAGAGCCGATGGGTCGAAACTCCTTGAGGAAGGCGCCCTTGACGCGCTCCTCATTCCGGACGCAATGAATGCTTCGCGCGTTTCGCTATTGGTTTTTAAGAAAAATTCATCTGCGGTTTCTGAAATGGTCCAGCGCTTGCAGGCCGTACAGATTGCCGCAAAGGGGAACGGGTCAAACTGGATAACCGGCATCGAAGCGCTCAGGACGGAATCGGTTTCCTCGGAAGCCCTGCCTACGTGGATCCTGATGGTTGTGCTCCTCGTCGCTTTTTTCATCATTCCGGCCCAGGTTGCCGAAGAGAAAGAAAAACAATGGCTTTCGGGTCTGCTGCAGACCCCGATGCGCGAGGAGGAATGGCTTTGCGCAAAACTCGTGTACGGCCAGATTTTGATGTGTATCCCGCTTATTGCCCTGCATATAATCGGAAAGACCGGCGTTCCGCCCTTGGCGTACGGGGTAACGATCCTGCTGGGAAGTTTCTGTTTCAGCGCGCTCGGAATTACCGTCGGTCTTGTATGCAGAAACCAGGCAACGGCCCGAACGGCCGGAGTCATCTGCTATCTGCCCCTCCTGCTGCCCGTCGCGCTATTCGACTCATCGAAGGCGCTCAGGGCTATCGCGCCCTTCATGCCCTCCTTCGCGCTGTATAATCCGGTCAGGAAGATTCTCCTGTCGGGCGTACAAAGCGCCGTTTTCCCCGCAGAATGGATTGTCCTCGCCGCACTCGGCCTTCTCGGCCTCGCGCTTTCACTCCGATTGCTTAAAACGCGCTATCTCATGCAGTAGAGGGTATGTCCGCATCATATAATTTTTATGAAGTTTTTTTATTGCACAATTGGATAAAAAAACAGAAATATGCTATATACTAATTGCAGGAGTCGATAAGATGCCGACGATTAGTATGTTTTACGGAATTATTATAAGAATTTATACCGGAACTTCTGAACATAATTCTCCTTATATTCATGTCTATTATTAAGATTCCAGAGCGAGTTTTGATATTAGTACTGGTGAATTAATTGAGGGATTGCTTGGCACGCGTCAGACCAGATTAGTTCAAGCCTGGATAGAGCTCCATAAAGAGGAATTACAGGCGGATTGGATTCTTGCACAAAAAGGCGAGAAGCCATTTTCAATCGACCCATTAAAGTGAGGGATGTTATGACGCCAAAAATAATTGACGTACTACCTATGACAAATTATGATATTCTGCTCACGTATGAAAATAAAGAAAAAAAATATTTAACGTAAGTCCCTATTTAAGCTTGGGATGTTTTTCCGAGTTAAGGAATGAAGATATTTTTAATACAGTAAAAATATCTTTTGATACAATTGAATGGATAAATGGAGCTGATATAGATCCTGAAGTACTATATGAAAAATCTAAAAAAATAAAATCAGAATCAATCGCATAAATCAGGGAGTCTGTCCCCAAAGGGGAAACGGATTTCCGTGCCGCGATTGAATCATCCCTTGGATGGGACAAGGGGCCCGCCTCGGAAAAATGGAATGCCAATGCATTCTCATTTTTCTCATTCGCCCTTGTCCCCTCCAGTATCGCTACCGTAGGTGCGGCCTGGAAGTTATTTCCGCTTTCTGTAAGCTGTATTTACGCATCTTCCCCTCGCGCGCACTGAGGTTGCGCGCTACCCCTTCGAGAGAAAAAAAGGATTTGCGTCTTTATTTCTTGTCATCGCTCAAGGGGTCTGTCCCCATTTATTGGCGGATACCCCAGAAGGCCTAGCCCCCCTTGAACTCCCTTTTAGCATTGTTGCATTGCGGTATTTCCTGAAAGTTCATCGGCAAGCTTTTGCATCTTTTCTTTTAAGAAAAGCCAAGTTAACCCGGTTAATAATACCGGATCGGGTTCTGCATCGGCATCGTTGAACCACATGAGACTTTTTAGCGCAAGTAATATATTTCCGTTATACTTTATGCAAAATTGGAAATGGCTTTTTCTAAAGAAATTCCTGTTTCGTGCAACACAAACAAATCAATAAAATCTTTTTTTGCGCCTCTATTCGTGACTGCGTTTATTTTCATTGCCGAAACATCGCGCAAAGAATACAGTCTGAAATATTTTTCGCTTTGAATACTTTCAAGAAGGGGGAATGGATGGCGAAGCATATCAATCTTTATACCCTGAAAAAAAGCGCAAAGACTTCCCTTTGTCCGGTTAATAATTTCAACTGAAGGGAAATTTTCTTCAAGAGAAATTTGCAGGAAATTTGTATCGAATCCGGTCACGGAAAATAAAACGATATCCGCGGATGTTCTATGGCCAAACCTCAGGGTCAGCGATGTTCCGCCCGCGAGGGAAAACTGATTGAAATCAGGAATACGCATTATGCGCTCCAAAATTAAAAGAAAAGCAGGATTAACGCTTTCCGGATGCATTATGAGCGGCATATGGTCCTTTCCAGAAAATTACGCGATTTTGGATCGAGATGAAGGGATTCCATGAGCGCCGCGATTCGGGTCATTCCGATATGTGTCCGTACGAGCAGCCAGTCATTCCAGCGGCCCCGTTCCAAAACCCTTTCCACGAGCCAGCGAGTCTGGATTGTCGGGTCGACCTTTCCTTGGTCAGTATCCCAAAACAGTTCCGGAGACAATTGTTCGATCCAGAGGTTTTCTTTTTTGCACAGATTATTCCTTTTTCTCCACATGCGTCATCAATAAAAGTATATGTCGAAGCTGATGAAGGGTCAAGTTTAGAAAAGGGGTAAAAATCAGACTCAATGCTGCCGGTGAAAAGCCCAGTAGCGTACCGCTTACAAAAATATCGCTCTCGAAGGAATAATGGGTTTCCGCTTTACGGAGAACGAAGGGGTCTGAAAACGGGGTTGGAGACAAAAAAAAGGATCTACAGTTACCTGTAAATCCTTGAATCTTAGCGGCAATGGGGCTTGAACCTATGACCTAACGGATATGAGCCGTTTGCTCTACCGACTGAGCTATACCGCCGTGATGCTTGAATATCATAGCAAGAACGAATAATAAAGTCAACTCCATGCGTTTTTTTGGGGGAACCCTAAATAAGCATGTTTTCCCGGGCGTTCCGGTACAGGCGGCTGTTCCAGGTCGGGTTCTGCATGAACTGCTCGCGGACGCCGTTATCCTCAATCTCGTTCGCCCTTTTCTGCATGTATTTGAAGCCCCGGCTCAAAAACGTCGTGGTATCGGCGGGCAGCACCTCAGGCCTCTTGTTTCCCAGGTCATAGCAGAAATAGTAATACAGCGCGGCATAGGGGTCCGTGATGTCGAGGGCCTTGCGTGCGATCACCGCCAATTTGGACACTACCTGGGACACGTCGCCTTCCAGGTTGAATCGGGAGCGGTAATACAGGGAAAAGGCCTCGTACATACGCGAGGCGAGGCGCGTTTCGCACGAACTGCCGTAGCAGCGGTCTTCGGCGATCGAAAAGCCGCTGGTCCAGGTGATTTTTTCGGCGGTCCAGTACTCCTCCGAGCTGAACAGCGGAACAAGGCTCTCGGGAAAGTCTATCCCCATTACCGTGCGCCCGGAAAGAAGGCCGGCTTCAAGGAGAAAGATATAAGCCTCAGGTATAGTGTTGACGCAGCTTTCGAGGATGTTCTGCGCGGTGGCGAAGCGGTTCAGGTGCGAAAGGGAGCGGGCGTACCATACACGGCACAGGGCCACGGATTCGGGTATCAGATTGACGGAGGCGAGCGAGGCCGCTGTCTGGAAGAGAAGCTCCGCATCGCGGTAGTTTCCAAGCTCGAAGGCGATCCGGCCCTTCATGAAAAACAAAAGCACTTCCCAATCCTTCGCGTAGCAGGTGCCGATTATTTTCTCTACCGTTTCGAGGGTACAGAGCGCAAAATGGAAATTCCCGTTGATGAAATACACCATGGCCATGTCAAAGGTGGTACACAGAATCGCGGATGAATCATGCATTTTTTCGGCGTTTTCAAGGGCATACTCGAGATACACGACGGAATCGTCGCAGCTGTTCCGCGCGAGGGAGAGCATGGCCATCAGGGACAGGGTGCGGTATTCGCCCGCGAGCACATGTTCCTTCTGGAAGACATGCAGCACATTCTTGGCGAGGGCCGAGGATTCCTCAAAGGAACCCCATTCATATTTATTTCGGGCGAGTTCCAGTTTTTCAACGGTCTCGAACAAGGCAGGGATCCGGAATTTGTCCTTGATCTTAACCAGCTCGGTTCCGGCGTTGGAGGAATGATAGAGACAGCTTACCAGGAAAGAATCAGGCACCGGAAATTTCAAGTCAATCAATGCCTCGTAGAAAGAAAAACACGGCTGGAGTTTTCCATCCTCGTGCTTCGACCAGAGGAAGCGGGCAATGTGTCCGTCGAGATCCTTTCTCCGGCTGCCGAGCTTCAACTCGACCTCCGGGAGGACGAGCGGATTCAGGGACCGGAAATCACGGTAGGCGCACAGGATTCCGTAGGCATGCATGCGATCGGCGAGGGCATCGAGAAACTCTGCCTGCTTTCCGAGAAAGGCAAAAAAAGCGGAAAGCTCATCGATGAATAAATAGAAAGAAGCCTTGTATACGAGATAGGTCAGTTCAAGAAGGTCATCCGGGAGGACGGTCAAATCCACTTCGGCGAAGAGAGGATCGGTCAGGGGAGAAAACCGGCAGTGCTCCTGCATCTTTTCCATGATCTCGCCGAAGGAAGAGCTCAGAGCCTTTGTTCCGATCAGGTATACCTCGAGGGGGCTTTTCGGGCCCTTCTTGAGCGACTGAAAAAAAAGGGACAGATATTCGACGCACGCGCCTAACCGGTATTCAGGCTGCACGGAGGAAAAGCGGAACTGCTCGTACATCTGGAGGGCATAACGGGTTTCGATAAAGACGGCAAGTTCTTCCTTGGTTGACGGTTTTTTTTCTTCGGGCAAAGTACACATCGCCGTCAAGTTCCGGAATGTCGATATCGGATTGAGGGCAAAGTCGGTATAGATCGACAGAACCTGCTTGTCCTTTGCCGTTTTTGACTTGGAAAGGACTTCTATCCCGGATAGTTTTAAGCCGGTGTATATAAAAAAGGGGGTATCGGCCAACGGTTCAATGGTGAGATAGGAATCAAACAGGGCGGAGGCCCCTGTGGTTATCAGTATCCCCTGGGCCGGCAGCAGCAGATTTGCATAGACCGACAGGTGTTCCGTAAAGGCATCCCCGGAAATGGGGTTTTTTAAATGGGAAACAAGAATGAAATATTCCCTGATGCGGTCCGTGTTTTCTTCAAGCAGGGTATGCAGATTTCCGAGCACGCGCGAAGAAGCGAATGTATTGCCCACCGCGCTTTCATCAAACTGAAACAGGCGTCCGCTGGAAATCCTGATTTCGGTACCGCCGTTCCGCAGCACCGACGAGGCCAGCTCATTATAAAATATCTTCAGCACCTCGGGACAAATCCTGTTCAATTGCCTCTGATACCGCAGTTCGACATAAATGTATATCATTGTTCCCCTGAACTTTTTTGGGTTTGCATTGACAGCGTCACTTCAGCTTGTTAGTATAAACTGAAATCCGATAATAATCGAGACTTTTATAAGGGGAATTTTTATGAATCCGGCAAGTCTGAAGGGAAGATCTCTGGTAAACTGGAAAGCCTGGACTCCTGCGGAAATTCAATACTTGATTGAATTATCCCATGCAGTGAAAAAAACAGCACATAATGGAGAGATACATCAGCGCTTTACCGGAAAGACCCTTGCGATGATATTCGAGAAACGTTCGACGCGCACCAGGTGCGCATTCGAGACAGCCTTCGGCGAGGAAGGCGGCCATCCGGTTTTCCTTTCAACTGCGGACCTGCAGCTCGGCGCGAAGGAATCCATCGAGGATACGGCCAGGGTCCTCGGACGGATGTTCTCGGCCATTGAATTCCGCGGCTTTCATCAGGAAACAGTCGAAATCCTCGCGCGGGACTCAGGCGTACCGGTCTATAACGGCCTTACCGATCAATACCATCCGACCCAGGTCATAGCCGACATCATGACAATTGAAGAGTCATTCGGGAAAATCAAGGGATTGAATCTCTGTTTTGTAGGCGACGGAGAGAACAATGTAGCCCGGTCCCTCTTAATCATTTCCTCAAAATTGGGTTTAAATTGTACCATTATATCCCCTTCCTGCTATTTCACCGAAAAGAACCTTCTTGATGAATGCCGGCAATGGGCTGCCGAATCGGGGGCACAGATTGCCGTAACGGACAAGCTGGATGCCATAAAGGGTGCGGACGCGATTTATACCGATGTGTGGGTGTCCATGGGTCAGGAAGCCGACACGGACGAGCGGAAAAAAATTCTCGCTCCCTTTCAGGTCAATGACGAGCTGATGGCCAAATCCGGTAAGGCTTCATGCATTTTTCTGCACTGCCTGCCGGCCGTCAAGGGCGAGGAAGTCGCCTTTTCGGTTATTGAGGGAGAACGAAGCCGCGTATGGGATCAGGCTGAAAACCGGAAACACACTATTAAAGCAATTATGCTTGCAACATTATGAAAGCCGGATATATAATTAGAATACCTCTGGAGGTTTAGCTATGAAGAAAATGACGCTTCTGCTCATAAGTTTCTTATTGATTTTTAGTATATTCGCGATTCTGCCGGCAACCGGTGAAGAATCAGACTTATATTACGTGAATGTTAAAATATTGAAAATATTCCCGCACCAACTCGGTTATTACGTAATCTACCGCCGTGCCGGACTGAAAACCGGTGAAGTCTACATCCCCCAGGCCTGGTTTGACCGCAAGGATCAGCGGGCCATTCTCATCCTGACCGACTCAAACGTCGATCCCTACCTGACCATAGTAAGCCGTAAAGGCGAATTCGACCACGTACAGGTTGTCGCGTCCAAAGATATCACCAATCCGACCTGGGGTGTCATGAGTCCGGGCGCAGATGTCGGGGACAAATTCAAGGTTGAAAAACTGGCTCTGGAATACTGACCCACCCTAATGTCTTCTATAGATCGTATGCAGAAAGCCATCCTCGAGGAAAAACTCGGCGGATGGCTTTTTTGTAATTTTTCGCATAGAGATTCCCTCACCGATACGCTTCTTTCTCTCGACCCGAACGCGATTTCTTCGCGCCGGTGGTTTTATATAATCCCCGCCTCGGGCATTCCGGTAAAAATCGTTCATGCCATAGAAAAGTCCATCCTTTCTTCTTTGCCGGGAGATGACCTGTGCTACTCCACCAGGGAAGGCCTTGTTTCCTGCATCTCCCGTTTTTCAGGACTACGGATGGCCGTTTTGAGCGATCCCTTCATACAGGTGCTCTCTACGATGGACGCAGCCTCCTGGAACCTCATCCGCGCCTGCGGCATAGACACCGTCAGCGCAGCTCCCCTCGTTCAGCGCATTAAAGGCATTCTTGACGAAAAAGGCAGAGCGAGCCATGAAAAAGCGGCGCACGCGTTATATGGAATTGTGCATGACTCCTGGCGCCTCGTGCAGGACGCATTCCGGAACGGGACTCCCGTTTCCGAGGGGGACATCCAGGATTTTATGCTTTCACGGTTCGAGGAAGAGGGAATGATAACCGATCATCCGCCCATTGTCGCCTGCGGGCACAATGCAGGGGATCCTCACTACACCGTCCCGGGCCTGCCCCGCACCGAGACCGGCCGCGGAGCCATCCTTGAAAAGGACCGTGTCGTCCAGTTTGACCTGTGGGGAAAACCTGCTGACGGAATCTATGCCGATATTTCCTGGATTGGTTTTTGCGGGAAGGCAGTTCCCCCTGAAATCCAGAGACGCTTTACCATAGTTATTGCCGCCCGCGACCTGGTCAAGAAGGCTATAGAAAGCTCAATCGGCAGGGGGGAGCAGATTACCGGATCAGAGCTGGATGCCCTGGTAAGAACCTTTCTCCTGGAAAACTGTCCGTCCGACTCGGTCCGGCACCGTACTGGCCACGGCATTGATACTGACTGCCATGGATCGGGGGTAAACCTTGACTCCGTCGAATTTCCCGATAACCGGTACTTGATGGAAGGCAGCTGTTTTTCGGTTGAACCGGGGATTTATTTTACCGATAGCGGATTCAGAACGGAAATCGATATATACATTCAGAACGGGAAACCGGTAATATCCGGCGGGGAAATCCAGAAATCACTCCTTTTACTCGAGGATTAGCACATGAAAAAAGTAACAGATGCTTTGGTTCGTTTTTTTGAGAGATTCGACACGTATATTATCGCAAGTCACCGGGAACCGGACGGCGACTGCATTGGAAGCAGCCTTGCGCTCGAGTCCTTTCTCAAGCGCTGCGGAAAAAAAACAATACTCCTCTCGGCCGGACCCTTCAAGCGGCCCGAAATCAAGGAATATGAGCACCTGTTTCGCAAAGTCATCGATGGAGAGGTCGTCCTTCCCTCCACGGCAGTAGTCGTGCTCGACTGTTCAGGTATTGACCGCGTCGGGGACGCCGCAAAGGGAATTGATGCCTATCCTCAGGCAGTTATAGACCATCATGCCACCAATGATACCGTCCATGAACTCAGCCTGATAGACGCGACGTCACCGTCCACTGCCATGCTGATTCAAGAAGTGATCGAGAAAATAAGCGGACCCGTCACAAAGGAGGAAGCAGAATTCCTGCTCTTCG
>JAYVSC010000130.1:0-9109 GCA_043775705.1 Spirochaetales bacterium | reverse complement strand
TAAAAAAAAGGAGTGCCGTTACGGTACTCCTTTTCCAACATTGCAGCCTTGTTCAAGGCGGTTATTATTTGAAGTCCTTCGGTCGGCGTTCGGTGCGCTTGCACTTTGCACATTCCGCAACATTCTTCAGTTTGCCGCTTTCAAACAGGGTTTTCATTATTACCTCTCCACCGCAAGTGCACAAAAACTTGTGTGTAGTTACTGACGTACGAGAGTTCTTACTTGCTCCACCCATGTGTATTCTCCTGAAAACTAGATATATTTAAAGAATATATAAATATCGGCCAAATGTCAAGTAAAGGAAGCCGTTTTACCCGAAAGAACTCTGTTGCGGTCTTGACTAGTGAAATAAGATTTGGTATCCTACGAGGACAGTTTTATTTCGGGGGTTCCCATTGGCAGAAAAAAATGCATCTGCAGTCAAAAGACACAAGCAGAGTGAAGTACGGCGCATAAAGAACAAGGCCGTGAAGAGTTCAGTTCGCACAAGTGCTAAAAAATATGTAGCTAGTGTACAAGCAAAAGAAACAGATGCGTCTGGTATTCTTCTGCATGATTTGGTCAAAGAACTCGACACCGCAGCACGCAAGGGTATTATATCCAAGAATGCCGCAGCCCGCAAAAAGTCACGTATGCAGAAATTGTATAACGTTTCTTTCGCAGCGAAAAAATAGTTCTTTTTTTCCGTATCTGGACGAGAACCGCAATGACTGATTTTAAGTCCATTGCGGTTTTTTTTTCTTAACAAGACTCATTTTTTATGATACGATACAATACATAGAGGTTGAACCATGCTTGTTAAGAAACAGACAAAAAGTGACCTGATTGACCAAATCTACGAAAAAACGGGACATGAACTGAAAGATGTCCATTCTATAGTTGATATGTTTTTGGATGAAATAAAAAAATGTCTTGAAAAAGAGCAGTCTGTCGAGTTACGCGGCTTCGGCACCTTTGAAGTGCGCGAGCGCAAGGGCAGGCAAAAGGCAAGAAACCCGAAAACCGGCGCAATCGTGAGCGTCGAGGATCATGCGGTAGTTGCTTTCCGTTCCGGTAAAGATCTGAAAAACTCTGTCTGGGATATTCCTTCCCGCAATTCTGACGGAAATAAGGACAAATGACTTCCAATGAACAACAAATTTCCGGCTACAGCTGGAAATTGAATCTGCTGATCAACCTTTTACTGCTTTTCTGTGCAGTCCTTTTTTTCGCGCTTCCCCAGCCCAACCTGCTTGCGGTCAAGGGATTTCCCCTTCTGGCTTATTTTGCGTTCATTCCGCTCTTCATTCTTGTAAGACGGGTGTCTTTCGCCGCGTCCTTTCTATGGGGCGCCGTCTACGGCATGCTCTGTTACTGTGTGTTCACCTATTGGCTCGGCGTCTTTCATCCTCTCGCCATGTATGTCATCGGAATCCTGTATTTCTTTTACCTGCTCATTACCGTTCCCCTCCTGAAGCTTGCCGATATGTATTTCCCCAAATACGGATATCTCGTGCAGTGGCTTGTCTGGGTGGGATATGAATACCTCAAAACCCTCGGATTCAACGGCTATTCCTACGGGGTAATCGGATATTCTCAATGGAGTTGGCCTATCATCATCCAGATCGCGTCCATTTTCGGCGTGTGGGGAGTATCCGCCCTTGTGGTGTTTCCATCCGCCTGGATAGCCGCCGGCATAAAAAAAGGATGCACCGGCAAAATCGGCGCCTGGTTTTCTCACTTTCCCGAATTCGCGCGGTCCCATGCCGTCACGGGTATTGCCTGGTGCGCGGCCCTTTGCCTTACCCTCATATTCGGCCTGGTATCTCCTGTCGATTACTCTAAAGACGCGAAGGTCAAGATTGCCCTCATCCAGCCGAACAGCGATCCCTGGGTCGGCGGCATCAATTCCTACCAGCGCGATTTTGATACCCTCAGCCGGCTGTCGGACACCGCCCTCAAGGAACAACCCGATATAAAAATGGTCGTCTGGCCTGAAACCGCGTTTATCCCCCGCATAGACTGGCACTACCGCTACCGCGAGGATCAGGAATCCTTCGAACTGGTTTCCCGGCTCCTTGCCTACCTGGACAAGGCCCCTGTTCCCTTTGTAATCGGAAACGACGATGCCGTCATGGGCCGAACCTGGGAAGGAACTCTCGACCGCGTGGATTATAATGCGGTGTTTGTGTTCCGACCTGGTGAAAATGTCATTCCGCCGACGCCGGACCGATACCGCAAGATGCATCTGGTGCCTTTTACCGAACATTTTCCCTATCAAAAGATATTTCCCCAAATATATGAGCTCCTCGTCAAGTTTGACACCCATTTTTGGGAAACAGGGACAAAAGCCGTGGTCTTTTCCGCCGCCGGCTTGAGGTTTTCGACGCCTATCTGCTTTGAGGATACCTTCGGCTATATTACCCGGCGGTTCGTCAATAACGGTGCCCGGGCCATCGTGAACCTGTCCAATGACGCATGGGCGAAGAGCGTTCCCTGTCAGTATCAGCATTTGAGCATGGCCGTGTTCAGGACAGTGGAAAACCGCATTCCGATGGTCAGGTCCACCGCTTCCGGGCAAACCTGCATCATTGACCCGAACGGCAAAGTGCTCGCCATGGCCAAACCCTTCACCGAGACAATCCTGGTAGGAGAGATACCGGTTTTATCTCAAAATAGTAAAACGTTATATGGTCTTTGGGGCGATTTATGGGGTATCCTGTGTGCAGTAAGCGCAGGAATGATGCTTCTTTTCGGAATATTGACAAAACTTCGCCATTTAAGCGACAATCAGGGCAGGTAGGCTATGGAAACACGTAAAAAGATTTTAATTGTAGATGATGAACAAATCAATGTTGAATTTTTTGATTTGATGCTCTCAAAACTGGGGTTTATTGTTGATAAGGCGGGAAACGGCCGTGAATGCCTCGAAAAAGTGAAGGAATTCGCGCCCGATCTGATCATGCTTGACAACATCATGCCCAAAATGTCCGGCTGGGAAGTAACCAGGATATTGAAAAATGAGAGTGAGTATGCTGAATGGCATGACGTTCCGATCATCATGTTTTCCGCCATGGACGATGTCAAGGATAAAATCGAGGGTTTTGAACTCGGTGTTGACGACTACATCACCAAGCCTTTCAATTTTTCCGAAGTTCTCGCCCGAATCCGTTCCGTACTGCGCAATCATGAATTGATCGACCAGCTGAAAAAGCGTGAAACCCGTATAGCACTCCAGGAACAATTGAACGAAAAACTGCTGGCCTATGTCGATTTGGTGTCCCAAAAGTTTTTGTCGCTGTGCAATTCTACAGCGATGCCTGAAAATACCGAATTCCGCACGGGAATCGACTCCTGTCAGCTGGAATATACCCGTTTGCAGCAGAAAATCGCGGAACTTCAGGAAGAAACCAGAAAACTCAAGAGCAGGGAGATTGCGGTTACCTCGCTCGAAAATGAATTGCGCAAAGTATATAGTGAGTAAAAGATGATTACCGAACAGAAAAAACAGGTTTTGGAATTATTTGCCTCAGGAAGAAAACAGTACAAATTGATGCAGTTTTCGGAGGCACGCGCGCTTTTTTTGCGTGCGCTTGAAATCGATCCCGCCGACTCACCCTCCAAGGTGTATATCGAACGATGCACGTATTATATCGATAACCCGCCCCCCGAAGAATGGGACGGCGCGTTTACAATGACCACAAAATAGGACGATTCATGGCACGCTTCATTGAAAAGGATAAAGAACGGGATATTACCGTTTTCGGCGAAAAAACGAAATTCCGGGGAGTTCTCCGGTTTACCGAAGAGCTGCATATCGCAGGCATTTTCGACGGCACTATCGACGCACAGGGAGCCCTGATAATAAAAAAGGGAGCTTCCTGCACCGTTGACTACATCAAGGCTGCATCAATAATACTTGAAGGCTCCGTGCAGGGCGATCTGACGGCAGGTGACCGGATAGAAATGCGTACCGGGAGTTCCGTGCGCGGCAATGTAAGCGCTTCCCGGCTTCGAATTGCCGACGGGGTTGCCTTTGAGGGTTCTGTTGAAATGATCCGCGCAAATTCGGACATTGACCTGTTTTCAACCCGTTCAGAGGTCCTGAAAAAACAGATCAGGATGGAAGAAAACAAGCAGTAAGCGCATATCATGTTTGAAGGCTATAGATTACGCGCATTATTCAACCGTCTCCGCGCTTCCGGTATGGTTTTGGCAACTGCTGAATCCCTTACCGGCGGGATGATCGGCGCTTTTATTACAAATATTCCCGGAGCCTCCGATGTGTACTGGGGCGGGATTGTTTCATATCGTAATGATGCCAAGAGCGGGGTTTTGGGGGTTGCTTCTGCGCTCATCGACGAATACGGGGTGGTAAGTCAACAATGCGCGGAAGCGATGGCCTGCGGCGTTTTGAAGCTCAGCGGTGCCGATATATCTGTTGCCGTAACCGGAGTCGCCGGTCCTGGGGGCGGAACAAAAGATACCCCCGTCGGAATAGTATGGATAACGACAGCGAGGGTGAAATCCGGACAAAAGCCCGATCTGACATCGAAGTGCCTGAGCCTTATCGGTTCACGCGCGTATATCCGTTCCGCAACGGTTCGTGCCTCAGTTTCGCTTCTTATTGCGCATCTTGACAGAAAATAGAAGCCTTATTATACTTACCTTAATCTTATCCCTAGAAATATAACGGAAAAAATCAGAACAACTATTCAATCTTTTATACATATAATCAATATCTATTTTATGGAGAATTCCCATGGCACCAATCAGAAGACGCCGTACCGCTGAAAATTCAGACGGTGAGGCGCAACAGGCCATTGATCAGGGGCAACTTGATCTTGGACGTGCAGCGGATCCGGTTCTTTCAGACGAAAGTTATTCCGTGACTCCGCTTGCAGAAGAAGTTGCATCTCCCAGGTCTGAAACCGGCCCTGAGGTGAATTATGCAGCGCCTGAAGGCACTGCGCCGGAGCGCGAATCAGGAATCGGCGAACCGGCATCCGGCGAAGCGACATCCGGCGAAGCGACATCCGGCGAAACAGGTGAAAAGCGTGTGATAGTCAGGCCGAAAATCAGGCGAAAAACCGGCCCCTATGAAAACGGAAGCAGCAACGGCGGAAACAACGGAAGCAGCAGTAACGGCGGCAACGGCAATAATGGCGGCAATAACGGCAGCAGCCCTTCAAACAATGCCAGACGCGACAATGATCAGCGGGAATACCGCGATAACAGACGCTTTCGTGAAGACAAAAACAAAATAAATCAATCCAATCCTACGCAAAGCGAAATTGATGCAGCCCGTGATACCGAAAACAAACCCAAACTGACCATCAATGAATTAACCCGGATGGGCATGCATGCCCTGCGCGACCTAGCGATTCAGTACGGCGTTTCCCACGAAGACATGGTTGCGATGAAAAAACAGGAAATCATTTTCCAGATTTTGAAAGCGCACACCGAACACGGCGGGATCATCTTTGCCTCGGGCTCCCTCGAGATTCTGCCCGACGGATACGGTTTTCTCCGCTCGCCCCAAAACAGCTATCTGCCCGGTCCCGACGATATTTACATTTCGCCGAGCCAGATCCGCCTTTTCAACCTGAAGACCGGCGACACCGTATACGGCCAGATCCGCTCGCCGAAAGAAGGGGAACGCTTTTTTGCCCTGCTCCGCGTCGAGACCGTCAACTTTGACGAGGTATCGGCAGCCCAGAGCCGCATCCCCTTTGACAACCTGACCCCCCTCTATCCCGACGAAAAACTGAATCTGGAAACGACCTCGGACGAGCTGTCGACCCGCATCATGAACCTGTTCTGCCCGATCGGAAAGGGACAGCGCGCCCTGATCGTCGCTCCTCCCCGCACCGGCAAGACCATTCTGATGCAGAAAATCGCGAACGCGATCACCGCGAACCATCCCGAAGTCTATCTGATAGTCCTTCTGATCGACGAGAGACCGGAAGAGGTTACCGACATGGAACGCACCGTCAAGGCCGAGGTAATCTCGTCAACCTTCGATGAACAGGCTACGCGCCACGTGCAGGTCGCCGAAATGGTGCTTGAAAAAGCCCGCCGACTCGTCGAGCACAAGAGGGACGTCGTTATCCTTCTCGATTCGATCACCCGTCTGGCCCGCGCCTACAACCAGACCGTGCCTACGTCGGGCAAGGTTCTCTCGGGCGGTGTCGACTCGAACGCCCTGCACAAACCGAAGCGGTTTTTCGGCGCTGCCCGAAACGTCGAGGAAGGCGGAAGTCTTACCATTATCGCGACCGCGCTTATTGAAACCGGCAGCCGCATGGACGAAGTCATATTTGAGGAGTTCAAGGGTACCGGCAACATGGAAATCAACCTTGACCGGAAGCTTTCCGACCGGAGACTGTTCCCTGCCGTCAGCATCAAGAAATCCGGCACGCGCAAGGAAGAGCTGCTCTTGACCGAGGAAGAAATCCAGAAAATATGGGTGCTCCGCAAGGTTATCAACCCTATGGACGATACCGAAATCATGGAACTTCTTATTGACAGGATGAAGAAAAGCAAGAATAATGAGGCCTTCCTGCGCTCAATGAACACCGGTTCAGCGGCAATGGACTAAAAGAGCGGAATATTGTATATTCTACTATAGAGAAAAAGCACTGTTTTTCTCAAGGTTCTAAAGAAACCGGGGATTTTCAAGGCAGAAATGCCGAAAAAAAAATCCTTGCTGCGAAAGAAGACAGGAATCCGGATTCCTGTGTTGCTTTTCGAGCCCCGAGTTTCGGGGCGCGTTTATTAGAAACCGCCAGATTTGGAGGAAAAAATGAAAGAAGGAATACATCCCGCATACGAAGCGACGACAATTACCTGTGCGTGCGGAAGCGTGATCGAAACTCGATCGACCGCGAAAAAGATCAACATTGAAATTTGTTCTGCCTGCCATCCGTTCTTTACCGGAAAGCAGAAATTGGTTGACACCGCCGGCCGTATTGACCGCTTCAAGAAACGATATGGTATCAAGGAAGCATAATATTCAATTTTTGTGCATAAAAGCCGCCCTGAAAGGGGTGGCTTTTTATTTGGTGATTTTGCATCTTGAAAGATGGATATCTTGACATAAATTATGATCCGGGTTTATAACTGTATAAGCAACTTCTTATACAGTAAAAGGAATACATGGACGATACAAGCCTGGTTTATTCCATGGCAGAAGTTTTCAAGGCACTCGGCGATCCCACCAGACTCAAGCTTCTCGGGCTTTTGGCCAACAGGAATTCCGAGAGTTTTTGCGTTATCGAACTTGCCGAAAAGCTGGGGATGAGTCAGCCCGCAATTTCCCAGCATTTGAAAGTTTTAAAAAACATCAAGCTTCTGGAACCCCACAGGAAGGGCTTTTATGTATATTACTCCATCAACCTTGATACCCTGAACATGATCAAGCAGAATGTCGGCTATCTCTTTGATCTGGCTTTTCAGGAATGCAGCGATGAAGCATGGTTGCGAAAGAAACCGGAATGACGGTTTTTTTTATCATAGTTATAAGAATATAAGCATATACTAATTAACAGGAGGAAACATGAAAAAAGCATTGATTGTGTATTATTCCCAATCGGGGAATACCCGACGGGCACTGGAAACCGCTGAGAAAAAACTGCAGGAAAACGGATTGAGTGTTCTGCGCTATTCGATCGACAAAATCAAAAAACCGCTGCCTGACGATTGGGAATACCTGGTACTGGCTTGTCCCATGTATTTTGCCGTAGAGCCCTTGATTGTCCGGAGGTTTTTGGAAACCATGCCGGACTTTGAGGGTAAAACCGGTATTATTATTTCTACGTATGCCGACAGGAATAAAAGTCCTCCTGACATGCACATGATTGAAAACCTGACAGAGCTTCTCGCGCGGAAGGGGATTTCGGTGCTTGGTTCGGCAGGGCTTGTCTGCAGCGATTCGTCCGATATCATGATCCGGGTACATAATCGCAAGGACAGACCGAACGGTTCAGATTGGGAACAATTCGACAGTCGCATTGGAACGCTCTGTACAAAAATGATGAATGAATCGGTGTCATCAAATAGACAGCCGGGAAAGGGATCGCTGCGCCGGGAGAACTGGATCACGTTCAATATCGTGCCTAAAATGCGGGTATATCATGTCGACTGCACCCTGTGCGGGGTATGCGTCAAAGCCTGTCCCATGAATAATCTGTCAATCGACGAAAAACTGCGTATCGGCACAGAATGCATGAAATGCTCTCTGTGCGAGAATGCCTGCCCTCAAAAAGCAATCCGGCCGAACTGGAAGCTGCTGGAGCTTATGTTCTGCCTGCCGCAGAAGTATCCCAAAAATCGGGAAGGAATCAGATGACGATTTTCCACAGCCGGTGGATGTTTTTGTTGCGGAAATCCTCCGGGACGGATTGGGCGGAGAGGTCGGTAATGGTCACTCCTGCGCGGGTTGCCGCGCCGCCTATGAGATCGGGATCGAATTTGAGGGAGCGGGAATTCGTCGAGAAATAGAGGGTGCCGCCTGGTGAGAGAAGGGCGAGGCAGGTGCGGCAGAGATCAGCCCAGTCCCGGTTCAGGTCGAGGTTTTCGGCGGAGCGTTTGGAGTTCGAGAAGGTGGGCGGGTCGCAGATGATGAGGTCCCATTTTTCCTCCGTTCTTTTTGCTCCCGCGAGGAAGGCCTTTACGTCGGAGTGGACGCAGGGCCACTTCGGCTGCATGATGCGGCCGGGCGGGGGCGTGTGTCCGGCGTAGGGCGGGTCGGTCCTGAATCCGTTCATGGTCAGGTTTTCCGCGGCCCAGGCGAGGTAGGTTTTTGACATGTCCACCGAGGTGACGTGGACAGCGCCTCCGGCGGCCGCATGGACGGAGAAAGCCCCGGTATAGCTGAAGAGGTTGAGCACTCTCCTGCCCTCCGATTCGCTCCGGACCATCAGGTGGGCAGGCCGGTGATCGAGGTAAATGCCGGTATCGAGATAGTCGCTCAGGTTGACGATGAATTTCGAGCCGTGCTCCTCGACGATGATTCGGCCGCCGGCGTGGCTGACCCGCTCGTATTGGGATTCTTCCCCTCTCTGGCGGCGGCGTATTTTGGTGAATATCCGCTCATGTGGAATGTCGAGGATGGCGGAAGAGGCGTCCC
>JAYVSC010000129.1:0-30006 GCA_043775705.1 Spirochaetales bacterium | reverse complement strand
GGCATAGCCCTTGCCTCATCCCTTGCCCGCCTTGCGTCGAAGACCAGGGGAATGATCAGATAATTTCTTTTACCAGCACCTTGTCGATACGGTGTCCGTCCATGTCAACTATTTCGCAGAGGTATTTGCCCGCTTGTATCTTGTCGCCGGTTTTCGGGATGCTGCCGTTTATTGAAAGCAGGTAGCCGGCAAGGGTATAGTATTCGTGACTGCCGTTTTCGGCATCTGGAATGGTGAACTGCTCACGGATTTCGTCCATACGGATCTGGCCGCCTATGAGCCAGCTTCCGTCATCCCGCTGAAAAATGTCCGGATCCTCATCGGCTTCTTCGCCGGTTATTTCCTCGAGCAATTCCTCGACGATGCCGTTTTTCGTGACCAGGCCCTCAATACCGCCGTACTCATCGATAATGAAGGCCATTTGGCAGCCCGCTTCTTCGAGCATCGAAAGCGTCTTGACGATAGTTACGGTTTCGGGGAGGTATATCGGTTTTTTGACCAGGGATTTAAGTCCCGGCCAGAGGGGTTCGAGGAGGGATTCGATAAATACTCGGGACAGCAGCACGCCGAGTACGGAGTCGACGGTTCCGGAGCACACAGGAAAGCGGCTGAATTGGGGATGAGCCTTTATGATCCGGTAAATCTCATCTTTTTTCTGCCCCGTGTCTATCCAGACGATATCGCTGCGGTGCGTCATGCTGGAACCGAGCCTCCGGTATGCGGGGAGAAATATTCCTCCGATAGTTCCGCGCTCTGCCTTTGGAGTTGTTTTTTTAATGGAAAACAGGTTAAATCCTTTGATACGCATAACTGTCTTGATAGTACCATAAAAACTTGACAGTTGCAATTTTTACGTCAATAATGATTTATATTGAGGAAATTCGTATGACAGATGCACAGGAACTGGGAAATCGTATCACTAAATTCAGGGAACGTCTTGAACTCACACAAGAACAATTGGCTGTCAATTCAGGTTTGGATTCCGGATTGATATCTGCGATAGAAGAGGGGCAGGCATATCCGTCTCTCGGCGTCTTGCTCAAACTCTCGCGTGCTTTGGGTCAGCGGCTCGGCACCTTTATGGACGATCATTTCCGGGACGATCCCCTCATCGTACGAGCGGATGAGCGGAAAGAAGCGCTGTCCCCCCATACCGGCGAAATAAAGAGTCCCTATCGTTATTTTTCCCTCGGCCGCGGCAAGACTGACCGGCATATGGAACCCCTGTACATCGAAATGACCCCCGGCCAGGACGAAAAACTTTCGAGCCATGAAGGCGAGGAATTCATCATTGTCGTTTCCGGCGAAATTATCCTGAAATACGGCCAGAAAAGCTATAACCTGAAGAACGGGGACTCGATGTACTATAATTCCATCGTACCCCATTTTGTGGGAGCGGCGGACAATAAACCGGCCTCGATTTACGCGGTTATCTTTCAGCCTTTTTAAAGTCGCCTCAGGAGAAAACAATGAGTGTTACAACCTTTACGCCTTCCTCGCCGGCAGGATCAGCCCCGTTCACCCCTCCTTTCGCGTCTTCTGTTTCCATCGGAATCGCACCCTCGGGGGTTCCCGTTACCCGCGACTGGACTATCGGGGCAGCCCTTGACGCGGTTGTCGCGAGAGTTCCCCATCAGGATGCGGTCATCTATGCGGACCGCGACTACCGGCTTACATGGAAGGAATTTGCCCAGCAGGTGGACATGACGGCGAAAGGACTTATGGCCCTCGGCATCAAAAAGGGAGACAAGGTCGGCATATGGGCCACCAACGTTCCGCACTGGATCACATTGCAGTTCGCTACCGCCAAAATAGGCGCCGTGCTGCTTACCGTAAACACCAGCAATAAAATCGCCGAAATAGAATATCTTTTAAAGCAGTCAGACACTGAAAATTTTTTCCTGATGAACGGGGTGCGCGATACCGATTACGTGTCCGTCATGTACGAGCTCATTCCCGAACTGAAAGAACAGAGCCGCGGGCAGCTGAAATCCGCGCGCTTTCCCCTGCTCAAGCGGGTATTTTTTCTCGGTCCCGAAAAACACCGCGGCATGTACTCCATGAGCGAGGTGATGGCCCTCGCCTGTACCGTTTCGGACGCCGACTATCTGGAGCGGCAGAACAGCCTTTCGTCGCACGACGTGATTAACATGCAGTACACCTCCGGTACTACGGGCTTCCCGAAAGGCGTCCAGCTCACTCACTTCAATATCCTGAACGACGGTTTCTGGATAGGCTACAACCAGAATCTGTCCGCGAAGGACAGGGTATGCATACCCGTTCCCCTTTTCCACTGCTTCGGCTGCGTGCTTGCCGTCATGGCCTGCCTTAACCACTGCTCGACGATGGTTATCCTCGAAAAATATGACCCGGTAAACGTGATGATGTCGGTAGAGAAGGAAAAGTGCACGGCTCTCTACGGCGTGCCGACGATGTTCATCACGGTGCTCGAGCATCCCCTTTTCAAACGTTTTGACTTTTCCTCGCTGAGGACGGGCATTATGGCCGGATCTCCCTGCCCGACGAAAAGCATGCAGGAGTGCGTCCTCCTGATGCACATGGCCGAGGTGACCATATGCTATGGCCTGACCGAGTCAAGTCCGGTAATGACCCAAACCCGCTACGACGAGAAGAGCCTCGAGAACAAATGCGCGACCGTCGGAAAGGCCATGCCGGGAATCGAGGTCGCGGTGATCTCGCCCGACACCGGGAAAATCATGGGGATAGGGGAGAGCGGCGAGCTGTGCTGCCGCGGCTACATCAACATGAAAGGCTATTACAAGATGGCCGAAGAGACGGCGCACTGCATCGATCTGAATGGATGGCTGCATTCCGGGGACATCGGGATCATGGACGCTTCCGGTTACTACAAAGTGACGGGCCGGTTGAAGGATATGATAATCAGGGGTGGCGAGAATATTTACCCGAAAGAGGTCGAAGATTTTATCCATCACATGGACGGCATATCCGACGTGCAGGTTGTCGGAGTCCCCTCGAAGAAATACGGCGAGCAATGCGGAATTTTCGTCATCCTCAAGCCGGGCTATCAGATGACTGAGGCCGACATTCAGGATTTCTGCCGGGGCAAGATTGCCTGGAACAAGATACCCCAATTCATTTCCTTTGTATCCGCGTACCCGATGACTGCTTCGGGAAAAATACAAAAATATAAATTGCGGGAAGAGGCGTCAAGACTGTGGCCAAACGCCTAGATCTCCTCTACGGCGAACTGCATAAAAAATACGCGCAGCTCGTCGGCCGGTACAACCTTCTGGTAAATACCGCAACTAGAAACCGTAATACGTTTAAAAGACTGCTCAGGAATTATCATAAACTTAAAAAGAATTATATAATTCTCAGGCGCTATTCGACGCAGAAAGTCACTGCCCTGATAGATCATATCAATAATGAAAAATACCAGATGGTATTCGACGAATACCGTCATATGTTTAAAATCCCGGAGGATTTTCTGGATGCGGTCGAGATGGACAGCGATGAATTCCATAAATCGGTATATGTCGATATCCTTTTCGAGAAATTCCTGCCGCAGCCGGACAGGTCCCAAAGCGTCACGGTTATCAATGCGTTCAAATTTCCCGTCATGCTCAAGAATTACGAGACCGACAACGACGTCCTGTATCCCTTCGTTCATTTTACGATACTCGGAAAAATTGAATGGTCAAAAGAGGAAAAAAAATACCTTTACTACCTGAATATCGAGGATATCTCGAGCTCGGTGGAACTTGAGTATTTTCAGAAAACCGACAGCCTCATTCACTCCCTTTCAATATCCAACTACAATCTTCTAAATGCCAAGAAGACCATAGAGATGCACAAACGGATGCTGATTTCGCTGACCTGCTCCCTCATAGGGGAATACAGCCGCGAAACCTCGGTTCATCTAAAGAATATGGAATTTCTCACCACCTACCTTTCCCTGGAATGCAAGCGCCTTGAATTAATCCATCCCCATAACTACGATCTGGACGAATACGTTAAGGACATCAATTACACCTCGGTGCTGCACGATATCGGAAAGATGGCCATCCCGAGCGAAGTTCTGGAAAAAGATGAAGCCCTTACCGATGAGGAGCTGAATCAGGTCAAACAGCATCCGGCAATCGGGGCGACCTATATAAAACGTATTATTGCAATGTTCGAAACTGATCCTCTCTATAGCTCCTATTGCAGCTTTTTGCAGATTCCCTGGGAGATTTGCAGGTATCATCATGAACGGTGGGACGGCGGCGGCTATCCCGAAGGTTTGTCGGGCGAGAATATACCGATCGCAGCCCGTATCATATCCGTTGTCGATACGTATGAGGCACTGCGGGGGATTCGCGCGTACAATCATCAGCCCAAAACACACGAAGAAGCATTCGCGATTATCACCGCTGAGGCGGGACAACAGTTTGATCCGCATATCGTAGAGGCATTTGTCAATATTCATTATAAATTTGATCACGTTTTCTCTGATACTGCCCTTTAATACAGTAAAAATACAAAAACCTTGCATAAATATACAGTTTTACCCCTAGAAAAGAAGCTCTTTATCCGCTATGGTGATATCCTGATAATGAGGTGCGTATGCTGGTTATGAAATTTGGCGGAACTTCAATGGGAAGTGCCGGACGGATGTGCAGTTCTGTCGATATTATTTGCGGACGGTCTAAAATTGACCGGCTCGGAGTCATCGTTTCCGCCGTCGGCGGCGTATCCAACCGCCTGCAGGACAGCGTAAATTTTGCCATGAAAGTTGCGGAAAAAACAACGCCGTCAAACGGCTTTACTTCGACAGCCGAGGTTGTCGCATCCATAAAAAAGACTCATACCGATATCATTACGGATCTCGCCTCTGCGGAGAAGGGCTTCCGGTCATCAGTGGTTGAAGACGAACTCGAGGCGCTCTACACGGAATTTGACAAACTGCTTGCCGCGATAGCTGCCTTCGGTGAATGCCCGGAAACGATTGAATGCCGCATTATGGGACTCGGCGAGCAGTTTTGCATTCCCATCGTCGCGGAGCTGCTTCGCGCACGCACTCAAAATCTGGACGTGCTTGACAGCCGCAAATTCATCATTACCGAAGGGCGCCTCTCCGAGGGAGATCCGGTATACGAAAAGATTAACGACAATTTTGCACCGTATCGCGACATCGGCGCGCGGATACTGCTTGCCCCCGGTTTTATCAGCACAGATGTCTCGGGCAAGCCGTCCCTTCTGGGCCGCAACGGTTCCGATTTTTCGGCCGCCCTCATGGCTATGGGGCTGTGCGCGACAAAGCTCGAAATCTGGTCGGACGTTGACGGCATCTTTACCGCCGATCCCCGCATCGTAAGCGACGCCATTCTCGTCAATGACATAAGCTACGAGGAGGCGATGGAGCTTTCCTTTTTCGGCTCGAAGGTTCTGCATCCGAAGACGATACATCCCATCGCCGCCCGCGGCATCGAAACCTGGAGCCTGAACAGTTTCAACCCGACCGCGCGCGGCACCCGCATAGCCTCCGCGGGGACTATAACAGTCGACCCTTCATCGAGCCCTGTGTGCGGCATATCATGCCTGAAGGATACCGCGATGATCAACGTCGCGGGCGCAGGCCTCAAGGGAAAGAGGGGAACCGCGGCCCGGGTTTTCACCGCGGTCAGCCGCTCGGGAGCCTCGGTGCTCCTGATTACCCAGTCGAGCTCCGAGTACACCATCAGTTTCTGCGTACGCGGTTCCGAGGCGAAAGATGTCAAATTTTCCCTGCAGGAAGAGTTCGCCCTCGAAATCCGCGAAAATCTCATCGACGAAATCTCGATAATCAAGAATATGGCAATCGTGTCGATCGTCGGCGACGGAATGAAGCACCGCAAGGGCGTCGCGGGCACTTTTTTCTCGTCCCTCGCCTTCGGCGGCATCAACATTCACGCGATCGCCCAGGGGTCGTCCGAGCGCTCGATAAGCACCGTTGTCGCGGACGCGGACGGAGACAAGGCGGTGCGCATCGCCCACCGCTTCTTTTTCAATACGCTGCAGACCATAGAGGTTTTCCTGTTCGGCATAGGCGTGGTCGGCGGCAAGCTGATCGAACAGATCCGTATCCAGCAGGAAGAACTTAAAAAATCCCACATTGACCTGCAGATTTGGGGCATAGCAAATTCAAAAAAAATGCTGCTCGCAAAGTCAGGAATTCCGCTGTCATCATGGAAGGATGAGTTCAACTCTTCTTCGGAGCTTTCCTCGGTCGATTCCATCGTGTCTTTCGTGAAGGCAGAAAAGCCGCTGAATCCGGTATTTGTGGACTGCACGGCAACCGGCACCCTGCCCGAGAAATACCTCGGCATATTCGAAGCAGGCATGCATGTGGTGACCCCGAACAAGCGCGCCAATTCAGTAAGCCTGGACTATTATCGGGCGCTCCGCGCTTCCGCTGCCCTCAACCGCAAGCGTTTTTTGTACGAAACAAACGTCGGAGCGGGACTGCCTATCATCGATACGTTCCAGAATATGCTCAAGAGCGGCGATTCCCTGATCAGGTTTACCGGTATCATGTCGGGTTCACTCTCCTATATTTTCGGGCGCCTCGATGACGGCGTCAGTTTCTCTCAGGCGGTTTCCGAAGCCAGGGAGAAAGGTTTCACCGAGCCGGATCCCCGGGACGATCTGTCCGGAGCGGACGTCGCGCGAAAGACGCTCATTCTCGCACGCGAGGCCGGCCTTTCCATCGAGCTTTCGGACGTAAAAATAGATTCCGTCTTTCCGGAAGGCTTCGACTCGAGCGGGACCGTAGCCGATTTTTTTGCCCGAGTTTCCCAGCTTGACTCATGGTTCGCCAAGCGTAGCCTTGCCCTGAAAATTGAAGGGAAAGTGCTCCGGCTTGCCGCCGAGATAGACGGAAGGAACGGAAACGCCCATGTGGGCGTGATCGAGGTTCCGCTCATCGAGCCGCTCGCTTCCATTCGGGGCGGCGAAAACGTTTTTGTGTTCACGACCAAATATTACTCTCCCATTCCGCTGGTTATCCACGGTTATGGGGCCGGGGCCGATGTGACAGCCTCCGGTATATTCGCCGACATATTAAGGACAACGACATGGTAATCGTACTGGAAAAAAATATCAGGGATGACGACAAGATGCGCATCCGCACCTTCCTCGAGAAGAACTCCCTCCGGGTAAATGAGATCGCAGGGGAGGAAGAGACGATTTTCGGCGCCGTCGGCAAGATCGGAATCGATCCCCGCGAGGTGGAAATCCTCCCGGGCGTGCAGAGGGTTATCCCCATTTCGAAGCCCTATAAAATGGCTTCCCGCGAATTCAAGCGGGACAACACCGTGATCAATATCCGCGGGGTAAAGATCGGCGGAAACCGCGTGACGGTCATCGCCGGCCCCTGCGCGGTCGAAAGCCTCGAACAGATGATGGAATCAGCCGCCGCCGTCGCCGAGTCGGGCGCGGTCATGCTCAGGGGCGGCGCGTACAAACCCCGCACCAGTCCCTATGCCTTCCAGGGCATGGCCGAGGAGGGCATCAAGATCCTCCGCCAGGCAGGCGACGCCTACGGTCTTCCCGTCGTGACCGAAATAGTTTCCGCCGAGCACATCCCCGTGATGATCGACTACGTCGACGTGTTCCAGATCGGCGCGCGAAACATGCAGAATTTCGAGCTCCTGAAAAAAGTCGGCGCCCTCGGACGACCGGTGATACTAAAGCGCGGAATTTCCGCGACCATAGAGGAATGGCTCATGGCTGCCGAATATCTTTTGGCCAGCGGCACCGAGGACGTGATACTGTGCGAGCGCGGCATCCGCACCTATGAAAAGGCGACGAGAAATACCCTCGACCTTTCCGCGATTCCGGTGCTTCGTTCCCTTACCCATCTTCCGATTATCGTCGACCCGAGCCATGCGGTCGGTATCAGGGACAAGGTTCCCCCGATGGCCCTCGCCGCGATAGCCGCCGGTGCCGACGGGCTTATCGTGGAAGTACATCCCAATCCGGACAGGGCTCTCTCCGACGGACCACAGTCACTGTACCCAATCCAGTTCGAGAAGATGATGCGCGACATTGAGGTCCTTTCTCCTGTTGTCGGCCGGGCCGTATCCCGCCGTCCCTCGTCCATCAAGCCGTCCGCCTCCGGTGCATCGCTCAGTTCCGGAAAAAAAGTTTCAGACCCGAATGCGCCCTTAGTCTGTGCGTACGCGGGGGGCAGGGGAGCCTACGCCGAACAGGCAATTCGCCGTTATTACGATGACGAGGCGACTGCGCTCCCGACGGCCAATTTCCGAGAGGTTATCAACGCGGTTCTCGACGGCCGCGCCTCCTTCGGCATGCTGCCGATCGAAAACAGCCTTGCCGGTTCCGTCTATGAAAACTATGACAATCTCGCCCGCTACGAGGATATCGAGATCATCGGGGTGGTCACTCTCCGCATCGATCACTCACTCCTCGCCGTCAAAGGGGCAACGGTCGGCACGATCACCACCGTGTATTCCCATCCCCAGGGACTTGCCCAGTGCGAGGATTTTCTCGCCCAGTATCCCTCCTGGACGCACATCGAGACCGACACTACTTCCGCGGCCGCGGAACTCGTCGCCGCCTCGGGTGATCCGACCAAGGCCGCAATCGCAAGCGAAAACGCGGCTCCAATCTATCGCCTGGAATCGTTGAAATCAGGCATTGAAACAAACGCCCGAAACTATACCCGCTTTGTAATCATCGCCCGTTCGGGTGAGGTGGTATGCGGTATACCGAATCATGCGACCATTATTTTCACGACCGCGAATGAGCCCGGTTCTCTCTACTCGGCCCTCGGTCTCATCATGAAACACGGTCTCAACCTTACCAAACTGGAATCAAGGCCCATTCAGGGCGAGCCCTGGCGCTATCGCTTTTACGCGAATATCGCGCTTCCGGAAGGGGTTTCTACCAGTGTGGTATCAGCGGAGCACCTCCGTTCGGCTCTAGCCGAAATGGAAAAAATAAGTCAGGATGCAGGAATAATGCAGGGCGTGCGCGTACTCGGACTGTATAATTCGAAGGAGATCTGATGAAAAGATATGTAATTTCCGTTCTGGTAGAAAACCATTCCGGCGTCTTGAGCCGCGTTTCCGGACTTTTCAGCCGTCGCGGGTACAATATTGACAGCCTTACCGTAGGCGTTACCGAAAATCCCGAACTTTCCCGTATGACCATTGTGGTTCGCGGGGATGAATATATTCTCGAGCAGATTGAAAAACAGCTTGCCAAGCTGGTCGAGGTGGTATCGATAAAACAGTGCGAGGGCGGCATAACCGTCGTACGCGAACTTGCCCTTATCAAGGTGAGCGCCACGGGCACTGCCCGCGTCGGCGTGATCGAGACGGCGAATATTTTCCGTGCCCGCATTGTCGATGTGGGCGTCGATTCTCTTATAATAGAAGCGACCGGCAGCGAAGACAAGATTGCGAGCCTCATTCGGCTTCTTGAACCCTTCGGCATCAAGGAATTGGTGCGCACCGGACTTACCGCGATGGAGCGGGGCGGATCGGTTCTCGAATAAAGTAAGCCCCGGGTCACTTGGGGGCTTTACATAAAAGGATTTTTTTTATACTATTGCTTAATAAATACTGCATTGAATTAATCAATACTTAATTCTGCAGAAGGAGATTAACATGGGAATGACAATGACCCAGAAAATTCTGGCTTTTCACGCCGGACTTGATTCGGTCGAGGCCGGTCAACTTATCGAGGCAAAACTGGATCTGGTACTCGGAAACGACGTAACCACCCCGGTTGCCATCAATGAATTCAATAAAATCGGGTGCAAAACCGTCTTTGATAACACCAAAATTGCCATTGTGCCCGATCATTTTACCCCGAACAAGGATATCAAGGCGGCAGAACAGGCTAAATTTATCCGGGAATTTGCCCGTGCGCACGAAATCGTAAATTATTTTGAAGTCGGCTGCATGGGAATCGAGCATGCCCTTCTCCCCGAAAAGGGTCTGGTAGTCGCCGGCGATGTAATTATCGGCGCGGACAGCCATACCTGCACCTACGGAGCACTCGGCGCTTTTTCCACCGGTATCGGTTCGACTGACATGGCCGCCGGAATGGCTTCCGGCACAGCCTGGTTCAAGGTTCCCTCCGCCATCAAATTTGTGCTGAAAAACAAGCTTTCCGGCTGGGCCAGCGGCAAGGACGTAATCCTCCATATCATCGGCATGATCGGCGTCGACGGGGCTCTCTATCAGTCGATGGAATTTACCGGAGACGGAGTCGCGACCATCGACATAGACGGCCGCTTTACCATCGCGAATATGGCCATTGAAGCCGGTGCGAAAAACGGCATATTTCCCGTGGACAAGGTTGCCCTAAAATACCTGAAAGAGCACGGTAAACGCCCGTCCCGCATATTCGAGGCGGATGCCGACGCCGTATATGAAAAAACGATAGAAATCGATCTCGCCAAAATCGAGCCGACCGTCGCGTTCCCCCATCTGCCGTCGAATACCAAAACAATAACAGAGGCGAAGGGCTTGAAGATCGACCAGGTGGTCATCGGGAGCTGCACCAACGGCCGCATCCAGGATCTCCGCGTTGCCGCGAAGATTTTCAAGGGACGCAAGGTTTCCCCGAATATCCGCTGCATCATTTTTCCCGCGACCCAGAAAATTTACCTTCAGGCGATGAAAGAAGGTCTTGCAAAGATTTTCGTCGAGTCTGGCTGCGCCTTTTCGACGCCGACCTGCGGTCCCTGCCTCGGCGGACACATGGGAATCCTCGCGAAGGGCGAGCGCGCGCTCGCGACCACAAACCGGAACTTTGTCGGCCGCATGGGCAGTCCCGAGAGCGAAGTATATTTGTCGAATCCCGCCGTTGCGGCCGCAAGCGCAATAACCGGAGTGATCACGGATCCCGTCGACTTGCTTAAAAAATAATACTTTTTTTGAGCAAGACGCATTGATGCGGGAAAGAAAAACTTTTTCTGGAGAGAGGAACAAACTATGAAAGCACAAGGATCAGTATTTAAATACGGCGACAATGTCGACACCGACGTTATCATACCCGCGCGATACCTGAATACGTCGAATGCAAAGGAGCTCGCGGAGCACTGCATGGAAGACATTGACGCGACCTTCGTGAAGAAAGTCAAAGACGGCGACATCATGGTTGCCGACAAGAATTTCGGATGCGGTTCGAGCCGCGAGCACGCGCCGCTCGCGATCAAGACTGCGGGGATTTCGTGCGTCATAGCGTCGACGTTCGCCCGCATTTTTTACCGCAACTCGATCAATATCGGCCTTCCGATACTTGAATGCCCGGAGGCAGTCGCGGGGATAAAAGCCGGGGACACCGTCGAGGTCGACTTCGATACCGGTATAATCGTAAACAAGACGAGCGGGGCGACTTTCAAGGGTCAGCCCTTCCCCTCGTTCATGCAGGATATCATCAAGGCCGACGGGCTGATCAGCCAGCTGAAAACAAAGCTCGCAAAATAAGGAAGAATAAAATGAATTATACTATTGCCACAATACCCGGAGACGGAATCGGACCGGACATCGTTCGGGAAGGCTGCCGGGCCCTCGATGCGATCGGTAAAAAATACGGACACGCTTTCACCTATACACCCGTTCTCGCCGGCGGCGCCGCTCTCGACGCGACGGGCGAGCCCCTGCCGCAAGCGACGCTTGATACCTGTCTCGCCAGCGATGCGGTCCTTCTCGGCGCGGTCGGCGGCCCCAAATGGGACGTACTTCCCGGCAGCAAGAGACCCGAAAAAGCCCTGCTCGGCCTCCGCGGCGGGATGAAAGTATATGCGAACCTCCGTCCTGCCCTCATGTTCAAGCAACTGTCCGCGGCCTGTCCCCTCAAGAGCGAAGTCATCGGCGACGGGCTGAATATCCTCATCGTCCGCGAGCTTACCGGCGGCATTTATTTCGGCGACCGCGGCCGCAGCGCGGACAACACATCCGCCTGGGACACTGAAACCTACTCGAAAAGCGAAATCGCCCGTGTGGTGAAAATCGGCTTCGAGTCCGCTCAAAAGCGCGCGAAAAAACTCTGCGTCGTTGACAAGGCGAACATCCTCGAGACCAGCCGCCTGTGGCGAGAGGTCACGGAAGAAATAAAGGGCGCGTATCCCGACGTCGCGCTGTCCTATATGTACGTCGACAACTGCGCCATGCAGCTTGTCCGCAATCCCGGCCAGTTCGACGTGATCGTGACGAGCAATCTCTTCGGCGACATTCTCTCCGACGAGGCGAGCCAGATCACCGGCTCCATCGGCATGCTTGCCTCCGCTTCCCTCGGGGACTCGGGTCCCGGCCTCTATGAGCCGATTCACGGATCAGCTCCCGACATTGCCGGGCAGGACAAGGCGAACCCGCTCGCGACAATCTTGACCTGCGCGATGCTCCTCCGCTATTCATTCAAGCTTGAGAAGGAATCGGCAGCCATCGAGACTGCGGTGGAAAAAGTGCTGAACGCCGGATGGAGAACCATGGACATAGCCGGATCGGAGGCTGACCGCGCGAAGCTCGGTGACCGTCTTATCGGCACAAAAAAGATGGGCGATCTGGTTGTTGCCGCTATTCAGGCCTTATAAGCATTCATTTTTATTTTTGGAGGATTGCGCATGAAATATTCCGGAGCGAAAATCGTTATAGAATGCCTCATCGAGCAGGGTGTCACGAATATTTTCGGATACCCCGGCGGCACAATCCTCAATGTGTATGACGAGCTGTATAAAAACGCGGACCGCATTCACCATACTCTGACTTCCCACGAGCAGGGAGCCGCCCATGCAGCAGACGGCTATGCCCGTGCGACGGGCAGGGTAGGCGTCGTATTCGCGACAAGCGGTCCCGGCGCAACGAACCTGGTGACCGGGCTCGCCACGGCCTACATGGACTCCGTTCCGGTTGTGGCCATCACCTGCAACGTCCCGACCCACCTTCTCGGCAAGGACAGCTTCCAGGAAGTCGACATTACCGGTATCACCATGTCGATCACCAAGCACAATTATATCGTCCGCGATGTCACGAAGCTTGCCGGCATCATCCGCGAAGCTTTCCTGATCGCATCGAGCGGAAGACCCGGTCCCGTCCTCATCGATATCCCCAAGGACATTACGGCTCAGCAGGCCGAATGGATTCCCCTCTGCGAAAAGGGAAGCGCGACGAGCTCTTCCTGCATCGCGCATACCATTGCGAAGGTTCCAGTCGCCTCCGAAGCCGAGATCGAGAAGACCGCGCTCCTCCTTTCGAAGGCGGTCCGGCCTTTCTTTTACGTCGGCGGCGGTGTTGTCATATCCAATGCCTCCGAGGAACTGAAAGTCCTTGCGGAAAAACTGAACGCACCGGTTGCGGTGAGCCTGATGGGCAAGAGCGCCTTTCCCGCCCGCCATCCCCTGTGCACGGGCATGATAGGCATGCACGGCACGAAGGCGTCGAATACCGGCGCCAACCGGTGCGACCTCCTCGTCGCCATCGGCGCGCGTTTTTCGGACCGGGTAATCTCGGATCCCTCCAAGTTCGCCAGGGAATCGGCCATTCTCCAGATCGATATAGATCCAGCCGAGATAAATAAAAATATCCGCACTGCAGCCTGCCTCAACGGAAATATCAAGGATATCCTTGCCGCCCTCGCAGACAAGGTCAACCCGCGCGCAAAGGACGAATGGAATTCAAGCATCGACGAATGGAAAACCCATATTCCGTCGACCTATAGCAAAAAAACACTTCTGCATCCGAAGTTTGTGCTCGATACGGTGCATGACCGCCTCGGGGACGATACAATAATCACGACGGAAGTAGGGCAGCACCAGATGTGGGTTGCCCAGTTCTATCCCTTCTCGAAACCGAGGACCTTTCTCACCTCCGGCGGACTCGGCACCATGGGTTACGGGACGGGTGCGGCGATCGGCGCGCAGACCGCCTTTCCTGACCGTTATGTCGTGCATATCGCGGGCGACGGCTCATTCCGCATGAACCTGAACGAGCTTGCGACCATCGCCCATTACAAGCTTCCGATCATCATCCTCATCGCGAACAACGGCACTCTCGGCATGGTTCGCCAGTGGCAGAAAATGTTCTACGACAAGCGCTATTCCTCAACTACCCTTGACCGGGGGCCAGACTTCGTAAAGCTTGCCGATGCCTTCTCCATTCGGGGATTCCGGGCGGCAAACGAGGCGGAATTTGTCTCGGCTTTCGAAAAAGCCCTGTCGGAGCGAACGCCGGCCCTGATAGACTGCGGTATGGATATTGATGAAATGGTATTTCCGATGGTTCCGGTGGGCAAGCCTATTGACGAACTCCTCCTGGATGCGCAATCCTAGAGTAAATGCTGTTCCCCACATTCAGTTTTGCTTTTTTCTTTCTTCTCGTGTTTATCGGTTTCTGGTACGTTTTCCGGCGTGACCTGGAGAGGCGCATCTTTCTCGTCGCCGCAAGTTATGTCTTTTACGCGTTTTGGGACTGGCGGTTCTGCGTTCTTCTTCTTTTCTCGACTGCGGCGAACTACGGGTTCGGCTTTCTTGTGGGAACCAACAGGGATCACATTTTGCGCAAAACATTTCTCGTATTGGCGATAGTATTCAACCTGCTGCTTCTCGGTTTTTTCAAGTATTACAATTTTTTCGCCGAATCCGCAAATTCCCTGATCAGACTGTCTATGGCCGGCGGCGGCGCATCCCATGGCCCGGGATTTCTTTTCCCCGCCCTTGCCGTCATAATGCCGATCGGTATTTCCTTCTACACTTTCAAGACCCTGAGCTATGTGTTCGACGTGTATTTATGCCGTCTGCCCGTCGTCCGCTCCTTTATTGACGTCGCCCTTTACGTCTCGTTTTTCCCCCAGATCGCCTCGGGACCAATAGTGCATGCCGCCGATTTTTTTCCGCAGCTCCCTCTGGTCATGGAAACGGGCGCCGATATCAACTCAAAGCCGATTGAGTTTGACCGAGCGGCGGCCCTTATCATGAAGGGACTTTTAAAGAAGATGGTATTCGCCAATTTTCTGTCAACCCTTTTTGTCGATCCCGTTTTCGCGAACCCCTCACAGTTCAATACAGTCGAAGTCATGCTTGCCGCCTTCGGCTACTCGGTAGTCATATATACTGATTTCTCCGGATACAGCGATATGGCGATAGGCATCGCGCTGCTTCTCGGATTCAAGACGCCCGCCAACTTCAACCGTCCCTATATTTCCCACTCGGTGACCGAATTCTGGAAACGGTGGCACATAACATTTTCGCTCTGGCTCCGCGATTATCTGTATTTCAGCATGGGCGGATCCCGCTTCGGCAAATTCCGAAACCTCGCCGCACTTTTTTTCACGATGATGCTGGGCGGTCTCTGGCACGGCGCGGCGCTTACCTTTCTTGTTTGGGGAGCGATGCAGGGCGTGGCGCTTGCCGTCGAGCGTGCCTTCAATTACGGAAACAAACGGAGCGCAAATACCCTGATCGCAATCGCGCAAATCCTCGGCACTTTTTTGTTCACCACGATCAGCTGGATAGTCTTCAGGGCTCCTTCCTTTTCTTCCATTCAAAATTATTTGGGGGCTCTCGGCAATTTTTCGGTTCCGGTAACCATGCTTTCCCCGCTCGTCATTCTCCTCCTGGTTTTCGGCCTTTGCATGAACCTCATTCCACGGAATTTCCGCTCTTTCAGTTTCAGCATGTACGGTTTAATTCCGCTTCCACTTAAAGGCATATTGATCGCGTCCTTTCTCGTGTTTCTTTCGGTTGTCTCGATGTCCGGTGTTGCGCCGTTTATTTATTTTCAGTTTTAGTTTCAGGAGAACGCGATGAAGAAACCGAAAACAGATGCTTACAGGCCGAACTATATTCTCGCGACAATGCTCGTTATGGGTTTCTGCATTATCATTCTGTGCGGCCAGTCCCTATGGATTCCCGCTTCACGGATTGAAAACCTCTATGCGCGTTCCGTCGCCCTTGCCCTGACCGATACCGCGTCCGCCTTCGCTTCCTCAACGGGATTTGACCGTTTTGTCCCCGAGGCAAGGCAATCCTTCCTGGATATGTCGGGTCTCTCCGGAATGACGGCCTGGGATACGCGCTACTTCAACAAGCGTTCGAAAGGCGAGAGCCGGAGCGCAGTCAAACCGCCTGAGTCCCTACCGTCCGCGGCCGCCGAATCCCCAACGATTCCTCAAAGCCTGCCGGAATCCCTTTCCGCATCCGTTGAAAGTTCGAAAGCGCTTCCCGTAACGGCCGCCGAGATCGAGGAGCTCCTGAAATTACCGCCCGCGCCGCCGGCGCCGCTTCCTGCAAGCCGGATGCATTCAAGCGAAAATCCGCTGAAGATTTACATGTTCGGGGACTCTCAGGTTTTCAGTCTCGGTTCGGGCCTGTCCCGGCTTGCCGGCAAAGGATCCCCGGTCGATATCGAGTTTCTCGCAATTCATTCATCGGGTTTTATCCGCGGCGATTATTACAATTGGCCGACGAAGCTTGCCGATACCTTTCAAGCCGCCCACTACGACGGAGCGGTGATGATGCTCGGCATGAACGACTACCAGAGTTTTTGGGACGACAACGGGGTAATCATGAAAAAACATACCCCGGCATGGGAAGCAGCCTATAAGGAAAAATGCCGGAACATCATCGATATAGTGCTCTCTTCTGTTCCGCGCCTGTACTGGGTCGGCATGCCCGTCGTGAAAAACCGCGAGTACAATGAAAGTCTTGCCTATATTGACTCGGTTCAGGAATCCCTGGCACAGGAATACAGCCCGGATACCCTGGTCCGGATTTCCCTGCATCAGCTGAATCCGGCGGGAAACAATGCCTATGTCGATTCCCTGGATGTGGGCGGGGGAAGGATGCTCAAAGTGATGAGCGGCGACGGAACACATTTTACCGTTGAAGGCGGACAGCTTGTCATGGAAGGCCTGTTTGCGCGTTTTGCAGGCGACTATCTTTTTACCCAGGTACCGGTTGCAAATCTTCCCTGAAAATTGCTATAGTCCATGTATTCACGGTATAATTAATGCATTTTCAGGGAGACCACAATGATACAACGAAACAGGAATATCGCCAATCTTTCATCCGGCTATCTTTTTCCGGAAATTTCAAAAAGGCGCAATGCGTATGCGTCTTCGCATCCTGACGTAAAAATAATCAGCCTCGGAATCGGAAACACCACCGAACCGCTGACACCCCACATAGTCGAGAGTCTCCATGCCGAGGTTGCGCGTCTGGGAACAAAGGAAGGATATTCCGGTTACGGGGACGATGCGGGCCTCATGAGCCTGAGGGTTAAAATTGCAGAAGTTCTATACAAGGGAATGGTGAGCGCGGATGAGGTTTTCATCTCGGACGGGGCAAAGTGCGACATAGGCCGCCTCCAGTACCTGTTCGGCGCCCTCACTCCGGTTGCCGTCCAGGATCCCGCTTACCCGGTCTATGTTGACGGATCCGTCATGATCGGTTCCGCCGGAGCCGTGGCCCCCGGGACAACCGGATACGCAGGAATCACGTATATGCCCTGCACGGTGGAAAACGGATTTTTCCCCGACCTTGCTGCCATCCCCGCAAATGCCCTCGTGTATTTTTGCTCGCCCAACAATCCTACCGGCGCCGTTGCGACAAGAGCCCAGCTTGAGTCCCTCGTCCGCACCGTAAAGGCGAAGGGATCCGTCATTATTTTCGATTCGGCCTACGCGACTTTTATCCGGGATCTGTCTCTGCCCCTGTCAATTTTCGAAATCGAGGGTTCCCGCGAGTGCGCCATCGAGGTAAGCTCCTTTTCCAAACCCATCGGTTTCACCGGCGTACGACTCGGCTGGACAATCGTACCGAAGTGCCTTGCCTTCGCCGACGGCTCTCCCGTCGCCGCCGACTGGACGCGCCTCATGACGACGATATTCAACGGTGCATCCAATATCGCGCAGAGCGGCGGACTTGCCTCTCTCGATGCGAAGGGCATCGCTGAAACCCGCAGCCTCACCGACTATTACCTCGCAAACGCAGCGTGCATACGAAAGACCCTTCTCGGGCCGAACTTCAAAAAAGCGGGAGTAACCATCTACGGCGGAGACAATGCCCCCTACGTCTGGGCACGGTTTCCCGGGAGGAAGAGCTGGGAGATATTCGATATACTGCTGGACAGCTGTCATGTGGTATGCACGCCGGGAGCCGGTTTCGGCCCTGCCGGGGAGAACTATATTCGCTTCAGTTCATTCGGTCATGCAGAGCAGGTTGCAGAGGCCTGTGAACGTCTTTCACGCCTCGTTTTGTAAAATCTATTGCGTATTGCCGGTGATGATTTTGGCGCCGGCCCGTACCTCGAAGAAGGTTGCTGCGAGGGTTGTGTCCATCTTCCCGAGCGAGAAGCTGTAGAGCGAGCCGTTTCCGTCGATAAAGAGATTGAAATCATTTTTCGGTATCCAGGTCAGTCCGCCGCCGAGCACCAGATGCCCGATTTTACGGTTGTCTGCGGGGGAAGCCGAAACGGCATAATCTGAAATCCGGTAGATAAAATTGACCCCTATCCGGAACAGTGATCCTTTTTTGTATGATTCCGTGTATAAACCATAGTCGGTCACGCTTTTCACGCGGGTTGCTATGAGTGTTTCGAGAGAATTGGTTCTCTGGTTGATCGCGATTCGGCACAGCACGTTGGGTAGGTAAAACCCGGCGGACAGCTCGCTTTTCTGCAGGTAGACCTGGCCGCCCGAGACGGACGGAAGGGCGAAATCCGTATCGGCATGGGCGACGACGATGCCGGGAGCCGTTATGCTGAATCCAATCCCGACGCCCGGCTGAAACAAAACCGGTATGTCCTTGCTGTTTCCGCTCGTATTCAACACGCCGAATGAAGGTCCGGCTGATATCTCGAGAAACGAGGTGCGGTAGGCAACCCGCGCCGCAACCGTATTACCGATCAGCGGATCGCTCTCGAATGAAACCTTGCCCTCAAGCTGTTCCTGAATCTGCTCGGAGATCGAGAAGGCCATTCCGTAATTTGGTGAAGCCGGGGTAAAATCGCCGTTGTCCTTCATCGCGAACGAACTTGTCTGACCTGACACGTTTAACTCAAGCGCGCCCAGGGGAATCATAAGAGCCAGAAAAAAAAGAACACAAACCGATATTGTGTGTTTCATCAGTATACCGCCTTAAAGCTTATCATTACTTCTGCCATTGAATAGGGATCATTATATAAAAGTGGCTTGATTACCGTCGTGACCTCGAAAAGGAAATCGGAAAGCAGCATGCTGTAAAAGGGGCTGATCGAGAACGAAAACGGGGTTATCGTTCCGGGGTTTTCCGGATTCAAACTTGTCAACAGACTGATTCCTCCCCTCATTTTATCGGCGCGGAGATTTCCGAACCCCGCGAGCAGATTCATGCCCAGATACGTGCCGCCTGCAGTCACGCGGTCGGACGAGCCGGTGACGAACACCGGCGAAGAGAAAAAGGAAAACGCAAAATCCGCTTTTCCCCATTGAATCCTCGGTTCGAACAGGAGATACAGATTCCGGTCATTGTCCGAAGCCCCGAAAGAATAGCGTCTGATTCCCATTTCCGCATACAGGATGTTTCCCGAACCTGAGTCAAAGATTGCCGTTAAACCGCCGCGCATCGTTGCTGTCGAGTTGAGCATCTCGAACGAAATGCCCGTGAAGGCATTGAACTGCAGCGAATCCGTTACGCTTCCAAAACGGAGGTCAAAGGATGACAGGGCATCGCTGTTCGTCTTCAAATTCCAATATCCGTACATACCCGCAGCCATATTCCGGTTGCCGGGCAGGCTTGTCATCGCGATACCTGTGCCTGTAATCCGTTTTTCCGTGGAAAAGACCTTTCCTGCCGGTTTGGAAAAAAACTCCGGCGCAGGGATATGCACTTTCAGCAAATCCCTCAGAAGTGAAAGCGAGGCAGGGTCATCGTAATATCCTGAAAAAACGGAAACGTTCAGGGGGCTGTGAAAAACGGAGGGGAACAGGAGCGAGGCGCCGTCAAAGCTGAGCGTGCCGCTTTCATTTGATTCCGGAAGCGGATGAAAAAAATGGGCTGTATCGGGTATTTCAAGGGAGGCTTGCGCCTGAAAGCGCAGCCAGGAGACCGGAACAAAACGTCCTGCTATCGTTCCCGATGAGAAAAACAGGGGTATGCTTTTTCCTTCGGGTATTAATCCCGTCGTTTCCAGACTGAAATCCGCGAGTGAGACGCTCTGTGCCTGCAGGATAACATTAAAAAAGGGGATGAGCAGTATCAGAAATACCTTTCTGGTGTTCATTAAATCTCCTGTCTGTATTATATACCATTACGACCCCTGGTGCTATCTTTTCATTTTAAAAATATTCAGCCGGTTTTAATCTTGACTAATCATGAAAACCGTATAAACTTTAGGTCATATGAGTGATTACCTTGATATCAATAATGAAGAACTTTTGAAAGACTTTTTCAGTGAGGCCGAGCAGCAAGTTTTTACTCTGGAAAGTAATATTCTTGTAATAGAGAATGATCCCTCGAATCATGATGCCATTGATGAAATATTCCGCGCCGCGCATACCCTTAAAGGCGGTTCCGCGACGGTCGAGATGCATGAGCTGTCAGGTTTTACCCATGTAATCGAAGATCTCCTCGATGTTCTGCGCGAGGGTACCCTAAAGGTAACGGAACCGGTAATCGATCTTTTGCTGAAATCCCTGGATATCATCAAGGCCATGCTGGCTGCCCGCGCTGACGGATCAGTATATCAGGAAGATGTTTCCGGGATTAAACAAAAACTTCTCGCAATGATTCCCGTGAAGGAACCCAAACAAAAGGCTTCCTCGAAGAAGAGCGCTCCCTCGCTTCCCTCCGAACCAGGACGTGTTGCCGAAAAGAAAACTACCGCAGTTCCCGTTTCCAAACTGGATATCGCCGATATTTCCAGTCTTCTTTCGGAATACGAAATCCTCGAACTGAAAGAATCGGTGCCTTCCGGACATACCGTGTATGTGGTGAAGGTTTCCTTCGATGAGACCAATCCGATGAATACCGTCGGCGGTATTCAGGTATTTGCTTCCCTGAAGCAATACGGCCAGGTTTTAAAAACCATTCCCGATTTTGACGCGTTATACGAAGACTTGTTTCATGAAGAGGTTATCTATTTTGTTGCCTCGGATTCGGAAGCAGTGAAAATCGAACGTTCCGCCTCAATTTCCGAGGTTACCACAAAGGTTTCTCTTTCACTTTTTGAACCGAAAAACCTGAAGGTGCCTGCATCTTCTTCCGCTTCGCCTTCTTCGCTCCCCGTTTCAGCGCCCAAAAAGGCTGCGGAGAACCTTGTTTCCGGGGAAACGGCAGACACAGGGGATTCCGGGACTGACGAAGGAGAGGATAGCCCCCTGCACATAGGAGCGGAACAATCGAGCCAGTTGAAAAAACCCGGTTCTTCTGCGGTGCATTCCTCCGGATCGGTGCTGCGGGTGGATTCCCGCCGGATTGATTATCTTCTGAACCTGGTGAGCGAAACGGTCATCACCAAGGCGTCATTCAATCAAAGCGGTATTCATTTCTCGAATCTGCTCGGAGAATTCCAGCAAGCAGAGAATAGTTATAAGGAAAAACTCAGAAAACTTCTTGATCATATTCCGGAATATCTTGAAGAAATTCAAAACGGACAGAATATCAAGGATCTGAAAAAGGATTTGAACACCGAATATTCGGATATCTTCGATATATTTACCGGTTTTGAAGCTTCGATGAAGACGACAGTGACTAAATTCAGGTCAGCCGCGCAGAATCTGGGCCGCATTACCGGGGAACTCCAGGAAGGGGTAATGAAGATCCGCATGGTTCCCATAAGCCAGATTTTCAGCCGGTTTCCGCGCCTTGTCCGCGATCTTTCCCGCGATCTCAACAAAAAAGCGCAGCTGGTCATAGAGGGCGAGGAAACCGAGCTTGACAAGTCAGTTGTCGAGGATCTTCTCGATCCCATCATGCACTGCGTGCGCAATGCCCTTGATCACGGGATTGAAACCCCCGAAAAACGCATTGAGCAAGGCAAGGCCGAAGAGGGAACGGTACTTTTAAAGGCTAGAAACGAAGGAAACATGATCGTTATCGAGATTGCCGATGACGGACACGGCATTGACGTAGAGGCGATCAAGAAAAAAGCGGTAAGTAAGGGCATCCTGCATCCCGGCAAGAACCTGACGGACATCGAAGCCTTTCAGCTGATATTCGAACCCGGTTTTTCGACGGCAGATAAAATCACCAGCGTTTCAGGCCGCGGCGTCGGGCTGGACGTCGTCAGAACGCATATTGAAAAGCTGAACGGAACGGTTACCATTTCATCCCAGCCGAATATGGGTTCCCGCTTTACTATCCGATTGCCCCTGACTCTCGCCATTATTCAGGGCCTTCTTGTCCGTGTCGGAAAGGAAGTGTACTCGATACCGATCACCTCGGTAATTGAAAGCCATCGCGTAAAGGCTGATGAAATCAAGCGGATCGACAATTACGAAGTATTCAATGTCCGGAACGAGGTTATCAGCCTTCTACGCCTGAACCGGCTCTTTGGAATCAAGGCAAATGAATCGACAGAGTTCAGTTATATCGTTATTGTGGGAACTGCCGAAAAGAAAGTCGGCCTTATGGTCGAAAGTCTCATTGGGGAAGAAGACGTGGTTATCAAGCCCCTTCGGGATCAGTTTACCAATTCTCCCGGCATTGCGGGCGCCTCTATTCTCGGAGACGGATCGGTTTCGTTGATTATCGATGTGAGTCAGCTGCTGGATCTCGGACTCAAGCAGGAATTACAGGCACGCGAGCGGCGTGAAGCATCAGTGTGGTAAGAGGGTAATATGACTGGAGTAGATAAACAAACGGTGGCCGGAAAGAACGAAGAGGTCCAGGACAACGAAAAAAGAAGCGAAAGGGTAGCGGTCATCGATTTCAAGATGGTCACGTTTTCCCTTGCGGGCAAGGACTATGCGATTGATATCATGCAGGTCAAGGAGATCGCAAAGGCCGGTCGCTTTACCTATGTGCCGAATACCTCTCCGTTCGTGATGGGCGTGTATAATCTGCGCGGTGATATCATTCCTATCATCGATCTGCGCATTTTTTTCAATATACCGACAAAAACCAGGGAAGTTGATGCGCTCGAGAGCATGATCATCATCAATGTGGACGAGCAGACTTTCGGAATCGTCGTTGACGCGATTGACAAGGTGGTGGGTATTTCCAAAAGCTCGATCCAGCCGCCCCATCCCATTTTCGGCGATATCAATATCAAGTATATTTACGGGGTTGTCGAAAACCAGGACAGACTTTACATTCTGCTTGACGCTGCCCGAATTTTCGGTTCCCGCACTAAAGAAACCGAAAATGCGAAAGCTGAAGAAATTGAGGATAAAGCCGTTCCTGTCCTTGCCAAACAGCTTAAGCAGACAAATGACGAACTGGATATAACTTTCATCGGCGATTCCCTCGCGGCCCTGACTAAATTTTATGTGACTTCGGTGAACAATCAATGGGTCGCCTCCAGGTACCGCCAGTGGCGGGATGAACGCAGTGCTGCTGACGTCCAGCTCACGTCCGAAGAGGATGCCAGGCAGTATCTGGAACCTTTCATTTCGCCGGAAAGCGGCGTATTCTGGAGCGACGGCTATGCTGCACAGGTTGCTTCCCTTCTTCCCGCAAATCCCGCAAAACAGATCAATGTCTGGAATGTGGGATGCGGCAAGGGTTTCGAGGCATACAGTTTGGCCGTTCTGCTGAAGGATAAATACCCCAATTCGAGGATACGCATCAACGCGAATGATTCGGATCTGCTCGCCATAGCCAATGCACCGATGCTTACGATACCGGAAAACCAGATTACGTCCCGGTATAAACCCTACCTTGTCCAGGGCGTCGGCGGAGCCTGGTTTTTCAATCAGTCCATTAAAGACATGATTTTATTCGAATATCATGACTGCACCAATCAAAATTCGGTTCCCCCTATGGATATAATCGTGTCCCGCGATGTATTGTCTTTCCTGAATCCGAAAAATCAAACGGCTTTGATCGCGGATTTCAACGAAAAACTGAAAGATAACGGGATTGTGCTGCTTGGTAAAAATGAGGCGATGCCGCAAAAAAGCGGATGGACCAGAACGGTTCAGGGCGATATAATTGTCTTCAGTAAAGAATAGCGTTCCGGTTTAATAAGGAGAAAATGATGCGTGTAGAGTATATCAATCCATTTGTAGAGGCAGCATACAATATCCTTACTGAGGTATTGGGCGGAGAAATCAAGAGGGGCGAACTGTTCCTCAAATCAACCTCGATGTCTGTTATGGGCGTTGCCGCCTTGGTAGGCCTTGCCGGTGATGTAGAGGGCCGCGTGATTTTTGACATGGATATGAAAACGGCGATGAAAATCGCTTCCCGGATGAATAACGAAGAATTCAAGGTATTCGATGACATGGCAAAGGCAACAATAACCGAACTTGCCAATATGATCACTGCGCAGGCCGTTACCAAGCTGCATGATCTCGGATTCAGATTTGATTTGACTCCGCCTGCTCTTTTTACTGGAGATAATATGGAAATTTCCGATCATGAAGTAGAGGCACTGATTGTTCCGATGGAAACCGATCAGGGACGGGTTGAAGTTAATGTGGCAATCCGTGACCGAATGTAGAAAAGAGGGAGTAAGTTATGATTTCTAAACAGGATTTTCCGACAATTAATGAACGTGCCCCTGAAGGACAGAAACAGGACGGTACCTCTTTTAGGGTGCTCGTCGTGGATGATTCAATGTTTGTTGCGAAACAAATTGGTCAAATACTTACCAGTGAAGGGTATGACGTTGTCGCGACGGCAGCTGACGGTCTGGAAGGTGTGGAAAAATACAAGGAAATGTGCCCGAACATTGACCTTGTCACCATGGACATTACAATGCCGAAAATGGATGGAATCACCGCCCTTGAACAGATTATGGCCTTTGACAAGAATGCCAAAGTGGTGATGATCAGCGCGCTTGGAAAGGAAGAACTGGTCAAAAAAGCACTTCTTCTTGGAGCCAAAAACTATATTGTGAAGCCCCTCGACCGGAAAAAAGTACTTGAACGCATCTCGTCCGTGCTAGGTAAATAATACGTACGATTTTCCCGTCTTTAAAGGAGAGAGGGTTTTTCCCTCTCTTTTTTTTGGTTTAAATGAAAGAAAAATAATATATGAAAGTAAAAAATCCTTTTATATTGCTTCTCGCAGAAATACTATCTATAATTAGTATATGAGTATTCCGGAACAAACGGTTCATTGGCTACCAAACAAGGAACAGTTATCAATTCAATATGCCGGATATTCAGCTGCATTTCAAACCCTGGCGGAACGTCTGGAAGCGCGTTTAAAATCATGCATTTCCGTTTCAACGCCCCTCACCTACAAATCCCGCGTAAAAAACTTCAGCAGCTATTACCGCAAATTATTGCGGAATTTGCCCGATAATATAGCTTCCTCAACCGATCTGCCGGTGATAACCGACATTATTGGAATACGCATCATCTGTGCATTTTTACAGGATTTGAAACAGGTAGAAAAAATACTGCAAACCTCCTTCAGCGTCTATGAGGTTGAGCGGAAAGGTTCCGAGCGGACCTTTCGGGAATTCGGCTATGAATCGACCCATATTCTGCTTGCCGTTCCGAATGATTTGGCGCAAAACCTTGTACTGCCTTCCGGCCTGATATTTGAAATACAGGTGCGCACGATACTTCAGGACGCCTGGGCCGAAGTTGAGCATGAGCTCGTCTATAAATCAGAATTTTCGCCCTTTGATCTTCCCCTCAAGCGGAAACTCGCTTCAATAAACGCGAGTTTGAGCCTGGCCGATATCATTTTTCAGGAAATTCGCGATTACCAGAACCGTCTGAACAGAGAACTCGAGAAACGGCGCGACAGTTTTTACCAGCAGGCTGATAATGAGTCGGATATCGAGGTGATGAGAAACATGTTCGGTGATAACTCGACAACGGACGACCTGTCGGACAACAGTTCTCCTTACGTCCAGAGCACCATTGACGACATGCTTCTTGACGCGATCGCTGCCCATAACAACGGGAATCTGGACCGTGCCGTCATGATATATTCCAGGATTATTGATACTAAACCCAACGACAATGTGCTGACCGTTATTTATAAACACCGGGGAATGGCCTATTTCGCACAGTCGCGGTACAATGAAGCCCTCGCGGATTTTCGGTGCAGCGCTGAAAAGAGCCCTGACAGTTTCCGGGCCTACTACTATATCGGCATAGTGCTGAGCGTTATGGACAAGGAGAGCGAGGCAATAGACAGTTTTACCCATACCCTCGAGCTGAACCTGTATCAGCCCTTTGTCTATTACCGCCGCGCTCAATCATATTATCATCAGGGCATGTACACGGAAGCCCTCACCGACCTGGATAAGGCCGTCTCCCTCGGGTTCAAGAAGGACGAGGAAAAAAAGCTCCGCCTGATGATCGCGAATAAACTCGATCAATCCTGACGGCGCTTGACAAAATAAGGGATTCTTGGTATATATATTTTCGTTGCACAGCGTACATGTCTCCTTCGTCTAGTGGTTAGGACATCGGGTTTTCATCCCGACAACAGGGGTTCAATTCCCCTAGGAGATGATATAAGTCGTAAAAGGACATTATTGGTAAGGACATGGGTCCTTACCTTTTTTTTTCTCCGCTTGAGGGGAGGATTCTATCATGACAGAAATTGAAAAGCGTTTCTCCCCTGAAGTTCGTGACTATATTGCCGCCTCGATACGCGATGCAAACGGTAATGAAGTATTCGTAACCGGGAATCTTGACAGGCAGGGAATACTGATAGAAGCCCTCGTCGCCTCGCGTGGACACGAGAGCGCCGTTCCGGTCATCAATTCCGCCGTTGAGCGGTCCGAGGTGCTTATCCACAACCATCCGTCCGGGAACCTGCAGCCGAGCGACGCCGACCTTCAAATCGCGTCCCGCACGGCGGAATCGGGTCTCGGCTTTTATATAGTGAACAATACAGTTACCGCCGTCTATGTGGTGGTTGAACCCGTCCTCAAACGCGAAAAAATACTTCTGGATGAGGATGCAGTCGGTTCCCTTCTCGGCGATGAGGGTCCGCTGGCGGCGCTCTCGGTCAACTACGAGGTGCGCCCGTCCCAGATCGAGCTCGCGCGCTCCATTTCCCGCGCATTCAATTCGGGCTGCATCGGGGCGTTCGAGGCCGGCACGGGCGTCGGAAAAAGTTTTGCCTACCTTTTGCCCGCGATGCTCTGGGCCCTGGACAATCAGGACCGGGTCGTCATCTCGACCGGAACGATCAACCTTCAGCAGCAGCTTATCGAAAAGGACATTCCGACCGCCCAGCGCATTATCGGCCGCCCGGTAAAATCGGTGCTGCTCAAGGGCCGCCAAAACTATATCTGCAAGAGACGACTCGCCGAGGCGCTCTCCGAGGCGAAACAGGAAAAAGACCTGTTCGAGGACGAGAGCGTCGAGCTTGAAAAGATAGCGGAATGGTCGCTGAATACCGCAGACGGAAGCCGCTCGGATATTTCCTTTATGCCGAGGGACGTGGTCTGGTCGCGCATTTCCTCGGAATCCGACGCCTGTATGGGCATGAGATGCTCTTTTCACGAGGAATGCTTTGTCATGCGCGTCCGCAAGGAAGCCGCGTCCGCGTCCATCCTCGTCGTCAACCATCACCTCCTGTTCGCGGACCTCGAGGCGCGCATGATGGGCGCCGGCTACGACGATACGGCCGTTCTGCCTCCCTTTCACCATATTGTGTTCGACGAAGCCCACGCGATGGAAGACGCGGCCACGAGTTTTTTTTCCGAGTACTTTACCCGATTTAAACTGCTCAAGCAGCTCGCGATACTCTATCGCGTAAGGCGCAGTTCCGTCGGCGGTCATTTGATCTATCTGGAAAGACTCTCCTCGGAGGGAGGCGAAGTGCAGAATGCGCTTGCCGCCATAGCGGACGTCAAGGAGTCCTTTGCTGCGGCAGAGGAAACGGCCCTGGGTATTCTCGGCGACTCGTTCTCCTGGCGCTTGTCGGAGAAAAGCGCGTCGGGCGCGTCCGCACTGCTTTCTGCCCTTGAAGATCTGCGCAAAAAGATCGCCGTCGTCGCGGGAATAATCCGCACTGTCATGGAGGGTATCGCCGACGAAGACCAGAATGAGCCTGTCGTCTGGGAATCCAAGTTCGCCCTGCGCAGACTCGAATTCATCGGTACTCTGTGTAATCATTTTTGCGAATGGTCGGAAAGACCCGAATCGGTTTTCTGGATAGAGAAGAACAAACTTACCTCGAGAAGCGCGCGTTTTGCCGAGCGTGAAGGTCTCTGGTATCCCCGCTTTGTGCAAACCCCGCTGTCTGTGGCGCCGATGATGAAAGAAGGCGTATTTGAGCCCTTCAGAACCGTCATATGCACCTCTGCCACGCTCAGGATAGCGACCCATTTTACCTACTGGATGCAGCGGACCGGAGTAAGCCTGATGGACGGGGAAAGGGTGCTCTCCGGGGTTTATGACTCGCCGTTTCCCTACCGAACCAATGTCCTTTTCGCCGTACCCGATGACGCCCCCCTTCCCGAAGACAGGGGATTCCAGGCATATATCGAGACGGCCATCGTTTCGCTTCTGCAGGCTTCGGGCGGCCATGCCCTTGTCCTGTTCACTTCCTACGAGTCCCTGAGGGGCGCCTGCGAAGTTGCCCGGAAGGAACTTTCTCCCCTCGGGCTTACCATACTGAAACAGGGCGACGACGACAGGGCGCGGCTTTTGGAAACCTTCCGCACCGACGAATCGAGCGTCCTGTTCGCGACGGATTCTTTTTGGGAAGGGGTTGATGCCCCCGGCGATGCCCTTCTTCATGTCATTATCGTAAAGCTGCCTTTCCGCGTACCGAACGATCCAGTACATGCTGCGCGGTCTGAAGCCATCGAGCTGCGCGGCGGAAACTCATTTATGGAACTGAGCCTGCCGGAGGCAGTGGTACGTTTCCGTCAGGGTTTCGGCCGCCTGATGCGCAGAAAAACGGACCGGGGAGTCGTGACGGTTCTGGACCGGAGGCTTTTGGCTAAGAAATACGGTTCTCTTTTTATCGCAAGTTTGCCCGAAACAGTGCAGTCTTTTGCGCCTCTTTCTGATATTCTGAAGAAAATCGAACGCTTTATCTATAATTGACGGATGTTTTTACGGATATTTTCTCTGGAGGAACGGTATGATGATAGCCATTACGATGACCTGTATTTTAGCAATCATGGCATGGATAGGATTGTTGAACCATCTCGCTTACGGTTTTAATACGCGGTTAACCCTTTTAATAAATAAAAATATTACCACAATCCAGATCAGACGGTTATTTGCATTATTGCTGACTTACATGAATTTCCGCTTTGCCGGAGAAAAAAATCTGGTAGACGCTCTGCCTGATCAGTATCTGATACTTTCAAATCATCAGAGCCTTCTGGATATCCCCCTCTACATGCGTTTTTTGGACGGGACGCGCCTGCGATATGTCGCAAAAGCGGAGCTGGGGAAAAATATTCCGCTTGTCTCCCTTATGCTCAGGAGCGACCGGCACTGTCTGCTGAAGCGAACCGGCAGTCCGTCCGAGCTCATGAAAACCCTGGACGTATTTTCCGCGCGGGTTAAAAAAAACAACTGGATACCGGTCGTGTTTCCCGAAGGAACCCGATCCCTGGACGGAAACCTGGGAACCTTCCAGGCCGCCGGTTTCCGACGTATCCTGGATAAAGCGCCGATGCCGGTTGCCCTATGCGCGCTCGACGGCGCCTGGCGCATTTCATCGCTTATGGGTATGGCCACGAACATGAAAAACGGTTTTTACCGGGTAAAGGTGCTGAAAATCTATCCTGCGCCGGAGAACAAGGCCGATCAGATGCATATCCTCGAGGAGGGGAAAGCCCTCATTCAGGAGCAATTGCGCGAGTGGCGGCAAATCAAGGGGTAGGCGGGAAGGGTGAAACAACGGGAATGAATGGCAGCAGGTCTGCATCAGAGGGGGACAAATTCCGG
>JAYVSC010000128.1:0-12530 GCA_043775705.1 Spirochaetales bacterium | reverse complement strand
GCGTAGAATTTATTGCGGTCGACGGCGCCGGTGTCGGGTGAAACGACGACGAAATCATCTTCTTCGCTTGTCAGATCCACGATCTTCGAAAGCTCGCGGATTATCTGATAGCTTGCGTGGAGATTCTCGATGCGCGCCTTGTAGAAGGCGTTTTCGATCTCGCGGGAATGGATGTCGAGCGTGATGATCTGGCTTACTCCCAGACTCTCGTAGAGGTGCCCTAGGAGGCTCGCGGTCAGACCCTCGCGCCCTTTCTTTTTGTGCTGACGGCTGTAGGGATAGACGGGAAGGACCAGCGTAATGCGGGCGGCCCCCGCGTGCCGGGCGGCGTCCGTAGTGACCAGAAGGGACATGATATGATCATTGATTGAAAGTTTCTGCTTGTTCTTGCCCTCGTTCAGCGCAAGTTCCTGGTGATTTTCGACGTCCTGGAAAATAAAAACATCCTTGCCGCGTATGCAGTCAAGGATTTCTGTTTTGAATTCTCCGTTCATAAACCAGGTAAAACGGGTTTTTACCTTGAAGTCAGGGGCGCGGAACTTCGTGACATCGCCGCGGATGCATATATCCGACGTCAGAAGATCATTATAAAAATTGACATCTTTTACCAGTTTCAGGCGATCAACTTCATATCGTTTGGCAAGTACATCGCTTTTCTGGCGAAATCGGCGGCTGTAGATATGATTTAAATGCTTGATCGTTTCATCTGCGAATTTCTCGCCGCCCGGACAGGCGAGAATAGCAAGTTCCGTAGGCTCAGAATATGTCATGCGTAACCCCGATGCCCATATATGTACCATTAATCCGTGAAACTTGCAAGATTCCCCTATTTTTCAAGTATGGTGATCTCGACCCTCCGGTTGCGCGCCCTGTTTTCCTCGGTATCATTCGGGGCAATCGGTTTTTCGGCGCCGAAACCCCGGGTATACACGTTGTAGTCGTTGCGTACGCCCTTTTCCACGAGGAAGCGGGCTACGGCCTCGGCGCGCTGCTCGGAGAGTTTTTGCCGGGATGCGGCCGTTCCCGCAAGGGCCGTGTGGCCGCTTATGAGCAGTTCCTTGTCGGGATACCGCTCGAGGAGGGCCGCGAGCTTGATGATTTTTTCTTTTTCGGACGGGAGAAGATTGGGCGAATCGGCCTCAAACTGGATGTTTTCAAGGCTCAAGGTGACCCCGTTTTCGGTCGCGGACGCGCTGGTATCCTTGATTCCCATACGGGTAATTTCATCGTTCATTTCCTTGACTATTTTATTCCGGTCCATCAGTTTTGTATCGACTACCGTCGCATTTGCGCTTCCGTTGTATTCGATAATCCTGCCCGAAGAAAGCTGGAGCTGTATGCGGAAAACCTCATCATAAAACGGGATCAAGCCGAGGTCGTTATCCCAGTAAATATGCTGTTTGGAATAACCCATGGTGGTAACCGGATAGTCCGACGAAGCCGCCTTTGCGCCGGCTGAAGGCTTCGCGGAGGCGGGCGCATCGTAAAAGAGCGTATATTCGGCCTGGATCAAATGCAGATTTTTTCCTTCCTTCTGCACCGGCCCTTCATAGGTGTACGTGACGGTGAAGGGAACCTTGAAGGGCTTTGCTATGCCGAAATAATCCCGGAAGTCATGGGCTTCTTCGCCGTTTCCGGTCCAGGTTTCGCCCTTTTTGATATCCCGTTCCGGAAAGGTCGGGACATTGCGGACCACCGGCATAAAGTATTCATCCGTGATATCCATGACTCCCAGGTCCGTCCTCCTGAAGACGCTTTGGTATTCCCGTCCCCAGGAAAAGGTTTTACTCGAATTTTTTTCGCTGGTCATGAAAGTGCAGTCGTATTTTGCGGACGAGCGGGTATCGGTTGTTGCGGGACGGACGTCTGAAACGGTGACGGTAATCCGATTGGTGATCTCGGCGGAATGGTGTAAAACTCTGTCATCCATCACGGTTTCCGTGACGGTAGAATTAATTCTGTAGTTGTCACCCTCGGAAAATTGATAGCGGAACACCTCGGCGCAGGCGGGCGCGAGAGAAAAAATGAAAAAAAAGGCCAAAGAGGCGGTAAAAGGATAGTTTTTCATATATCGATTATCGGTCAAACCGGGGTTTTTTGTGAGAACATTAGGGTATAATAATGCTTATGATCAACATGACCGTAGGCCGGCCGGCCGGCCTTATACTCAAATTTTCTCTTCCCCTGCTTGCGGGGAATATTCTCCAGCAGATGTACAATCTGGTGGACTCCCTCGTAGTCGGCAACTTTGTCGGAAAGGAAGCCCTTGCGGCGGTCGGCAGTACTTTCATTCTCAATTTTCTGCTGGTTTCCCTTTTTTCTGGTCTTGCGCTCGGTTTTACCATACTGATTTCACAGTTTTTGGGGGCGGGAAACCGCGAAAAGGTGCGGAGCGCGGTGGATACCGCCTACCTTGCGGCCTTCCTCGGGGCGATTCCTATTACCCTTCTGGGTATCCTGGCCGTCCATCCCCTGCTGCGCCTCATGAACACGCCGTCCGGGGTCACGATGGAAATGTCTTCCACCTACCTGACTATTCTCTTTATCGGAACGATTGGAAATTTCGGGTATAACCTGAATGCCGGCATTTTGCAGGGTCTCGGGGATTCGGTTTCATCTTTGGTTTTTCTTGCAATCGCGACAGTCCTGAATATCGTTCTTGATCTTGTCTTTGTCGTGGTTTTCGGCTGGGGTGTCGCCGGCGTCGCCTGGGCAACAATTATCGCCCAGGCAGTGTCATTCGCCCTCGGCGTATTTTTTATCGTGCATAAACTGAAACTGACCACGCTGAAGCTTGATGAGCTCCGCTTCGACGCAGAAATCCTGAAAGAATCCGCCCGGATAGGCATACCCGGCGGGGTTCAGAACATGTTGTTTTCCCTCGGCACCATGGGAATTCAACGCCTGGTGAACGGCTATGGTCCGGTATTCATGGCCGGCTGGAGCATCTCGAGCAGAATCGACTCGCTTACCTTTATGCCCATCGCGAGCTTCGCGAGCGCGATAACCACCTATACCGGGCAAAATGCCGGGGCCGGGCGTCTTGACCGGATCAAAGCGGGACTCAGGATAACCCAGCTTATGAGCGGGGCGGTCTGCATACTGACGAGCGCCGCAGTCATGCTCGGCGGCCGATTTCTGATGTCCCTGTTTTCTCCCGACGAGGAAGTGATTTTGACCGGAACCCAGGTTCTCTACCGCCTGATGCCCTGCTACATACTGCTCTCGGTTCACTTTATCACCAATTCGATGCTGCGCGGCACCGGCGAAGCGATCATTCCCTTTATAGGATCAATGACTTCGTTTCTGTTTCTCCGTCTGCCCGCGGCTTATGCCCTGGACCATTTTTTCGGCAAAAGCGAGATAGGTTGGTGTTACGGGATAGGGTGGGTATTCGGCCTCTGCGTCGTGATTCCCTACTATTTCGGGGGCCGCTGGAAACGGCGGATAGGGATAAATTCCGTTACAAATATTGTGTAAATTTAATGCGTTTTTCTGAAGACCGTGTGTAACGTTTTTGAAGTTATGTGTTTTAGTAGGTGTATTTCGATACTGAATGAGCACGGTATCAAAAATACCTCCTTTATAAGGGGCAGCTGTTGTGGCGGGCCCGGCTCCCGGCAGGGTTTAACTCCTCCTTTACCTGCCGGGTTTTTTTATTCAGTTTTCCCTCCACTGACGGTGGCAAAACCGTAAAAAACCGTAAAAGACTGCAAAAAACGTCAAACGCTCTTGACCAATCAAGGATTCGGTGCTATCTTGTTCAAACACGCCGCAGGATAGAGCAGTTGGCAGCTCGTCGGGCTCATAACCCGGAGGTCGTAGGTTCGAGTCCTACTCCTGCTAAACAATGAAAACCCTGACCAGAAATGGTTAGGGTTTTTTTATTTATTAAACCGAAAAAACAGTAAGAGTAGGACTCGATCGTGAATTGCCGCCGAGCGAATGCTCGGATGAGCCGCCATGGATGGCGGCGGCAGGCAATGAGCGCGGCCCGAAATGAGGCAACAGGATGTTGCCGATTGCAGGGCGAGTCCTACTCCTGCTAAACAAAAGGAAAGCCGTACAACAATACGTACGGCTTTTTGCTTTTAAAACTGTTTGACCTTTTAGAGTAGGACTCGATCCGGAGTCCCGTCCCTGAATATTTCGAGCCGGCGCAGGATTTTTTTAAAGGGCGCCGCGAGTTTCGGTTACGAAACTCGCCGGGCTTTCCGCTTGTATCTTTTTGCCCGAAGCAAAAAGGATACCGCTTCAATCCCTGGCGCGGGCAGGCTTTTTACAAATTGAGAATACAATTGACAAATTGTAAAACCACACGTACGATGGTATTATGATTCAAAGAACAGCCGAAGCAACCCTGCACCGCCTTGCCAAAGGTTTTCCTGTCATATGCATAACCGGCCCGCGCCAATCGGGGAAGACGACGCTTGCCAAAGCAGCCTTTCCCGATAAACCGTATATTTCCCTTGAAGACCCCGATATTGCGCGCCTTGCCCGTGAAGATCCCAGAGGTCTTCTTGACAGTTATAAAGATGGCCTCATACTCGATGAAGCACAGGCCGTCCCCGAAATATTTTTATACTTGAAAACAGCAATCGATACAGATCCTGTTCCCGGTCGCTATATCGTTACCGGCTCCCATCAGTTCAGTTTGCTTGAGGGTGTGACTGAATCCCTCGCGGGCAGGGCTGCATTCGTGACGCTGTATCCGTTTTCAATACAGGAACTCAAGGATGCCGGAGTAACATCGCTTGAGCCCTTTGAGACGCTTCTGAAAGGGTTTTACCCCCCGATCTATGATCGTGAAGTGACGGTGTACGATTGGTATACAAATTATATTTCATCCTATATCGAACGCGATGTCCGCTCGGTAATCAACGTGAAGGATTTGGGGCAATTCCAGACCTTCGTGAAAATGTGCGCCTCGCGGGTCGCTCAGCTAGTAAATTTGAGTGCTTTGGCCCAGGACTGCGGTATCACTCATAATACCGCCAAAGTATGGATATCGGTTCTGGAATCGAGTGGCATAGTCTTCCTTCTGAAGCCGTACCATAACAATTACGGAAAACGGCTGGTGAAAAGCCCGAAGCTCTATTTTGTCGATACAGGAGTCGCGTGCAGGCTCCTTGGCATAAAGGATGCCGAGCAGTTGTTCATGCATCCAAACCGGGGAAACATCTTTGAAAGTTTTGTCGTCGCGGAAATGTTGAAAAATCGCCTTAACAAGGGACTCTCTCCAGAGTTGTACTTCTGGCGCGATAACACCGGAAATGAGGTAGATGTCGTATACGAAGATGGATCGGTTATCCGGTCGGTCGAGATCAAATCCGGGAAGACTTTTTCTTCCGATTTTACGTCTGGTCTTGAAACCTGGATGCGGTTTTCTGACGAGTCTCCCGCTTCCTGTTCTATCGTTTATGCGGGGGAGATGGAAATGAAAATGAAAGGGATTGCGGTGAAAAAATGGAATTCCGTGGAATAGAAAGGTTATAAAAAATAAAAAAGAATTATTGAATGTGAATAAAAGAGAAATGGGTGTAAAATAAAGAAAAAATCAGGAGAAAAAAATGTCGCTTTCATGGAACGAGATTAAAACACGCGCTGCCGTCTTTGTGAACGAATGGAAGGAAAAGGCGCCGACGGCACGGGAAGAAGCCGACGCGCAGACTTTTGAGACCGGCTTTTTTAATATCTTCGGGGTCGAACGTTCCCAGGTAGCGATATTCGAGCAAAAAGTACGGCTCGCAAGCGAAGCGAACGGCTATATCGATCTGTTCTGGAAGGGACACATCATGATCGAGATGAAGAGTCCCGGCAAGGATATGGCGAAGGCCTTCGAGCAGGCTAAAAACTACGCCAATGCCCTGAAGGGCGCGGACTTGCCGAAATGTATCCTCATCTGCGACTTCAATCATTTTCATTATTACGATCTCCTGGACAACGCGAAAATGCAGGAGTTCGCGCTTGTTGAATTGGTTCAGTACATCGAGCTGTTCAGCGACCTTGCGGGATACAAGGACATCGAGTACAAAAAGCAGGATGCGGTGAATATCGAGGCTGCCGAGAAGATGGGGCGCCTGCATGACCGGCTCAAGGAGATCGGCTATGGCGGGCATCAGCTCGAAGTATACCTCGTGCGGCTGTTGTTTTGTCTTTTCGCCGACGATACCGGTATTTTCGAGCATGACGCTTTTATTAAGTACATTCTCCAGAAAACGAATGCCGACGGAACGGACCTCGCCCCGCATATTCAGAAGATTTTTGAGACCCTGAATAAAAGTCAGGATAAGCGGCTCAAGACGATCGATTCGCAGCTCGATAAGTTTCCATACGTGAACGGCGGGCTTTTCGAGGAAACCCTGGAGATCGCGGATTTTGATTCCGGTATGCGCGAGGCGATTATCGAGTGCTGTAACCTGGACTGGGGCAAGATTTCCCCCGCTATTTTCGGTTCGATGTTCCAGAGCGTGATGAACGAAAAAGAGCGGCGGAATCTGGGCGCGCACTACACGAGCGAGGAAAATATCCTCAAGTTGATTCATCCGCTTTTTCTCGACGATCTCTGGGCCGAGTTCGACAAGTACAAGGCGCTGAAGTCCGAGGTTCGCCTTGCGCGGTTGAACACGTTTCATGATAAGCTTAGCCGTCTCAAGTTTCTCGATCCGGCCTGCGGTTGCGGTAACTTTCTGATTATCACGTATCGCGAGATCCGTATTCTCGAGCTGGCGGTTATCAAGGAGTTGCTCGGCGGTGAGCGTATTCTGGATGTCGATACGTATGTGAAAGTCAACGTGAATCAGTTCTACGGTATCGAGATCGAGGAGTTCCCCTCAAAGATCGCGCAGGTGGCGATGTGGCTGATGGATCACCAAATGAACATGCTGGTCCGCGACATGTTTGGGGAATACTATGTCCGCATTCCGCTACGAGCGAGCCCCTCGATCATTTGCGCCAATTCGTTGCGGACAGATTGGGAAAGTGTGGTACCGAAGAATGAGTTGAGTTATATATTGGGGAATCCGCCGTTCGTGGGGTTTACATATATGTCCGTTCAACAAAAAGAAGATATGTCATTTATTTTTGAAGATTTGAAGAATACTGGGGTTCTAGATTTTGTAACCGCTTGGTATAAGAAATCCGCTGAATTTATCCAAAAAACAAACATTGAAGTAGCATTTGTGTCGACAAATTCAATTTGTCAGGGAGAATCAGTCGCTCCATTATGGAATATTCTTTTTAATGATTATGGAATTAAAATAAATTTCGCACATCAAACATTCCGGTGGAATAACGAGGCTCGCGGTAAGGCAGCCGTATTTTGCGTGATCGTTGGATTTGGTTTATTTGATCGGATACCTAAACGAATATACCATTATGTTGATGTCGACAGCGAACCAATCGAACGTATTTCAAAGCAAATCAACGCCTATTTGATCGATGCCCCGAATATTATTGTGGTTAGCCGTAATACGCCTCTTTGTAATACTCCTCCGATGGTGTACGGAAACAAACCGGTAGATGGAGGTAATTTAATTATCGAGGAAAAAGAGTATGCAGATTTTATACAGAAAGAGCCAATGGCAGAAAAATTTATTAAGCAATTATTAGGAGCTGAGGAATATATAAACAACAAGAAACGCTATTGTTTATGGCTTACAGAGGTATCCCCGAATCAATTAAAAGAAATGCCAGAAGTTGTTAATCGTGTGCAAAAATGTAAAGAAATGAGAGAGAGAAGTGTTGACGCTGGTGCTAGAAAACTAGCGTCAACTCCAACGCTGTTTCGTGATATAAACAATCCAGAGAATGCTATCTTAATTCCATGTACATCATCAGAACGTAGAAAGTATATTCCAATTGGTTTTATAAATAAGAACACTATCGTTACTAATCTTGTCCAGCTCATTCCAAACGGATCAATGTATGATTTTGGTATTCTCACCTCCACGATGCACATGGCCTGGATGCGATATGTGTGTGGTCGATTAAAAAGTGATTATCGTTATTCAAAAGATATCGTCTACAACAATTTCCCCTGGCCTACGCCAACCGACAAAATAAAATCCGATATCGAAGCCGCCGCTCAAGGTGTTCTCGATGCGCGATTGAAATTTCCCGATTCCAGCCTTGCTGATCTCTATGACCCCAATCTTATGCCTCCCGATCTGGTTAAGGCGCACGATAAACTAGATCGACTGGTTGAGAAGGCGTACGGAAAAACATTTGTCGATGATGCAGAAAGGGTTGCGTTTTTATTCGAGGAATATCGGAAATTGACTGAGGGGTTGTTTGCGAAGAAGGGAAAAAAGGAACTGAATAAATAATGTTAGAATGATTTAAATTTATAGGAGGCCATGATGGCTGTTACACCGCGTGGAATGAGCATTCAAGAGGCCTACCGAGAATTTCGCGAAGACAACTTCATAGTAAATCGCAACTACCAAAGAAAACTGGTTTGGACTCAACTTGAAAAACAGAAGTTAATTGATAGTTTGATCCACGGCTATCCCGTGCCGTTATTCCTTTTTGCCACTAAGGTCGTAAGCGCTGCCAAGAAAGAATATGAGATCCTTGATGGTATGCAGCGTCTTGAAGCGATCTTTGGTTTCATCGAGAATCAGTTTGACTTCGACGGAAAGTTCTTCGATGTTGGAGAACTTTCCCGTGCCAACCAATTGGCCGAACAGGGCCTGATCACCGTAAACGAAGACCCCTCAAAGAAACTGAGCCCAGAAATCTGCGCAGACTTGCTTGATTACACCTTAGCAATCACCGAATACCCAGGCCAGGATCAGAAGAGTCTCACGGAAATATTCGGACGAATCAATGCTTATGGAAAACAGCTGAGCGATCAAGAAAAACGGCAGGCAGGAATTCTGTCGCCCTTCGCGGTGCTTATTCGAGAACTTGCTTGTGAGCTGCGTGGAGATTCGTCCGCTGATGTACTCAATTTGCGCGACATGGCAAGTATTAGCATCAATCTCGACAAGAAAATCGACGGAATAAATGCTGATGAGACCTTCTGGTGCAAGAATGGAATCCTAAGAAAGCAACAGCTACGTGACGGTGAGGATGAACAATTGTTAGCCGACATTGCTGTTTCCATAATTGAGAATAAGCCGTTCGCTTTTAGTGGGGATAATCTAGACAAGTACTATGACCCTTCAAAACCTGAGTACTCCGAGGTCTCTGAAAAGGTGCTAGCGTTAGGCAAGGAAGTTATTAAGAATGACATTATTTCCGTAATTTCGATCATTCGAGAGACTTTCAATCTAGATTCTGGTACGACTTTACAGCAAGTCCTGCATCCGGAAAGCGGAAGTAACCCAATCAAGACTGCCTTCTATTCGCTATTTATGTCTTTCTATGAACTATGCGTTCTTGAGGAACACTCCCCAGACGACAACAGGAAAATTATCGCTGCATTGAAGGGCGTACACTCGAAACTAAATATAGCAGCCGGATCAATAAAGTCTGATTCGCGACGTCAGAATATTGACGTTTTCAAGGGCCTAATCACGCCGTACTTTGTGAACAGGACTCCTCCGTCAATTCAATCAGGACCTGGACTGAGTATCCGACTAGAGAACACAATCAGGCGGTCCAAAATCGAAACCTCGGCATACGAGTGCAAGCAGGGAATAATTTCGCTTGAAAGCACTCGAAAAGTGAATGCTGATGTGTATGAGAAGATTGTTAAGACAATTTGCGGGATCGCCAATATCGGTCCAAACAGCGAAGGGGCTTTGCTTGTTGGAGTCGCCGACAAGGAACAAGATAAAGTGCGAATTGAGCAACTCGATTCAATTTCTGCAATTCAAGTTGGAAACAGATTCGTTGTAGGAATCGAACGGGAATGTAAAGTCCTTGGTTGTTCAGTTGATGACTATGTTCGAAGGCTCGTTGGTGAAATCAACAAGTCCAAGTTGAGTGAGCCTCTCAAGACGAGCACTCTTTCGAACATTCATGTGATTTCGTTCCGAGGACTCACTGTGCTTTACCTTTATGTTCCGAGGCAGAAGGGGTTCGCCATGGTCGACGATGTAATCTTTACAAGAGAGGGGTCTGAGACTAGAGAAATTCATGCAGCGCCAAAAGTTAAGGCTGTTATGGACATATTCGCATGAACATTCTAACATCTAGTTCAACCTGATAATTTCGTACCGAAATTACAGGTTAACTAGGCGTTAGCTTGATGCTGTGCGCAGGAGGTAGAAATGCCATCAAAACTAGCTCATTACTTACCTGTTAAAAAGCTTTTGACGATTATAGAAAATAGAACAATACGTTTTAATCGTCTTGATCTGGTTGATGATCTGACAGAATCTTTACGCCTGAAGAATAATTATTTGGCAAAATATTTTTATGTAAGTTGTTGGACAGATGCTGATAATGAAAACATTGCTTTATGGAATATGTACGGTGATCAGATGAATGGTGCATGTATAGTTATGGATCAGTTTCCATTTGAATTTGTTGAAAACGATGAATCAATACATACCTTTCAATGGTTTAAAGATAATACACAAGACTGTATAAAAAACTTAACGTTTTCAAAAGTAAACGAAATTGAGGAACAAGAAGGCTTAACGGCGGATAGGCTAACAATGGTAAACGGTCAACTGGATAGAAATAAATTCCTTTATCCTGTCCTGTATGTTAATACGTTAGAAACGAAACACGAAGATGAAATTATTGAGTATAATTTTGATAATCCAAAAGAAAAAGTTGGAATAGTTAATCCTAGTAGTATTGCACAGGAGAAGCATAGTGATTGGACGTTCCAAAATGAACGCAGGTATATTATTAGTTTTCAAAAGCTTTTTTCGTGGCACGGAGAGATCAACAAAGCTAAAATGAAAAATGATAAAAACAACATCAATGAGATTGATATAAAATTATCAGACGCATCATTTCATGCAATGAAAATTATTTTTGGTCCTCATTGTACCGAAGTTAATAAGCAACAGGTAATAGAAAAATGCAAAAGTATCAGTAACTCTATTATTTTTTCTGATAGTATTTGGACAGGGAAAATAAAAAAAGAAAAACAAGGAATCTAAAAATTGCATTAACTTGACTCGGCTATGCCACGATTCTTGCTTATCGTAGTCGCGCTCCACGGCAAGAATCGTAACATAATGCCTTTCCGGTTTCGCGACTGCTTAATCATTGCCCTGTAAAAAAAGGAGTCTCCCAAAATGCCCATCCCCGATTTTCAAACCTTCATGCGCCCATTACTTCAATCAATCTCAAACGGACTTGAGCACGACCTCAAAGAAGTTAAAAAAGCACTCATACAAGAATTCTCCGTAACTGACGAAGAACTCCTGATAAAAATCCCCAGCCAGCGGGCCTACCAATTTGACAACAGATTGGGATGGGCGAATACCTACCTTAAAAAGGCCGGACTAATCGCCTCCCGGAAAAGAGGATATTTACAAATAACCGACCAGGGAAAAACATTCCTGAAAGAACACCCTTTGCAAATCAAAGTATCAGACCTAAAAAGCATCGACGAATTTAAAAACTTCCATACCGCAAACGGAACCGGCACAACCAAAGAAACCGCCGAAATAACCATAGAAGATACCGAAAAATCACCGGAAGAAATAATCGACACCGCCTACAACCTCGTATTTAACGGACTCGTCGTCGAACTCCTATCGACCATACAAACCTGCACACCGGGCTTCTTTGAAAAACTGGTCGTCGACCTCCTCATCACCATGGGATACGGAGGCTCGCGTAAAGAAGCGGGGAGTGCGATCGGAAAAAGCGGGGACGGCGGGATAGACGGTGTTATCCACGAAGACAAACTGGGCCTTGATTCAATTTACATACAGGCAAAACGATATAAAAACACCGTACCCGTAAACGAAATACGCGACTTTGCCGGAAGTCTCCTCGGCAAAAAAGCCAGAAAAGGCGTCTTCATCACCACATCGGACTTTCCAAAAAGCGCCTATGAATTCGTCAACAGCATTGAACCGAAAATCATACTTATCGACGGAGAAAAACTCGCCTCGCTAATGATAGAACATAACGTCGGGATTACCGTCAAAGACTCGTACGTATTGAAGGGAATCGATAATGATTACTTTGAAGAGACCTGAGCGGGAGGCAACGTAAATCAGTCGGTGAAAAATTGTCACCGACTGCAACCGTAACCGGCTGATGGGAAATACAAGGAGCAGTATGAAGTCAAAACAAGAAGCATCCATCATTCGATCCTCTGCGTCTGAATACCTAACCTTTGTGGCCAGCAGTGGCAACAGCGACGTGAATGCCATATATGATAACGAGAATATCTGGCTGTCGCAAAAAATGATCGCGTTATTATATGATGTTGATGTACGAACAGTAAATTATCATCTGAAAACCATCTTTCAGGATAATGAGCTGGAAGAAAATTCAGTTATTCGAAATTTTCGAATAACTGCCGCTGACGGGAAAATCTACGATACCATGCACTATAACCTGAGCGCCATTATCGCCGTCGGTTACAAAGTCAATTCTGAACGGGC
>JAYVSC010000127.1:0-3157 GCA_043775705.1 Spirochaetales bacterium | reverse complement strand
GTAAACAGAGGTGTATGGTGAGTTATAATCAAGCATTAAGCGCATATCGCGAAACACGGGTTCGCACCGCAAGCCAGGGGACTTTGATCATCATATTGTATGATGAAGCCATCAAACAGATCGGGGCCGCCGTTTCACTCTTTGATGAAAACAACAAAACGGAACCGGGTCGAATCGAAAAAATCAACAAATGCGTGGTGAAAAGCCAGGAAATCATAACAGAACTGATGGCCTCCCTCGACATGGAAGCAGGTGGCGAAATTTCCAAAAATCTCCTTGCCCTATATACCTTTTTCAACCAGCAGCTGCTCGAAGGGAATATCGGCAAAGAACCGGAAAAGCTCGTTTTCGTAAAAAACATGATGGAACAACTCCGCTTTGCATGGGTTGAAGTCATTAACACCACTGCGGTTCCTTCTCCCCTTCAGGGCGTACCCGCAGGCATCAATATCGCAGGATAACGATGGAACAACAGGATCTGACCCAGGAACAAGTTGACGAACGGATGGCGATTCTCAAGCGTTTCAAACTGCTTCTCGGCCAACAGCGCCAGAAGTTCCGGGACTATCTTGTTGTGCTCGAGAAACAGGCCGAGATGATCAACTCGGAAAATATTGACGCGATGGTCAACCACACGGAAATCGAGCAGTCGATCATCGCGGAGATCTATACCATCCAGAAGGTAATTGATCCCCTTGAAGCGATGTACCGGAGCGCGCATCCCGGCGTTCCGGACTCCGAAATACCCCGAATGAAGGCAGACATGGGTCAGCTCCGCAAGGATGTCATGGAGCAGAACAAAAAAAACCGCGAACTCCTGAAATCCCACATGCAGATCCTGCGCCAAAAGGCGGTATCTCTCAAGAATCCCTACGTCAAACGAAACAGCATTTATTCTTCCGACTCGCATACCGCTTCCATCATAGATATCAACCAATAACTGCCCTGCTCCCCTCTTTTATGCTATACTTTCAGACATGAAGAAACCTGTGTATGTACTGGACGCCTACGGGCTTATTTACCGCTCATATTTTGCCTTTATAGGCAAACCGCTCACTAATCAAAAAGGGAAAAACATCTCGGCCATTTTCGGTTTTTTCCGGAACCTTCATAGCATTTTCAAAAACCATTCGCCTGATGTGTTTATCGCCGCTTTTGACTCGCGCACGCCCACCTTCCGGCATGAACTCTATGACGAGTACAAGGCGACGCGGCAAAAAACGCCGGAAGACCTGTACACGCAGATACCCGTAATAGAAGAAATACTTACCGCACTCGGCGTTGCGATGGTCCGGCAAGACGGTTTCGAGGCTGACGACATAATCGCGTCCATCGCCGAAAAATGCAAAAAAGAAGACCGCAAGTGCGTCATCATCTCGGGCGACAAGGACTTGATGCAGCTGGTCGGAGGTTCTGTTACCATCCTGAAGCCCGGAAAAACGGGCGGCTGGGACGCCGTTGATGCCGATGGCGTCCGCGCGGAATGGGGAGTCGGACCAGAGCTTATGCTCGATCTCCTTTCCCTCACCGGAGACGCGTCAGACAACATTCCCGGGGTCAAGGGAATCGGAGACAAGACAGCCCTCAAGCTCCTTGCGCAGTATGGAACCCTGGACGGCATTTACGCGCACGCAGATGAACTCACCGGCGCCGTCGGAACGAAGATAATAAACGGAAAGGAAATGGCGTATTTCTCGAAAAAACTGATCGCGCTCTGCATGGATGTCCCCCTCGACACGAGCTTTGACGCGTATGCCTGCGAATCCATCGACCGGATTGCGGCCTCAAGGCTTTTGATGAGGGAAGGTCTTCCAAGTGTCGCGCAATTGTACGCGAAGGACGCAGGGACGGCTGACGGACTTTCCTCTTTTGCCTCTTCTGATTCAGCTGTCACCGATGCGTCCCCGGCTCATGCACACGCCTCATCCCCCTCCCTTTCGGCCCCGCTTTCCAATGACCTACCCCAAACCGGCCTCGTCCAGAATACAGGCGCATACCGCGCGCTTACCGATGTTGCGGAGCTCCATGCCCTGATCGACGCGGCGATTGCGCAGAAATATGCCGCCTTTGACACCGAAACCACGGGCCTCGACATCCTCAATGACAGCCTGGTCGGCTTTTCCCTCTGCCTGAAGGCAGGGGAGGCCGTCTATGTCCCTATCAAGGGGCCCACGCCCGAGCTCGGGGAAGACGCGCCCGTTCTGATGAACGAAAAAGCCGCTGTTTCGGAGCTTGAGAGGCTCTTTGCGTCGTCGATCCTGCTCATTACCCATAACGGCAAATTTGATTACCAGATTCTTAAAAGGCGCGGTGTATTCACGCGCGTTCAATGCACACTCTTCGACACGATGATAGCCGCATGGCTCCTGGACCCCGACTGGGCATCCTTCGGCCTTGAATCCCTCGCGTCAAGCCAGCTCGGACTGAAGACCACTTCTTTCGCCGATATCGTGCCGAAGGGAAAAACCTTCGCCGACGTGCCGATACCGGAAGCCGCCCGGTACGGGGCGGAAGACGCGGACCTTACCCTGCAGCTCTATCAGCGTTTCTCCCCGAAGCTCGAGGAGTTCTCCCTTGCAAAGCTCTTCACCAGCCTCGAAATGCCCCTCGTCACGATTCTCGGCGACATGGAGCTTGCGGGCATCAGGCTCGAAAAAGAAGAGCTTGCCGCTTTCTCGGTCGAACTCACCGGAGAAATCGACAAAACCGAAAAGGAAATTTTCGCCATCGTGGGCCACGAATTCAATATCGCGTCCCCGAAGCAGCTTCAGGAAGTGCTTTTTGTGGAGCGAAAACTTTCCCCCGGGAAAAAGACCAAGACGGGCTTTTCAACCGACACATCCGTGCTCGAGGATCTTGCCTCCGAGGATATCGTGCCGGGTAAAATTCTCGACTACCGGGGGCTTGCAAAACTGAAATCAACCTACGTGGATGCCCTTCCCGCGCTCGCCGACTCCGCCGGTCGCGTCCATACCAGTTTTGTCCAGACGGGCACCGCAACGGGCCGTCTTTCAAGCAGGGAACCCAATCTGCAGAATATCCCGATCCGGGACGACAACGGACGGCGTATCAGAACGGCCTTCCGTTCCGCAGAAGGCTTCGTTCTGGTCTCGGCCGACTATGCGCAGATAGAGCTTGTCATCCTCGCCCACCTGTC
>JAYVSC010000126.1:0-2026 GCA_043775705.1 Spirochaetales bacterium | reverse complement strand
CCATGCCTGTATTGAAGGAACGGATAAAGAAGTAATGTAGCTACACAATGTAGAGTAAATTATATATGAACTTGACATTAAGGGCATATGCTCATAATATAAGTGTATGGAGTATTACTGATGCCGCGCCCGCATTGCAGGAAAACGATCAATTCCTTACACAACTATAAAATCTTCAAGCCGCACGGGATGCCATTATGCAAGCTGGAGGAAATTATCCTTACGCTTGATGAACTGGAAGCCCTGCGGCTTTCGGATCTCGACTGTTTATACCAGGAGGCGGCAGCCCGGGCGATGAGTGTCTCCCGGCAGACCTTTGGACGCATCATCGAGCGCGCGCGAAAAAAGACCGCCGCGGCAATCATAGGCGGAAAGGCATTGAGAATCACTCAGGGAAAAATCAGGATAAGGGAAAAAGGGGATGAAATCATGAAAATAGCGATTCCGACGATCGGAGACCAGATCGACCAGCATTTTGGGCATTGCGAGAAATACTCGATATTCACGATTGTCGAGAAACAAATTACCGCGGAGGAAACGATGGAATCGTCCGTCAGCTGCGGCTGCAAGTCAGGTATCGCAAGCACCCTTGCGCAAAACGGTATTACGATACTGATCGCAGGCGGTATCGGCGACGGCGCCGTAAAGGTGCTCTCGGGCAACGGCATACAGACAATCAAGGGAGCCTCGGGAAAGGCCAGACAGGCCGTCGAGCTCTATCTCAAAGGTGATCTTCTTGACAAGGGCGACCTCTGCCATGCGCATGGTGCAGACCATGCGTGCGCACGCTAAGCAGAAGTCTTCTATGCAAAAATGAGGGTCAAGAGATATCCCCGATCATCATAACCGTGATTTAGTCACATTGTTTTTTTGATCGATTATGTATATTTGACTCAACCATTTTTGAGTTAGGAGTTTTAACATGACTATCAATAAACACCGCTGTCCGGCAAACCATCCGTGTCCGTCGATCCGTGTATGCCCGGTCGGGGCAATCTCGCAAAAAGGTAACGGCCTTCCCGAGATCGATGAAACCAAATGCACCAACTGCGGCAAGTGCACGCGTTTTTGCCCGATGCAGGCGATAGGGAATTGAGTACGCGTAAATTGTGTTGATTACATTACGGGGTGCGAAGCGAATCAATTTCTTTATCAATCTCCTTCATGCGCAGCTCAACGTCCGGGTCAGATCTTGATTCGAGGAATTTCTGTAAATACTCGCGGGCTGTCACATTGTCTGCCATATGGTATTGGTAGATATCCGCAAGGAAAAGGTATATATACGGATCTGTTTTTCCTGAGGTGAGCTCAAGGGCTTTCAGGGCGGATACGGCTTCGGGATATTTATCGGTTTTTATCAGAAGGACAGCGTTAAGGTAGCTCATCGCGGTCTGGTCACCACCGGCGGCCTGGGCTCGGGCGAGAAAGGATTGGGTAAGTGTCCAATCCTGGGCCTGGAGGGATTTTTCCGCCTCGGAGATCAATTGGCCGGCCGTAAACATGTTGATATAGAGGACTTGGGTCGGGTCCGAGTAAATCAGGTCAACCTCGGATTGTTCGAATCCCTTTTTTGTCACCAGGAGATGATGGGTGAGTCCCTGTTTTACATTCGCCAGCGAGAAATGTCCGTGTATGTCGCTTGATGCGGCGTAGGCGCCGTCTATCTGGATTGAAGCGTCGGTTACCGGGCGATTTTCGCGGTCATATATCATTCCGTTCAGCGGGGGAAACTTATCCTTGTTCCCCATGAAGGACGCACATGAGGCGAAAAGGAATGCAGCTATGAGAAGGCATGCTGCGGTGAGCAGGGATAAAATGCGGGTATATTTCATTGGGGGACTCCTGAGACGAGATATGTGCTTCCGTTTATTTTGAGCGTGTATTGGCTTGATGAGGTATCCATCAGTTGGACTCCGTTTTCCTCGCTTCCGTCAAGGCGTACCTTGATCAGGGCGTCAGTATTAATATTCTTGAAATAGAGGCGTTCGATATTCCTTGCGTCCCGAATGAGGCCGAGGGGTTTCAG